>NZ_JBNNTL010000005.1:256174-281048 GCF_050278745.1 Lysinibacillus sp. NPDC094403 | reverse complement strand
AAGCGACAATAGCTGTTAATTTTTGTTCATCGGAAATCACAAACTGCACCTCTTTTATTAGAATTTTAAAGTCCAATAATTCGGGTGCAGTTCATTGATCCCCAAGGAGTCGCCCAGTCTCCACTCCAATCAACTACTTCACATAGCGTGTATCTTCTAACGTGTCACTTTGATTTATAGTTATAAAGTGAAACTTCAGAAAATCTTTGCGAAAGCGAGTAGTCTTAAACGGAAATCACCATCATTTAAAGCGCTCAATATTCGCAAAGACTCCCTGACCATCCGGTTTTTTACCACTAAAAAAGGAAGCATCCTGTTTGGTTGCTTCCTTCCTTTTCTATAGGATTCATTAAATCAATTTCGCCTTGGCGTAATTGTATCCGGATTTTGAATTATAGTACAATCAAATCTTTCGGGAATTTTGTTAGTACTTCTACTCCGTCTTTTGTTACTACTACATCATCTTCAATACGGACACCAGTCACATCAGATTTATAGATACCTGGTTCAATTGTGAAGACCATGCCTTCCTCCATTGTCATTTCATTTGCGCCTGTCACAGATGGGAATTCATGTACAGAAATGCCGAGACCGTGACCAAGTCGGTGTGTGAAATATTCGCCATAGCCTGCTTCAGTAATAGTATCACGAGCGATTTTATCTAAATCCATTGCGCGAACACCTGGTTTTACTGCTGCAATTGCATTTGTATTAGCAGAAAGGACTGTGTTGTAGATTTCCTTTTGTGCCTCACTAGGTTCACCAAAGGCAACAGTACGTGTAATGTCAGAACAATAACCGTCGTAAATTACACCAAGGTCAAATAATATCAAATCGCCTTTTTCTATTTTTCGAGCACCTGGTTTCCCGTGTGGAGAGGCTGTTTTTGGACCGCTTAATACCATTGTCTCAAAGGACATCTTGCAGCCTTTATCCTGAATGGCACTTTCTATCGCTGTTAAGATTTCCATTTCTGTTTTGCCTTCAGCGATTTCTTTACAGCCGATTTCAATAGCATAGTCAGCTAGTTCGGCAGCTTTACGTAATTTTTCTAATTCATTTTCATCTTTAATTACTCGCATAGCATTGATTTTTTCGTCGAGACGGACAAAACTTGCCTGCGGGAATGATTGTTGTAAAGCTTCAAAACGCTCTACAATAAGCTGAGCTTTTTCGATAGCAAACGTTTGTGGGTTAACATTTCGATCTTTAATCGCTTGTGCAAGAACTTCCATTGAATTTTCAGTATCTTGGTGACCGATGACCTCGTAAGACCAACCTGCATCCTTCGCATCGGGGATCTCCATTTGTGGGCAAATTAAAAAAGGTTCTGCTTCTTTAAAAATTACCACACCTAGTAATCTCTCATGTGGGTTACTTTTAAAGCCTGAAACGTAAAAAACATTGTCTGGTGTCGTTACGAAAGCGGCATCAATTTGGTTTTGTTGCAAATAATTTTGAATTTCTTCAACCTTTGACATAAACATTTCCTCCTCTTTTTGCATTAAAAAAATTTCGCGTGCTCAACTAAAATAATAGCCTGCATGATGAGGCATCGACCTTTGAGCAATCTATAACTCGAATTCGACGCGATGAATAATTGTCTCCTAACAGGGTATAGCTTTGTTAGGAAAGGATGCTATTATTCTCTGTACAAGCATATCAAAAAAAGGGAAAAATCGCATGGATAGCGAATAAAAATGATGTAGCACAATATGTACTGCAGGGAGGAAACATATATGGAAATTAGTTATCATGGACATTCAGTTGTCAAAATTCAATCAAATGGGAAAACAATATTGATAGATCCATTCATTAATGGGAATGGGCAAACAGATTTAAAGGTTACTGATGAAGCACCAGATATTATTTTACTTACACATGGCCATAATGATCATGTTGGTGATACTGTGGAGCTTGCAAAGAAAAAAGATGCACTCGTCATCGCACCAAATGAGCTAGCTAATTGGATTTCTTGGCAAGGAGTGAAAGCGCATCCGATGCATATAGGGGGAGCCAAGGAATTTGATTTTGGTAAAGTAAAATTTACCCAAGCCTTCCATGGTTCGTCATATGTAACTGAAAATAACGAAATTATATATATGGGAATGCCTGCTGGAATATTATTGTTTATCGAAGGATTAACTATCTATCATGCAGGGGATACGGCGTTGTTTAGTGATATGAAATTAATTGGAGAACGCCATCCTATTGATGTTGCATTTTTACCAATTGGTGACAACTTCACGATGGGCCCAGAAGATGCGGCTTGTGCAGTTTCATTTTTGAAGCCGAAAATTGTCGTACCAGTTCATTATAATACTTTCCCTCCAATCGAGCAGGATCCACAAAATTTTGCAGATTTAGTGCAAAATGCAGAGGTTCAAATTTTAAAAGCGGGTGAAAAAGTAAACTGTTCCTAATCAGCGACACAGCTGTACTATATGGATTGGCACCACGTGCGTAGTTGAAACGATGGGAAAAGAAAACAAATTCATCACTTTATATTAAATATTTTGATAAAAAATATGGTACACTAAGAGCAGAATTGATGCTTGAGAAATAGGTGATAATTTGTCTACAAAACATGAGAAAATTTTACAATACATCGAATCACTACCCGTGGGCGATAAAATTTCAGTACGTCAAATTGCAAAGGAAATGCAGGTGAGTGAAGGAACGGCATACCGTGCCATTAAAGAAGCGGAAAATCGTCGTTTAGTAAGCTCTATTGAACGTGTTGGAACAATTCGTATTGAGAAGAAAAAGAAAGAAAATATTGAGCGATTAACCTTCGCTGAAATAGTTAACATTGTAGATGGCCAAGTCTTAGGTGGAAAAACGGGTCTACATAAAACGTTAACGAAATTTGTTATTGGTGCCATGCAATTAGAAGATATGATGCGTTATACAGATGCAGGAAGCTTGCTAATCGTAGGTAATCGTATTAGAGCACATGAAAATGCACTGCGAGCTGGGGCAGCTGTTTTAATTACAGGGGGCTTTGATACAACTGAGGACAATAAGTTACTCGCAGATTCCTTGGACCTACCAATCATTTCAACAAGCTATGACACCTTTACCGTGGCAACAATGATTAACCGTGCAATTTATGACCAATTAATCAAAAAAGATATTTTATTTATTGAAGATATTTATGTACCGATGACTGATACGGCTGTTCTTCGAAATGATGAAACAATTCATCATTTCCAAAAGCTAAATGAACGAACAACTCATGGTGCATTTCCTGTTGTTACAGCAAACAATAAGCTTGCTGGGATGATTACGGTAAAAGACGTTATTGGACGAGAAGAAAACGAGCTTATTGAAAAGGTTATGACAAAAAATCCGATTGCTGGATCGATGAAAATGAGTGTTGCTTCTGCAGGACATCGTATGATTTGGGAAGGAATTGACCTGTTACCAATCGTTGATGATGACAATGTTTTGCAAGGTGTTATTAGTCGACAAGATGTACTAAAAGCGCTTCAACTTGCTCAAAGACAACCACAACATGGTGAAACAATCGATGATTTAGTGAAAAATGAGATGAAGGTGCTTGGCGATGAAGAACTAATCGTAGAGTTTAAAGTAACACCTCAAATGACAAACCAATATGGGGCAATTTCTTATGGAGCATTTACAACTTTGTTAGCGGAAGTTGGCTCATTTGCGTTAAAGCGTCGTAAACGTGGGGATGCAGTTGCCGAAAACATGACGATTTATTTCATCAAGCCTGTGCAAATGGAAAGTACACTTATTGTAAAGCCTCGAATACTAGATATGAGTCGTAAGTTTGTGAAAATGGACTTCGAAGTGTTCAATCAACAAATTCTTGTAGGGAAGGCAATGATGATGTTCCAACTACTAGAACGTTAAGAAAAGACAAAAAGGGATGGCCTAGGGTAAATGCTAGGCCATCCCTTTTACTTCTTTCAGCGGGTGTCGGAACTCAGTCTAAGAACGTCACGTCCTATGGCAACGACCGATTCCAGACGCAATTATGCCGAGGCATAATTGATTATTCATTTGTTAATACGGTATTCTTCTTCAACAAATTGACCGTAGTGACGAACCTTTTTAATATTTTCGATAATAACAAAGATGCCTAAAACGACAAGAATTGCTACAATAATAAATGTATATAACTCAGGGAATAAATATGCTTGGTTTAAACCAAATAAAAGAATAAATGCACCAAAACTTACATTGGCTTTACTTTTGTACCAATTTTTAGCGATCGGTAATGGTGAACGAAACTGTTTTGTTTTAAAATAAAAATAAAAAACAAATGATATGATTATTGCAAACACAAATATTAAATTGAGCATAGTAAACCTCCTAGCATAACTAGTCATTATTGTAACTATTATTGAAGAAAAATGCTAACGGTTATTACTATCATTTTTGGGGGAATTAATTTGAAAAGACAAATCATCGACACAATTGCTTCATATGAAACAATCGTTATTCATCGCCATGTGCGTCCAGATCCAGATGCTTATGGATCGCAGCAAGGGTTAAAAGAGCTAATTTTAGCAAATTATCCGGAAAAGAAAGTTTTTGCTGTAGGTGATCATGATGAATCATTATCCTTTTTAGCGAAACCAGACCACATTACGGATGATATATACGACGATGCTTTAGTTATAGTAACAGATACGGCAAATACTGAACGTGTAGACGATCAACGCTATACAAAGGGTAAAATGGTCATTAAAATAGATCATCATCCAAATGATGATGCGTATGGTGATTTACTGTGGGTGGATACGAATGCGAGCTCTTGTAGTGAAATGATTTATGAGCTTTTTGAGGAAGGGAAACAGATAGCAAACTGGATTCTACCTCATGCCTCCGCAAGATTATTATTTGCTGGAATTGTAGGGGATACAGGACGTTTCCAATTCCCTAGCACAACCGTAAAAACGTTTAAAATTGCAGGAGAGCTTATTGCATATAATTTTGATCGAAACCAAATTTTCGATGGAATGTATGAAATGGATCAAAAGCTTTTAAATTTACAGGGCTATATTTATCAAAATTTCAAAATGGATGAGTATGGAGCAGCACATATCAAGCTGACAAAGGAATTGCTGGCAGAATTCGATGCTGTACCGTCAGAGGCCTCCTTGTTAGTTGGCTGTCTTGGAAGTGTGAAAGGTATTTGTGCATGGGTGATCCTCATTGAAGAGGCCGATCAGATTCGTGTGCGTTTACGTTCAAAAGGTCCTATTATTAACACTTTGGCAAAGGAATTTAATGGTGGTGGACATCCGCTCGCTTCTGGGGCTACAGCTTACTCATGGGAAGAAGCAGACCATGTTATAACGAGATTACAGGAAATTTGTAAGGCATATCAATAACGTGATGATTCGCTTGCGAACCAATAAGACTGTGATCTTGCGACGATCGTGCGCTAACTAAAATAATAATACAGGCGTGTTGATTGGGGATATTGAGCGATAAAGGATTTTTTTGTTGCTATTTTGCTAATATATTTTCATTTTAACTGATTGTAGCGTAGGGTTACTCGACTCCCGCGGGAAAGTGAGTAGCCTGTAGCGGAAATCAGAGCCTTCTAATTAATTAGTTTGGATAAAAATGGTTAATAAATACACCTTCTTTATTCAAAGCTTTAAATTTAATATTATCTTTAATACCTAGAAAGGAAGGGATTCATTTGACACATGTATATACGAAAATGCATACGAGCGCGGATTTATTGAAAAGTACGATTCGGCTTGAACAATTGATCCCTTTTTTACAAGAGCAAAATACTCAGGCCTGTGCAATCGTCAATTCAAAATTGTACGGGCTTTTGCCTTTTTGTAAAGCGTTGCGGCAAGCGAATATTCATGCTGTATTAGGGCTCTCGATAAACATACAATGGCAAGAAAGAAAGGTTCCACTTGTGCTGTATGCTCAGACGCAAGAAGGTTACCAACATCTTTTAAAGATTAGTAGTGCAGTTTCTATTAGAGAAGATGATGCACTACCGTGGAAATGGCTTGAAGGATATGCAGCGGGATGTGTGGCATTACTTTCTTCGGATGATTTAGTAGAAATTGAGGATTGGAATGAAGTAGCAAGTGCTCTAAACAAGGTATTTGGTAAGTGTTTATTTATGGGTATTGCCAGACCAGCAGGAATAATAGCTGAAAAAGAAGAAATGTTTGTAGCATGGTGTGAAACTATGAACATAACGATGGTTGCCTCTCAGAGCTGCTATTTTTTACGTCCGGAAGATCATTATGCCTTTGAGGTTGCAAGAGCAATAGATGCAGGTGACAAGCTTACCGATACAATGTTATCAGCACATTTACAAGGTTATTTCGCTCCAACGAAGGAGGAATGGCAAAGTTGGTTTGCAGATCATCCAGAATGGCTTGAGTCTAGTGCGACGATGCTAGCTAGCTGTACGGCGGAAATTCCTGAAATGCACGTTCAAATGCCTAAATTTCCTGTGTCAACTGATGAAACAGCCGAAAGCTTGCTTGTCAAAGAGGCTTTTGCAGGATTGGCGGATCGTTTTAAGCAAATTGAAATTCCTCAAGTTTATCAGGAGCGACTTCAATACGAGCTTGAAATTATTTGTTCAATGGGCTTTGCAGATTATTTTTTAATTGTTGCAGATTTTATGCGTTTTGCTAAAGAAAACCGTATTTTAACAGGTCCTGGCCGTGGTTCATCAGCAAGTTCTCTTGTAGCTTATAGTTTATCCATAACACAAGTAGACCCATTAGTATACGGCTTATTATTTGAACGATTCTTAAACCCTGAACGTGTTACACTGCCAGATATAGATATCGATTTTGTCGACAGTAAAAGACAAAAAGTCATTCACTATGTCGCTCAGAAATATGGAAAGGCAAATGTTGCGCAAATTATTACGTTTGGTACTTTATCTGCTAAGGCTGTTGCTAGAGATGTTGCTCGTGTTTTTGGGTTTGACGCTGAAACTTTGGAAAAAATCTCAAAAATGATTCCGAATAAGCCTGGAATAACATTGCAGAAAGCACTGGCCGAATCACAAGGCTTACAAGGCTGGCTAGCCGAGGATGAAAAGCATCGTCGCTGGTTTGAGGTGGCGTTAAAACTTGAAGGGTTGCCAAGAAATTCTTCTACTCATGCGGCTGGGATTGTGCTGTCACCTTCACCATTAGTCAATACGATACCGATTGAAGAAGGGCATGATGGAATATATTGTACGCAGTGGCCGATGGGAGATGTAGAGGCTTGTGGGCTTGTGAAAATGGATTTTTTAGGTTTGCGCAATCTGACAATTTTAGAGCAGATACGTTGGTCGATTTATAAAGCAGGTGGCCCTTGGATAGAGTTTGAGCTTATTCCTATGCAAGATGAAAAGACATTTCAGCTTCTTCAAATGGGAGATACTTTAGGGATTTTTCAATTAGAATCGGAAGGTATGAAGCAAGCTTTACGTGATATTCATCCAACCCATTTTTTAGATATAGTGGCAGTCAATGCGTTGTATCGCCCTGGTCCGATGGATTTTATTCCTGTATATGCAAGACGGAAAGCGGGAAGAGAATCGGTTACTATGCCACATCCTGCTTTAGAACCCATTTTACGAGAGACATTTGGTGTCATTGTTTATCAAGAACAGATCATGCAAATTGCCTCGGTGATGGCTGGTTTTACGATGGGACAAGCGGATTTATTGCGTCGGGCAGTAAGTAAAAAAAATCGTCAAGTATTAGAGGAGCAACGTGCCGCATTTGTAAACGGAGCAATGAAACAAGGCTTTGACGTTCATGTGGCAGAAGAAGTGTATGCATTAATTGTGCGTTTTGCAGACTATGGTTTCCCAAAAAGCCATGCAGTCGCATATAGCGTTATTTCCTATCAAATGGCTTATTTAAAGGCACATTTCCCACAAAGCTTTTATACGGCGTTATTATCAAATGCAACCGGAAATGTGGATAAAATTCTGCAGCTTGAGAATGAAGCAAAGGAAAAAGGGATTCCGTTTTACCCACCTTCATTAAAACAAAGTACAAAATTTTTTACTGTTGAAAAGGATGGAGTTCGCTATAGCTTATCCGGAATAAAGGGTGTACCCTATACATTTATAGAAAAAATAAATGCGTTACGCCAAACGAATCCAGAAGCATTTGATAATTTATTTGATTTGGCAGTTGCCTTAAGTGCACAGCATTTTAAACCAAAAGTAATGGAGTCTTTAATTTTCGCTGGGGCTCTAGATTATTTAGATAAAGATCGTGCTGTACTCATTGCAACATTGGAGGCAGCCTTAAAGCATGCTGAACTGTTAAGACCAACTGAGGATATTGATATAGAATCGGCTACTGCCTTTAGTTTTGGTAAGCCGAAGTATATGGAAGCGGAAGCGATGCCACAAAAAGAAAAATTACTCCATGAAAAGGAAAGTCTTGGTTTTTATATTTCAGCACATCCGGTCTCAGAGGAAAGAGCTTTTTGGAATGAAGTTAATAGTACGTGCCGGGAGTTAAAGCATGCTCGTGAGGGTACGTATGTAAAAATGATTGGCATGATAGAAGAAGTAAAAAAAATACGTACAAAAAAAGGTGAGCAAATGGCCTTTGTGCAGCTTCAGGATGAGTTTGGAACGGTGTCTGTAACTTTATTCCCGCAAGTTTTTCATCTTGTTCAAGAGCTGTTATTAGAAGATGAATTGCTTTACATTGAGGGAACGCTTGAAAGGCGCTTTGGTAAACCTCAAGTGAAAGTAAAACATGCACAGGCGACGAAAAGAATATGAAATTGAAGAAAATTTTAGAAACTGCATAATTCTTTATGCAGTTTTTTCTTTACTTTTTAATAATTATTTTGTAAGCTAGAGTCAATGTTGAAAAGTGGCCAGACCACTTTTATCTTCGTTCAGTAGAAGACTCCATCTTCTGAAGGTGGTGGATTTAGTTAGGTATCCAAACACTTTCTGAATGAAGATAAAGCCTTTGGACGCATTGTTTATCTGAGCGAAAGCAACGAATGTTTTCTGTGCGAAAGCGAAGCGTCAGCTACAATTAGGCCAAGGGGAAATTGATAGAACGAGGAGTTGATCGTATGGATAAAAAAACCGAACAAAAGAAAGTGTTTTTAGATATCGTCCAGCAATTACGACAACTTATTAAAACGGAAAAAATACAGGCTGGTGAAAAGCTCCCTTCCGAACGAGTCCTTTCAGAACGTCTAGGTGTCGGGCGATCCTCCGTGAGAGAGGCATTGCGAAGCTTAGAATTGTTAGGTCTTATTGAAACGAAACATGGCGGAGGTACATTCCTAGCTTCCACACAAAAGCATCAGCTCGTAGAAATACTGTCGATGTTTATATTAGAAGATGAAAAATCAAAAAAGGATGTCGAATTAACGCGACAAATTCATGAAAAGGAAGCAATTCGCGTAATAAGTTGTACAGAGACTCTGCGAACACTACCTGTGTGGGACAGTTTTTTTGTAAAGCTAGAGATAGAAGGTACGATTAATTGTCTGGATGTTTTACGGGAAATAATAATCACGTCAGGAAATCGTCTTTCACTAAAAGTATGGTTTCAGTTAGCAGTTTATGACGGTGACCGTTTAAATCGAAACTCAACAGAAGAAGAAAAACTGATCATTCAAACTATGTTGAAGTCGATGCAGCTAGGCTATGAAAGAGAAGCATTAAAGGCTTACGAGCAGTGGATGAAGACTGTACGAAGTAATTAGACAACAAAGGGGGAGTCAAACATGGCAATTCGCAGCCTATTTACTAAAAAGAAAGAGGATGGACAAGAAAAGGGATTTCCAGAAGGACTTATGACAAAATGCCCAGAATGCCGTCACATTCAATTAACAAAGGAATTAGAAAAAAATCATAAAGTATGTTCAAAATGTGACCATCACTTCAAAATGACAGCACAGGAGCGCGTAGCCTATTTTTTAGATGAAGGTTCATTTGTTTCAATGGACGATCATTTACAAACAAGTAATCCGCTTAATTTCCCAGCTTATGTTGAAAAAATTTCAGCCGATCAACAAAAAACGGGATTAAACGAAGCTGTACTGACAGGAATAGGGACCCTTGATGGAGAAGAAATTGTTGTAGCAATTATGGATTCTCATTTCCGTATGGGTTCAATGGGCTCAGTTGTCGGAGAAAAAATTACACGTGCTGTGGAAAAAGCTACTGAGTTACGTGTACCGTTTATTATCTTTACTGCAAGTGGCGGAGCGCGCATGCAAGAAGGCGTCCTATCATTAATGCAAATGGCAAAAACGAGTGTTGCATTAAAACGTCATAGTGATGAAGGTCTATTGTTTATTTCAATTCTCACACATCCTACAACAGGTGGCGTTTCTGCGAGTTTTGCCTCTGTTGGAGATATTAATATTGCCGAGCCACAAGCATTGATTGGCTTTGCTGGTCGTCGTGTAATCGAAGAAACAGTAAGAGAAAAACTACCAAGTGATTTCCAAACGGCAGAATTTTTACTAGCACATGGTCAGCTTGATGCCATTTTCCATCGAAAAGATTTACGAAACCAAGTAGTGGTGCTTGTAAAAATGCATACGAAAGGCGGCGTGCAACATGTCTAAAAATTTAGCTTTTGAAGAACCAGTAGTACAACTACGTGAAAAAATTGATGAATTAAAAATGATTGCTACCGAAGCAGATGTAGATATGACAGGCGAAATCGAAAAGCTTGAAACACGTCTGACACAGCTTGAACAATCTATTTATGCCAATATGAAGCCATGGGATCGTGTACAGGTTGCTAGACATCCTGAACGACCAACAACTTTACAATATATAGAAGCTATGTGTGAAAACTTTATTGAGTTACATGGTGATCGTACGTTTGGCGATGATGCAGCTATTCTTGGAGGAATTGCTTTCTTTGAGGGACAGCCGATAACAATTATTGGACACCAACGCGGAAAATCCACAAAGGAAAACATACGTCGGAATTTCGGTATGCCACACCCTGAAGGATATCGTAAGGCATTACGTTTAATGAAACAGGCTGAGAAGTTTAACCGTCCAATTATTTGTTTTATTGATACGAAAGGTGCTTATCCAGGTAAGGCAGCTGAGGAACGTGGTCAAAGCGAAGCGATTGCTAGAAATCTAGTTGAAATGGCGGGCTTAACAGTACCGGTTATTTCAATCGTTATTGGGGAAGGCGGAAGCGGTGGTGCACTTGCATTAGGTGTAGCAAATCGTGTCTTTATGCTAGAAAACTCAACGTATTCGGTTATCTCGCCAGAAGGGGCTGCGTCGATTTTATGGCGTGATGGTAGCCTAGCGAAGCAAGCAGCTGAAGCAATGCGTATAACAGCACCTGACTTAAAAGAGCTTGGTGTTATTGATGGAATTATCCCTGAGATTACAGGTGGAGCACATCGCAATGTAGCGAAGCAAGCACTTAATATAAAAGAATGTATAAGCGATACACTTAAAGCATTAATTTCTTTAAATGGCGAACAATTAATTGAGGACCGTTACGAGAAATTCAGAAAGATTGGACAATATACAGAAGCATAATTTCAATTTTAGGTTTTTGGACATGTAAATTTGCTCGAAAAAAGATAAAAATTATGTTTTAAAATAATAAAAATCCTAATGATGGAAGAATAAATAGCGCAAAAAATAATGCCAGATTCTTTGAAAAAATGTTAAATTTCGGTTTATTTTAAGTGAAAAGAGTGTGTGAAAGCGCATTCTTTTTATTTTTTATGTAAAAGTTATGTTTTTGTAGCCTCAGAACACTTACATAGTTTGTTTTTTCATGTTAATGTGAATAATAATAGTATCTGCAGGAGGTTCGACAATGAAAAAAATTGCCGTATTAACAAGTGGTGGAGATGCGCCAGGAATGAATGCAGCCATTCGTGCAGTCGTTCGTAAAGCAGCATATCATGGAATTGATGTTGTCGGAATTAAGCATGGCTATGATGGCTTAATAAAAGGTAACATGGAAGATCTTGATTTAGGTTCAGTAGGTGGCATTATTCAACGTGGTGGTACACATTTAAATTCAGCAAGATGTCCTGAATTTAAAGAAGACGCTGTTCAGCAGCGAGGCATTGATAATATGCGTGAAGCTGGCATTGAAGGACTAGTCGTTATTGGCGGCGATGGTTCTTACCGTGGAGCTATGGATTTAGTGAAAAAAGGCTTTCCTGTTGTTGGCGTACCAGGAACAATTGATAACGACGTACCTGGAACCGAGTATACTATAGGATTCGATACTGCACTAAATACGGTCGTGGAATCAATTGATAAAATCCGTGATACAGCAACTTCCCATGAAAATTCCTTTATAGTTGAAGTAATGGGGCGAGATGCAGGGGACATTGCTTTATGGGCAGGTCTTGCAGCTGGAGCTGAAACAGTTTTAATTCCAGAAGAAGATTATAATTTGGATGATATTGTGGCACGCTTAGACCGTGGTGCAGCTCGCGGGAAAAAGCATAACATTATTATAGTTGCTGAGGGTGTCATGTCTGGTAGTGAATTGGCAAAACTATTATATGAAAGAACAGGAAAAGAAACACGTGTTTCTGTTCTTGGACATATCCAACGCGGTGGTTCACCTACTGCGCGTGATCGTGTTCTAGCGAGTCAATTCGGTGCACATGCAGTTGAACTGTTAATGGAAGGAAAATCTGGCAGGGCGGTAGGTATCCGCAATCATCAAGTTATTGACTATGATATGCCTGAGGCTTTCGAAAAAAATCATGAGGCAGATGTAAGTTTATACACTTTAATGAAAGAACTATCAATATAATTTGACATAAAACGGAGTGGGCAGAAAATGAGAAAAACAAAAATCGTATGTACAATTGGTCCAGCA
Source organism: Lysinibacillus sp. NPDC094403 (assembly GCF_050278745.1). NCBI lineage: Bacteria > Bacillati > Bacillota > Bacilli > Caryophanales > Bacillaceae > Lysinibacillus > Lysinibacillus sp. NPDC094403. The sequence goes on along the minus strand of NZ_JBNNTL010000005.1, from coordinate 268,200 downwards.
AGTGAGACACCAGAAACATTAGAGAAACTAATTGAAGCAGGTATGAATGTTGCCCGCTTAAACTTTTCGCATGGTTCTCATGAGGAGCACGAAGTACGTATTAATTTAATTCGCGAAGTAGCACAAAAATTAGGAAAACCAGTTGGGATTTTACTCGATACAAAAGGTCCTGAAATTCGTACACATAATATGAAAAACGGAGAATTACATTTAGCAGCAGGGCAAGTAATTGATATTTCAATGACTGAAGTTGAAGGAACTGAGTCAAGCTTCTCTGTAACGTATGATCGTTTAATCGAGGACGTTGAGCAAAGCTCTATTATTTTATTAGATGATGGACTTATTCAATTACGTGTATTAGCAAAAGATATGGAAAAAGGCCTTATTCATACGATTGTTGAAAATGCAGGTGTCTTAAAAAATAAAAAGGGTGTTAACGTACCGGGTGTTTCTGTACAGCTTCCTGGAATTACAGAAAAAGATGCACAGGACATTCTATTCGGTATTAAACAAGGTGTTGATTTTATTGCAGCCTCGTTCGTTCGTCGAGCAAAGGATGTACTAGAAATACGAGAATTACTTGAACAAAATGGCGGTAACCACATTCAAATTATCCCGAAAATCGAAAACCAAGAGGGTGTCGATAATATCGACGAAATCATCTTAGTTTCAGACGGATTAATGGTAGCACGTGGTGACCTAGGTGTAGAAATCCCGGCAGAAGAAGTACCACTTGTACAAAAGAAATTAATTTTAAAATGTAATCAAGTAGGTAAACCAGTTATTACAGCTACACAAATGTTAGATTCGATGCAGCGTAATCCACGTCCAACACGAGCAGAGGCTAGTGACGTAGCAAACGCAATTATCGATGGTACAGATGCAATTATGCTATCTGGTGAAACGGCAGCAGGGCTTTATCCAGTAGAGTCCGTACAAACAATGAATAAAATCGCGCAGCGTACAGAAAATTCATTAGACTATAAGGCAATCGTCTCTACACGTAGTCGTGAAAAAGAGGCAAATATGACTGAGGCGATTTCTCAGGCAGTAGCATACACTTCGATTAACTTAGGTGTGAAGGCAGTACTAGCACCTACAGAAAGTGGTAACACAGCTAAAATGATTGCAAAATATCGCCCAGGTGTACCGATTGTCGCTGTAACAGGCTCTACTAATACAGCTCACGCATTAACACTAGTTTGGGGTGTAAACCCAGTTGTTTGTCAACGTGTTTCGACTACAGACGAAATTTTAGAGCTAGCTGTTGATGAAAGCTTGAAGCATGGCTTAGTAACGCATGGTGATGCAGTTGTCATTACAGCAGGTGTACCAGTAGGTGAAGCAGGTACTACTAACTTAATGAAGGTACACATCATTGGAGATTTATTAGCTCGTGGTCAAGGAATCGGTAAAGCTTCAGTAGTAGGTAAAACAGTTGTTGCAAAAAATGCAGCAGAGGCACTAGCTTATGATACAGACGGATGCATTTTAGTAACGGTTGGCTCAGATCGTGATATGATGCCAGCACTTGAAAATTGTGTTGGTCTAATTACAGAGGAGGGTGGGCTAACAAGTCATGCAGCGGTTGTAGGACTAAGCCTTGGTATCCCTGTTATCGTCGGAGTAAAAGAAGCCACTACATTGATTCGCCACGATCAAGAAATTACAATGGATGCTGAAACAGGAGTTATTTACAAAGGGCATGCAAGTGTTCTTTAACTTCTTTTAGCAAATGTTCTTGTCTATAACAAAAAGCTCTAGTGCAAATAATTGTACTAGAGCTTTTCTTATTAAATAGAAGTAAATAGCATTTTGCAGTTGATTGGAGTGGAGGCTGGGCGACTCCTTGGGGATTAGCAATAGAGGAACGAAGGCTAAAACCATCACGTCCTGTGATAACGCCTTCGTGACCAACATCCTGTTGCCCCAAGCGGCTCATCGGACGCCCCCAGGAAGCTCTGCTCTGCGCGAAAGCGAAGCGCCAGCGGCAAATGTCTTATCTGTGCGAAAGCGAAGCGACAGCAACAAATGTTTTCTGCGCGAAAGCGAAGCGTCAGCGGCAAATGTCTTATCTGTGCGAAAGCGAAGCGACAGCAACAAATGTTTTCTGCGCGAAAGCGAAGCGGCAGCGATAAAAGCGCCCAGCTGGAACGGAGATCAACTCCTCGTTATGGTGACGAGCTGAATTTGCCTAGTTTAAACAATATTTAACCAAATTGAAATCATTCCTTTTCTCTCATGGAATGAGATTTACTATAAAAATAATAGCGTCATCTTCTCATTGAATAGGACCCATTATTTTTTAAATGAAACTTAATGGGCTATAATAACGTATAAATGGTATAGCTTTTTCAGATAGAAAGGAGAAAAATATGAGAAAAATTTTTCTTGGTTTCATTGTCTATGCGTTAGCCGAGTTGGCGTTATTAATAGTAATTGGTCAAAATATTGGTGTTTTTAATACATTATTACTTATAGTTGCTACGAGTATAATTGGTATTTATGTAGTGAAAAATAAAGGTATGAATTCTGTACAAAAGGTAAAAAATACGATAGGACGTGGAGAGGCTCCTGGGCCAGCATTAGTTGATACAGTGTTAAATTTCAGCGGTGGTGTACTTCTAGCATTACCTGGTTTTATAACAGATCTTGTTGGTTTATTATTGCTCATGCCTTTTTCTCGTAAAATGTTCCAACCAATCTTTTATTATTGGATGCGGAAAAAAATGAAAAAAGGTCAATTTATCATCGTTCAAAAATAGTATTTTCCTTTAGTTTAACTGCCAAAAATAAAAATATGGGGCTAAGTAAAATTCCATAAAAACCAAATAACAAAATAGAGGCAGCACTGATGAAAAAGGTGTGGAATGTACGTAATTGTAATGTATTTGACCAAAGCATGGAATCAGCTAGCTGCCTTGTTAATTGAACGAAAAGATACAAAAGTAAAATAGCAACACATAAAAAGGTATTGCCTTTTAAGTAAAAGTAAATGCTCATGGGTACAAGAAATACTCCAATCCCAAAGAATGGAAGTACATCTGCAAATGCTACTATAAAAGCTTTAATGATGGCTTGTTCAAATTGGAGGATCATAAATCCCGCACAAAGAATGAGTAGTGTAATCGTGAATAGCTGAAACTCCACGTACACAAAGTAATGAAATAGCTGCATTATTTTAGAAAAATGCTTCTGCCATTCATTGCGGAATTTTTTTGGCACATATTGAAAAAACCAATATCGGGATTTGCGAGTTTCCAATAGGGCGAAATAGTAAGCGACAAGGAATATAAATACTTCAATTACATGCTTCATGAACAGTTGGAAAATATTAGCTATATATATAAAGATTGAATCGAAAATAGAAAGCGATTTTTCTTTTAAAACTTGGATGAACATTGATTCATATTCATTGAAAAGTGGAAAATTTTGCAGTGTATCTCTGATTTCAGGGAAGACAAGAATAATACTGTTGATTGATATGATCACGAGAAGAAAAATGCAAGTTAGTATAAGTGCTTCCACAATAATTGCTGCAAGCCAATAGGTAATCCTGCAATACGAGTTAAGAAATTTTATGATAGGATATGTGGAAAAAGACAAAAAAATCGCAAGTGATACAGGTAATACGAACCACAATATTACCAAATAAAATATAAAAAACACAACACTTGTAGTTCTTTCGTATGAAAAATATTTAATATTCCTCATTTTTACAAATTCACCCCATTTCAAATGATGAATTAATGTCAATATATGCAAAAGAATCTCTTTGAAACGTATATATAATCGCTCGTGCGCCTTTTTCTTTATTCGAAGGATTTTCATTCACAAAGATGTCAAAAATGATTATAATAGCAATGTAAGCGATTTACTTAATGGTTCATATGAGCAAAAAACGTAAATGCGACCTAATAAATGCATTTACAACTAAAAAATATAGTATGAGGGAGCGATAATTTATGTCAGCAACTAAAGGTTTAGAAGGTATCGTAGCAGCGGAATCTAAAATCAGCTCAATTATCGATGACACACTTACATATGTTGGTTACAACATTGATGATTTAGCAGAGAACGCGTCATTTGAAGAGGTAATTTATTTATTATGGCATACTCGTTTACCAAAAGCGGACGAGCTAGCTGAACTAAAACAACAATTGGCAGACAACATGACTATTCCGCAAGCAGTTGTAGACCAATTCAAAACATACCCACTATCAACTGTACATCCAATGGCTGCACTACGTACTGCAGTATCTTTACTTGGTGTATTCGATGAAGAAGCGGATGTTATGGATACTGAAGCTAACTACCGTAAAGCTATCCGTCTACAAGCTAAAATTGCTACAGTAGTTACTGCATTTGCGCGTGTTCGTAAAGGTTTAGAGCCAGTTGCGCCAAAACCAGAATTAGGATATGCAGCAAACTTCTTATACATGCTTAAAGGTGAAGAACCAGCAGCAATCGAAGTTGAAGCATTCGACAAAGCGTTAGTATTACATGCTGACCACGAATTAAATGCATCTACATTCACAGCACGTGTATGTGTAGCTACATTATCAGATGTTTATTCTGGTGTAACTGCAGCTATCGGTGCATTAAAAGGACCACTTCATGGTGGTGCAAACGAGCAAGTTATGAAAATGTTAACTGAAATCGGCTCACTTGAAAACGTTGAATCTTATATTCAAAATAAATTAGATAACAAAGAAAAAATCATGGGCTTCGGTCACCGCGTATACCGCAAAGGCGACCCACGTGCACCACACTTACGTGTAATGTCACAAAAATTAACTGAGCTAACTGGTAAACCAGAGCTTTATGAAATGTCAGTTAAAATCCATGACATGATCGTAGAACAAAAGAAATTACCAGCAAACGTAGACTTCTTCTCTGCGTCAGTGTATGATTCTTTAGGTATTGATCATGACCTATTCACACCAATTTTCGCAGTATCTCGTACTTCTGGTTGGGTAGCTCATATTTTAGAGCAATATGCTAACAACCGCCTAATCCGTCCACGTGCAGAGTATGTTGGACCAGGCATGCAAAAATATGTTCCAATCAGCGAGCGCTAATTCGGAAAATATGCTAGAATATTTGGGACTGTGTTACTGATAACACAGTCCTATGATTATGAATTTAGGAGGCAACATCAATGTCAAACAAAATTGTAGTTGAAAATGGCGTACTTAATGTACCAAACAATCCAGTGATTCCTTTCATCGAAGGTGACGGAATCGGTCCAGATATTTGGGCTGCAGCATCACGCGTAATCGACGCAGCAGTAGAAAAAGCTTACAACGGTGAAAAGAAAATCGAATGGTTAGAAGTTTTAGCTGGTGAAAAAGCATTCAACCAAACTGGTGAATGGTTACCACAAGAAACTTTAGATAAAATCAACGAATACCTAATCGCAATCAAAGGTCCTCTTACTACTCCAATCGGTGGTGGTATCCGCTCTCTAAACGTAGCATTACGTCAACAGCTTGACCTATATGTATGCTTACGTCCAGTACGTCACTTTGATGGAGTACCTTCTCCAGTTAAACGTCCAGAAGACGTTGATATGGTTATCTTCCGCGAAAACACAGAAGACATCTACGCAGGTATTGAATTCGAATCTGGTTCTGAACAAGCACAAAAGATCATCAACTTCCTACAAACTGAATTTGGTGTTAACAAAATTCGCTTCCCAGAAACTTCTGGTATCGGTGTAAAACCTGTATCTAAAGAAGGTACTGAGCGTTTAGTACGTTCTGCTATCGAGTATGCTATTACTCATAAACGCCCATCTGTTACTTTAGTACACAAAGGTAACATCATGAAATTCACTGAAGGTGGATTCAAAAAATGGGGTTATGAATTAGCTGAAAAAGAATTTGCTGATCAAACATTCACTTGGAACCAATACGATGCTATTAAAGCTGAACAAGGTGAAGAAGCAGCGAACAAAGCACAAGCTGACGCTTTAGCAGCTGGTAAAATCTTAGTTAAAGATTCTATCGCTGATATCTTCTTACAACAAATCTTAACTCGTCCAAATGAGTTTGACGTAGTTGCTACAATGAACTTAAACGGTGACTATATTTCTGACGCATTAGCTGCTCAAGTTGGTGGTATCGGTATCGCTCCAGGCGCAAACATTAACTATGTAACTGGACACGCGATCTTCGAAGCTACTCACGGTACAGCTCCAAAATATGCTGGCCAAGATAAAGTAAACCCATCTTCAGTATTACTTTCAGGTGTATTAATGCTTGAACACTTAGGATGGCAAGAAGCAGCTGACATGGTTACTAAATCTGTAGAGAAAACAATCTCTTCTAAAGTTGTAACTTACGACTTCGCTCGTTTAATGGACGGCGCTACAGAAGTAAAATGTTCAGAATTCGCAACTGAATTAATCAAAAACCTATAATTTTCTATTCTAAAATAGAAATTATAGTTAAAGCGGAAGTATATTCTGCCGATATAATTAGGGTGAAATGTAAATTTCTATTGACCTTAGCTTAATAAAATATTTACGATGAACTTGTTTAATCGAGGGAGGGGAATTTATTCTCCTCCCTCTTTTAGCTTTTTTCAGCGGGTGTTTAAACACCCGCTGAAAAAATCCTCCGGCTGATGTCACGGAATCGGAAAGGAGTTCTTTGTGCTTGCACAAAGCCGATTCCTAACGCAATTATGCCGAGGCATAATGGATTAAATAACCTAATTTTAAAGGAGTGTATTCGTATGTCTCTGAAACGAAAAAAAATCTCAGTAATCGGTAGCGGTTTTACTGGCGCTACTGCAGCATTTTTAGCAGCTCAAAAAGAACTTGGTGATGTAGTGTTAGTGGATATCCCTCAAGCTGAAAACCCAACAAAAGGTAAAGCTTTAGATATGTGGGAAGCTGCACCAGTGCAAGGCTATGATTCTTATGTTAAAGGTACTTCTAATTATGCAGATACTGCAGATTCTGATGTAGTAATCATCACTGCTGGTGTTGCTCGTAAACCAGGTATGAGCCGTGACGATCTTGTTCAAATTAACCAAGAAGTAATGAAAGCTGTTTCCAAGGAAATTGCTAAGTACTCACCAAATGCAACAATCCTTGTTCTTACAAATCCAGTTGATGCAATGACTTACACAGTATTCAAAGAAACTGGTTTCCCTAAAAATCGCGTAATTGGTCAATCAGGTGTACTTGATACGGCTCGTTTCTGTGCGTTTGTAGCTGAAGAACTTAATATCTCAGTAAAAGACATCACAGGTTTTGTCTTAGGTGGTCATGGTGATACGATGGTGCCACTTACTCGCTACTCATTCGCTGGTGGTATTCCATTAGAATCATTAATCCCGGCAGATCGCCTTGAAGAGATTGTTGACCGTACACGTAAAGGTGGCGCTGAAATCGTTAACCTTCTTGGTAATGGTTCTGCATATTATGCTCCTTCAGCGGCACTTATTGAAATGGCAGAAGCTATCATTAAAGACCAAAAACGTATACTTCCATCTATTGCATACTTAGAAGGCGAATATGGCTACAATGATTTATATCTAGGCGTTCCGACATTATTAGGTGCGAATGGTGTAGAAAAAATCTTTGAGCTTGAATTAACAGACAATGAAAAAGCAGCTTTAGATAAATCGGCAGAGGCAGTCCGTGACGTTATGAAAGTTTTAGCTTAATAAAAGTTTATGAAATCGAGTGGGAATCATTCCTACTCGATTTTTTTTAAGTATTGAGATTGAAAAGAGCTATTCTTACAAATTACGGGATACTAGAAAATAGAGAGAGGGTCATATCTGAATTGTTTTAGGGAGCTTAGTATACTGCCTAAATCATAACGAGTGTAAGATTAAGTAAAGAAGAAATTGAGCAATTAATGCAAGCAATGCTCCGTTATTATAAAGAGGAGAAGGATCTGCGGGGTTACCTTTCAGTAGGAGGTTGGGCTCACAGCGCGTCTCACGGTGCAGATGTTTTTGTTGAGTTGGTGCAGTGCGAGGAGAGCAGTGTTGCAATGCTGCGTGAGGTTCTTAGTGCTATTTCTGGCATGCTACATAATGGAATACATATTTTTAGTGATGAGGATGATGAGCGGTTGGCCAATATCGTGGATACGATGATTGACAAAGAGTTACTTCCACATCAAGAAATCGCTGATTGGATTAGCTGCTTAGCGCAATGCTGCAATTTGCCGAGAAGTCGCAGTCAGGTGATTGCTCGCGTGAACAGCAAGAATTTTTTACGCAGTCTCTATTTCAGAAGGGGACAAGATAGCCGAGGGAATGAGCTTAATACTGCCATACTTGGCACTGAGGCAAAATTAAACAGGTTTTCTATTAGTTAAAGGATTAAGGGGTTGTCCCAATCCATGGAATTGGCTGAGGGATTTGCTGGTTTATTTCTCCATTAAAGCGCTTTTTAATGGAGGAAATATTATAGAAATGATCAAACTTTTTTATAAAAGAATGATTCGATAAAATATATAATGAGCATGTTTTGATTAATCTTTTTTTAAAACACGCTCTTTCTTTTTGCCTGTTTATCAACGCTATTAGGTATTAATTTGAACAATCTTTATTATAAAGCTAAACTTTTTTTCTTATTGTACTAACGGAGCAGTTTAGTGAAACAAGGTTTTTGAAACTTTATTCTAAAATCAATGTCTAAATATTAAAGGGGGAGACAATTTGAAAAGAATTTTTATAGTATTGGCAGGAATTAGTTTTGCAATAGTCGGTTGTTCCCGAGAACCAGAAGGTCAAACAAGAGAACCGACAACTGACTCGGAACCTACAATATACAGAACTGCCAACAACCTTGATGGAGTAACGATGATTGTAAAGGAAGGAACGGTCTCTCCTGCTGGATTGACGGTGACATTTGAGAATAACTCTGACAAGCAAATCAGCTATGGTGAACATTTTTTGTTGGAAAAGAAAATAAAGGGCAAATGGTACCAAGTTCCATTTACCTTAGATGGGAACCCCGCTTTTACGGATATTGGCTATAGCTTGGATTCTTCGGGTGTTAAGGATTGGAAAGTTGATTGGGATTGGCTCTATGGAAGTCTAGATAACGGTGAATACCGTATAGTGAAAGAAATACTGGATTTTAGAAACGCTGGTGGCTATGATAAGTATCATTTGACAGCGGAGTTTACAGTTGATTAACCAAACAAAATTAGTATGTAAGGACGAATGGTGCAGGATAGTTTAAGAAGGAAATCAGAAAATGTAAAAAAACTACTTGTAGCTTCGGTACTTCTAAAATTTGTGCTCCATTCAAATAAAAAAATAGGCACCCATATTCTGGGTACCTATTTTTTTGAAAGGTAACTGTTGAATGTAAAACCTCCGAGCAATATAATAAAAAAGCTAAAATAATGTTCGCTATTGAAACAGATTTAATACCCTTCAGAAGTAGTATAGCTAGAACAGCTAATACAATGACGATAGAACCAGAAAAGTAAAATTTGATTGTACCTATTCCTATTCTAAATTGTGGGTTCGTCTTCAATTATCTCGCTCTCTTTTTCCGTTGTAATATCGGATAGCTCCCAAAAGCAAAATTATACTCATAGGTATAGACCCGTATGAGTATGGCTGTTCAAATAGAGCAACAAACAAATTAATTACAACTAAAGTCGCAACGCACAACCAAATACTTATCGTTTTTTTTTCTGTTAGACTGCACTAGACTCCTCCTCCAAAATGAAAATATATTCTACATTCTTGTTGGGGAATTTAGGAATTTTAAGAGCCGACTCTAAACTAGGATTGTAATGGTGGTGATTTACTATAGCAACAACTGTTTGTCTCGTTATTCTTAGTTTCTTAGCAAATTGTTCTTGTTAATCCAGCTTCATTTCTAAGAAATGATTCAAAGCCTCAAAAAATTATAATCATCCTCCCACGCTTACAAAAGTAAAGATTTCTTTACATCTATAATATACAATTTAACCCAAAAAGAACAAATGAATTATTTAACTAACGGAGCAGGTTAGTTAAATTTTTTTTTTACACTTTTTTCAACATCTTTCTTTTTTTGAAAAAATGTTTATAATTATCTTAACCTTTTGTGTTTTATCACTTTTCTAACATTTATTACTCAATTTAGGGGCGCTGATCATGGGGATAACGACATTATTATTAAATGCATTCATTATTATCATTTGTATTTTTTTCTATCAAATATTTTGGTTAGATAAAGATGGAAAAGAAGCGCGTAATACTATATTAATTTCCTTTCTTTCATCCATTGCGGTTGTTCTTTGTATGACATTCCCGTTTAAGTTTAATTGTGGATACATATATGATTTACGGCTTATCCCAATCCTTTTAGCTGTTCTCTATGGTGGTTTTAGGAGTTTTATTTTTATTACTGTTATATTTGTTTCTTACCGTTTTTACTTAGGTGGAGACGGAGTCTACCCTGCAGTTATTGTATATTTTATGGCCACTTCCATTACTATGGTATCCCAATATTTTCTTGCTGGTTATTATAAAAAAAGAAAAATATTGTTCAGCTTATTGCTTATGTCTCTTTGCACTATTTCCTTTTCTATATTCGCTTTAATGAACCAATTACGGATAAACGATAAAGTTCAACCTGATTTTATTCACTTTTTATTCAATTATATAGTGATCAATATTCTGACTGTTTTATTGGCTCTTTATTTAATTGAAGGAATGATAGAAAGGTTTAAAATGAAAGAAAAAATTCATCGTGCAGAAAAATTTATGGTGACTTGTGAATTAGCAGCGTCTATAGCCCATGAAATAAGAAACCCGTTGACTACGGTATATGGATTTATGCAGATGTTTAGTAAAAACGAAATCTCTGAAACACAAAAGGATGACTATTTGCAAGTCATGCTAATGGAGTTAGAAAAAGCACAACTCGTTATTAACGATTATTTGTCCCTTATAAAACCACAAAATGTTGCAAGAGAATTATTAGATATTAGACCAATTGTTGAGCAAGTAATAGAGGTTATTTTACCGATCGCCATCCAATTTAATGTTAAAGTTGAAAGCGATAATGAATGTTCCTATTATATATATGCCAACACCGATAATCTAAAAATGTGTTTAATTAACATTGCAACGAACGGGATTGAAGCCATGACTAATGGAGGGATGCTCCGAATTAATGTGAAAAAGGTAAAGAATCGTATTGTGATTGATATTATTGACACAGGAATTGGAATGTCTTCTGAGGAGATAAATCGAATCGCTATGCCGTTTTATTCTATAAAAGAGAAGGGAACCGGGCTAGGTACGATGATTGCATACAGTATTGTAAAAGGATTAAACGGAGATATAGAAATAAAAAGTGAAAAGGGAAAGGGAACACGGTTTTCTATTATTATTCCTTCTTCCTAATAGAAATCGTAGGGCAAAAAAATTTCGACGATTTAGAGCTTGCTGCTAAAGTACAGTTCGAAAACGAAGAATTTAAAGACGAAAAAGAAATTGAGAAAATATCCGGATACAATAACGCAATAGTATCCATTTTGGAGTGTATAAACCCAATTTATTTATATGATTTAAATGATTAAAACAACCTTAATTGAATAAGATTGTGAAGTATTACACTTAAACTAACGAGGTGCTTTAATTGAATAGCTAGCAAGAGGTAACCATCTCATATGAGGTGGTTTCTTCTAATTTGGGTGGTGCCATAACTAAGATTTGGGGAAACAATTGGTTAAAACGTATGCTATGAAATTAAGTTGATTGTTGTTTGGAGTGAAGACAAGGTGACTCCTTCGTGAACAACATACTTTTGCTGTTGCTACGTTGCACGTACAAATAAATCATGTTGCTGTCGCTTCGCTTTCGCACAGATAATTCATGTTGCTGTCGCTTCGCTTTCGCACAGATAATTCATGCTGCTGTCGCTTCGCTTTCGCACAGATAATTCATGTTGCTGTCGCTTCGCTTTCGCACAGATAATTCATGTTGCTGTCGCTTCGCTTTCGCACAGATAATTCATGTTGCTGTCGCTTCGCTTTCGCACAGAT
>NZ_JBNNTL010000005.1:171660-256077 GCF_050278745.1 Lysinibacillus sp. NPDC094403 | reverse complement strand
GATAATTCATGTTGCTGTCGCTTCGCTTTCACACAGATAATTCATGCTGAATGAAGATAAAAGGGTTATTCTGCTTTTCGTTGTACTTTTGGAATAAAATTGATACTATGAAGGTATATGATAGAAAAGGGGTTGGCGTATTTTTGCTTCAAAAAAACAGTAAGCTTGGTCTCACTATTGATGAAATTACAGTTGGCGAGAAGATTCATATTACCGAAAAGATAGAAGATAAGGATTTACTGCTTTATTTAGGACTTACGAATGATAGTAATCCACTTTATATTCAACATGAATATGCTGCGATGACACCTTTTCAAAAGCCAATCGTACCAACAATCATGTTAAATGGTATTATTACGTCAGCTGTGTCAAAGTATATTCCTGGACCAGGTGCACGAATTATTGAGCAACATTTAAAGTATTTAGAACCGCTCTATCATTATGAATTATTTGATACTCTTTTAGAGGTAACAGAAGTAAATAAATTACAAAATACAATTACTGTATCGGTGCACTCATATAATGAGCAAAAGCAGCTTGTGATTGAAGGTACTTTACTGGTGACACCACCATTTACTTTATAGACGTCTTTAGATTTGAAATGGGGGTTTCAAATCACTAACGGGGGCATTACACATGACAAAAACGATTTTAGTTGTAGAAGATGAATTTTCTATTGCGACATTATTGAAATATAATTTAGAGCAGGCTGGATATGTTGTAGAAACAGCTGCAGATGGTCAAGAGGGTCTTGATAAGGCTATTGACTTACAGCCAGATTTAATTCTATTAGACTTGATGCTTCCAAGGCTTGATGGTATGGAAGTTTGTAAACAAATTCGTCAACAACGTATGAATACACCTATTATTATGTTAACAGCAAAAGATGACGAGTTCGATAAAGTACTTGGTCTAGAGCTAGGGGCAGATGATTATATGACGAAGCCCTTTAGTCCGCGTGAGGTGTTAGCACGGGTAAAGGCTGTTTTAAGACGTTTTACACAAAATATAGTGGCAGAAGATAAGAATGAGCCGCAAGAGAAAATGTATGAATTTGGACAATTGCGTGTCTTCCCTGAGCGTTTTGAAGTATTTTTACAGGATGAGGCGCTAGAATTTACACCAAAGGAATTTGAACTACTCATTTATTTACTTGAAAATAAAAACCGTGTTTTAACGCGTGATCAGCTATTAAGTGCTGTATGGAAGTATGATTTTGCTGGCGATACTCGAATTGTGGATGTGCACATAAGCCACCTTCGCGACAAAATCGAGGAAAATAGCCGTAAGCCGATGTTCATCAAGACAATTCGCGGCCTTGGCTATAAATTTGAGGAGCCGAAGACGACATGAAATCAATGAGCAACCGCTTATTCTTGACATTCATGCTATTGCTTGGAACGATATTAGCTGTCCTAATGATTATTATAGGTCAGCTTTTTCCTGTTTATATAGAACAGTACAATGAGCAGGCTAGTTTACAGATGCAAGAATCCATTAACCAAGTATTAGATGAACGAAAGATTGAACTATCCAAGGAAGATAAAAAGGTGCTGTATACTGCTCAAAACAAAGAGGCAAATGATTCTCTATTATCGATTATTCACGCGCGACTTTATGTAGTACTAGCAATTCTTTTTATAATAGCTCTTATTTTAATAGCTATTGTAATTCGCTATATGATTCGAAATTTTACTGCTCCTATTGATGACGTGACAGATACAGCACTTGAACTGGCGAAGGGAAATTACCGTGCTCGTGCCCATGAAAATGAGCATGAGCGCATGATGCCACTTAGTCACTCCATCAATATTTTAGCGCGTAATTTACAGGATATTACGACGATTCGCGAAGTAGAAGAGGAAAGGCTTAAAACGTTAATTGAAAACATGGGAAGTTCCCTCATGATGATTGGGCGTGAGGGGAATATATCTATCGTGAACCGTGTGTTTTTAGAGCGTTTCGGCATGCAAATTGACGATGTACAAGGAAAAGTTTTTCGTACCATAGGCTTACCTAAATCTCTTGAGCAATTTATCGACCATGTGTTTCTAACAGAAATGCCTTATCGACAACAAATTAAAATGGAGGTCCAACAGGAGCTTTATAATAAGGAAGTGTACGGAGCACCTGTTATAGGAGATCATGGTCGATGGCTTGGTGTTGTTATCGTTATGCATGATATTACGGAGCTTGTTCGTTTAGAGCAGATTCGTAAGGACTTTGTAGCAAATGTATCCCATGAATTGCGTACACCTATTACATCTATTAAAGGCTTTTCTGAAACTTTACTGGATGGTGCGTATAAGGATGAAAAAATGCTGCTATCTTTTTTAGAGATTATTTATAAGGAAAGTAACCGTCTGCAGATGCTTATCCAGGATTTACTGGAGTTGTCGAAAATTGAACAGCATGGTTTTACTGTTAATATTATGCCGATGGGCTTGCAAGATGTACTTATACGTGGAGCAGAGCTGACGGGACCTCGTCTGGATGAGAAAAATATGAGTTTTCATGTTGATATAGAACGAGATGTTCAAGTAATGGGTGATGCGAATCGTATCATCCAAATTGTCACTAATTTAATTACCAACGCCATTACGTACTCACCAGAAAATACAACCGTTACGATTCGATTAACGGAAAATGAAACGTACGGCATTATTGAAATAGAAGATCAGGGTATAGGAATTGAAAAGCATGAAATTGCCCGTGTATTTGAACGGTTTTACCGTGTGGATCGTGCGCGAAGCCGAAATTCTGGGGGGACGGGTTTAGGGCTTGCTATTGTGAAGCACTTAGTAGAGGCTCACCATGGTCGTATTCAGGTAGAAAGTGAAGTTGGCGTAGGGACAAAAATGATTGTCATGATCCCGAAAAATTAACGATTTCTTTACAATATCACAATTTTAAATTCACAATGGGGCCTTATACTTGTTAGTAGAAACCCCCTATATAATTATTAAGACTATAAAATAGCCAAAAAATCTTTATTTATCTATGAGATTTTTTGATTGTGTTGCTTAGTTACGCCACAATAGGAAGAATCTATTGCCAAATTTTTTGGTGGTAGATTCTTTTTCTGTTTTACACGTAACACAAATAGGTGTAAAGTATAGTAGCATAATGTTCAGCTAATAAGCAATGTACTGATTGTTAGTTCATAGTGTTGATAAAATAGAATGATGTGGAGCTTTAAATGAGGGGGATTTCCGTTTGGCTACTCGCTTTCCTTCCTCTGCTTATGTTGTCGTTACGTTAGCAATACGCTTTCGCACAAAAAATTATTTGTTAGTTTTGTTTTATCACTATAAATTAGAGTGATATGCCAGAAGATAGATGCTAAGAGAAGTGGTTGATTGGAGTGGAGACTTGGCGACTCCTTGGGGATCAGCGTCACAGATGAGACCCTGGAGCGAGCAACGCGAGTGAAGCGGCTCATCGGACGCCCCCAGGAAAGCGCCCAGTCGTAACGGAAATCAACCCACTCGTTTTGCCGAAAATCCATAATTTAATATGACATCTAAATTTCTTTAATACAATTCAACAATATGAACTAACAATCAATGTACTTATTAGTTGAATTAATTAGGCTTATATGTTTAGCTATTAATCACACTTTAATCTAGAAGTGTTTAATATAACTGACCATTTAAGCAGGATAAAAAATTGAGAGAAGGATGACCATGAAAATCGTCAAAAGTATCGTGCAAATCGGCTATCTTTATGTAATTTTATTTGTTGGGAATAGTATTGCACGTCTACTTCACTTGCCGATTCCAGGGAGCATAATTGGACTAGTCTTATTGTTTTTACTTTTGCAGTTTCATATTATTAAGCTTGAATGGATTGAGCTAGGTGCAGGTTTATTACTTAGTGAATTATTACTATTTTTCATTCCATCTGCTATCGGAGTAATCGATTATACTGCATTATTCGGTGAGCAAGGTGTGAAAGCTGTGCTTGTAATTGTATTGAGTGCCATAGTTGTAATGTTTGCAACAGGTTTCACAGCGCAATTGCTAGATCAGCGAAAGAAAGGTGATACTGCATGAGCTTTTTAATAGCTATAGTAAGTTTACTAGGTACTATTGCAACTTTTTATACTAGTAAAATGTTTTATAAAAAGTTTCAGAACGAATGGTTATCACCTATACTGATCACACCATTAGTGGTAATTATCATCTTGCTACTAACGGGTACATCTTATAAATCCTATTCTGCAGGAGCCAGTATTTTATCAAATTTACTAGGGCCAGCAACAGTTGCATTTGCGGTTCCAATCTATAAAAATTTTGATCTATTAAAGAAACATGCTTTTGAAATTTTTCTAAGTATTTCAGTTGGTTCAGCAGTTGCTATTACATCATCATTTACCATTGCTGTAGTAATTGGATTAAATAATGAGCTTGTGCATAGCTTAGTTCCGCGCTCAGTTACTACACCAATAGCGATGGACATCTCCAATATGATTGGTGGCTCTCCTACCCTTACTGCTGTTTTCGTTATGGTGACTGGTATTTTAGGGAGTCTAATAGCACCGTTAGTAATTAAAGTATGTCGTTTCCAACGACCATCCTCTAGAGGTCTACTATTAGGAATGGGAGCACATGGTGCGGGTACCTCTAAAGCATTTGAATTTGGTGAGCTAGAAGGCACTTTTGCAAGTCTTGCTATGATTGTAGCTGCATTAATTAGCATTGTTTTATCAACAACATTTTTCCCAGCATTTGAACATCTAGTTGTCAATATCCTGTTGCCTTAAATGGTAACAGGATTTTTTTGTCTTCTAAGATCTCAATGCAGAAACGTATGATATTTTCACATTGTTCCTTATGTCAAACTGCCTACATAAAATTTTCGTTTATTAAAATATTTTGAAACTTTTTTGTAAAGTGTTCCGTATAGAATAGTACTAAGCTTAAAGGGAGGATTAGACATGAGTGTGAAAAGGTCACTAATGATGGTGGGACTTGGAATTTTCGGCATTGTAGCCCTTATTGCTGTATTTACATCGTGGTACACGGTAGATGAATCAGAACAAGCAGTTGTCATTACGTTCGGTCGTGCCGATGATACGGTAACAGAACCTGGTTTACATTTTAAATTACCTTGGCCTGTACAATCGGTTGAGGTTTTATCGAAGGAAACATTTAGTTTGAAATTTGGCTATAAGCAAAATAAAGATGGGGAATTGGAAGCTTATGATGCTGAAACGAAAATGATTACAGGGGATGAGCACATTGTTTTAACAGACCTTGTAGTTCAATGGAAGATTACAGAACCGAACAAGTATTTATTCAACTCACAAGATCCAGAAAAGATATTACATAGCGCTACGTCGAGTGCGATTCGATCAATTATTGGAAGTTCCAAAATCGATGCTGCGTTAACTGAGGGAAAAGCGGACATAGAAGCAAAATCAAGAGATTTACTCGTTTCTCTTATTGAAAAATACGATATTGGTATAAGTGTTTTAGGGGTAAAACTACAGGATGTTGAATTACCGAATGCAGATGTACGAGCGGCCTTTACAGCAGTTACAGACGCACGTGAAATGAAAAATACAAAAATTAATCAAGCAGAAAAATATAAGAATCAGCGAATTAGTGAGGCTCAAGGTGAGAAAGATGCAATTATCTCGAAGGCTCAAGGTGAAAAAACAGCGCGTATAGAACAAGCTCAAGGGGATGTAGCCGTCTTTAATAAAATGTATGAGCAATATAAGGGCAATAAACAAATTACACGTGAGCGTTTAATTTTAGAAACGCTTGAAAATGTTTTACCTAAAGCACAAATTTATATTATGAATGATGATGGTAGTACAATGAAATACTTGCCTCTTCAAGCATTACAACCTACGAAACAGGAGACACCTGCGACACAGGAGACTTCAAAAGAGAAAAAAGAAGGGAGCGGTAACTAATGGATCAAAAAAATAAGGATCTTGAAAAATTCCTAAATTTTTTATCGGGTAAATCCAAAAATACTGCTTCGAAAGAAGGGGATACAGGGGATAATGTAATTAAAATGTCGAAAAAAAACCCGATGAATCCGAAAAAATATATTTCTCTTGCTGCAACATTAACAGCCATTTTTGCTATTGCCATTATATTATTTGCTAATGTTTATATAGTTAAAGAGTCCGAATACGCAGTTGTTAGACAGTTTGGAGAAGTAGTGAAATTTCAGAGTGAGCCTGGCTTGAAAATAAAAGTTCCATTTATTCAAAGTGTAACAAAGCTACCAAAAAACCAAATGACGTATGAAGTTTCTGAAGAAGAAATTAATACAAAGGATAAAAAACGAATTATTATCGATAACTATGCCGTTTGGCGTATTACAGATCCAAAGCAATTAATTTCTAATGCAGGAACAATAGAAAAAGTTGAATCACGTATGGAAGAGTTTATTTATTCAGTTATTCGTTCGGAGCTTGGTCGAATAGAATATAAGCAGATTATTAATGATGAAGATTCTTCACGTGGGAGTATCAATGATCAGGTAACTGCACGTGTCAATGAGTTACTCTCAAATGATAAGTATGGAATAGAAGTAATAGATGTTCGTATTCGTCGTATCGACTTGCCTACTGAAAATGAGCAATCCGTGTTTACAAATATGATTTCGGATCGTGAATCAATGTCGCAAAAATACCTATCAGAAGGTGATGCTGAGAAACGTCGTATTGAAGCTCAAACAGATAAGCAAGTTCAAGAATTGCTGGCAACAGCCAAAAAGGATGCAGCATTGATTCAAGCGGAAGGTGAAGCAGAAGCAGCGAAGATTTACAATAAATCGTTCTCTCAAGATCCTGAATTCTATTCATTGTACCGTACATTAGAATCCTATAAGAAAACTGTAGGGGAAGATACGGTCATTATTTTACCATCCACTTCACCATATGCGAAACTATTATCTGGCTATATTAAGTAATACTATTATTCTTGCAGGGATAAGTATATGAAGTCGTCTCAAATTTTTTGAGACGGCTTTTTTACATTATCCATGAAACTGACAAGAATACGAAGGCTCCTCGCCATAACGTGGAGTTGATTTCCGTTCCGACTGGGTGTTTTGGCGCTGACGCTTCGCTTTCGCACAGATAAATTGCACAGGACGTGGCGTTCTTAGTCTCACCATCTTTAGAGGTAGAAGTCTTCTATTGAATGAAGATAAATGGCATACGTTTTAACAATTATCATCCCCGACTTTTGATGATGAGCAATTTATTATAATTTCTATGGTCTGGTTTTAGGTAATATTAATCATATTTATTATAAAAATCTTTCGAGAATCAATGGTATGTTATGAAAATGATAGAAATTTATAATTTTATGTTTCGTATATGACTATTATCTGATAGAATGATAATGTTCAGAATTAAAAAATGGGGGTAATAGTTGTGAAATTGCAAATTAGCAAGTGGCTCCAAAATTTAGGAATAGCCTGTAGTATTGCATCGATATTTACACTTTTCTTCTGTCTATCAGATTTTGCATGGATCACAAAAAGTGTTTATCATATACCAGTATTTTTTGTTATTTTGTTTTTATTAGGTTTAGTCATTGCTGAAGATGTACGAAAGATATTTAAAAGAATATTTTGGTACGAAAAACGTAAGGTTAAGCGTCCTATTTGGCAAGTAGGGATTGGCTGCATTTTCTTCTTAGCGCAAATCGGCACAGTAATGGTGTTTAATACAGAGCTTACACATCCACAGCTTGGTGGTATGCCATTATTTTTAGTATTTGCCTTTATGAATGCCTTTATTTTGACAGTCATATATGAAGAGGTTTTCTATCGTAAAGAAAAAACAAGTAAAGTCAGTGAATAACATCTGAGAAGTCAATTACAATGAGTGATTGGCTTTTTTTGTGTGTAGTCGATTAGAAGCTAATCTATTGATGTAGAAATTTTGGCGATTTTCAACGTTATGATTGGTAAAAAAACCGTTTTCTCGATAAAGTAAAAGGAAGAGGCGTTTTCAAACATACGTTTTCGTTTTACAATTAAGAAGACGACAACGCAGGAGGATAAAATCATGACAAAGGAAAAATTGCTATTATTGGACGGCAATAGTTTAGCATATCGCGCGTTTTTTGCG
This sequence comes from Lysinibacillus sp. NPDC094403, assembly GCF_050278745.1. Lineage (NCBI taxonomy): Bacteria > Bacillati > Bacillota > Bacilli > Caryophanales > Bacillaceae > Lysinibacillus > Lysinibacillus sp. NPDC094403. The sequence goes on along the minus strand of NZ_JBNNTL010000005.1, from coordinate 247,970 downwards.
CTGCCATTATTGACGAATGATAGTGGAATTCATACAAATGCAGTGTACGGCTTTACAACAATGCTTCAAAGAATATTAGAGGAAGAGCAACCAACGAAAATTTTAGTTGCCTTTGATGCGGGTAAGACAACCTTCCGTCATGAGACATTTACGGAATATAAAGGTGGTCGACAAAAGACTCCACCAGAATTATCTGAACAGTTCCCTTATATTCGTAAGCTTATTGATGCTTATGGTATTAAGCGTTATGAGCTTGAATTGTACGAGGCGGACGATATTATTGGGACACTAGCCAAAGAAGCTTCTTCACAGGATATGGATGTCATCGTAGTATCGGGAGATCGTGACTTAACACAGCTCGCGACTGAGCAAGTAACAGTTTACATTACTAAAAAAGGTATTACTGAAATTGAAATAAATACACCAGCCTTTATTGGAGAAAAATACGGCTTAACGCCTCAACAAATTATTGATATGAAAGGTTTAATGGGGGATTCTTCAGATAATATCCCTGGTGTACCAGGTGTCGGTGAAAAAACGGCGGTTAAATTGCTGAAAGAGCATGGTTCAGTGGAGACTCTTTATGCGGCGATGGATACGGTGAAGGCTTCTAAAATGAAAGAAAAATTAGTTGCTAATGAAGAACAGGCACTAATGAGTAAAAAGCTAGCTACCATTTTTACAGATGCGCCGATTGATATTACGCTTTCTGATCTTGCCTATAGTGGTCCGAATGAGGAAGAATTAATTAGCGTGTGGCGAGAGCTTGGCTTTAAATCATTGCTAGAAAAAAGTGATTTTACTGTCCAAGAAGAGGAACAAGCACCTTTTGACTATGAAATTGTGCAAGAAGTAAAACAAGAGCATTTAAAAGATGTAATGGCATTGCACTTGGAGCTAGAGGACGAGCATTATCATACTTGTCAGCAACTAGGCATTGCACTAACAGATGGAACGAAAACAATGTACGTGCCGTTTGATATTGCGGCTAAATCAGATGTCCTTCGCCACTGGTTAGAAGACGCTACTAAAATTAAGTACATGTCTGATTCTAAAGCTTCTCAGGCTGCGTTAAAACGTGCGGGAATACATTTAGCTGGTGTGGAATTTGATTTATTGCTTGCTTCTTATATTAATAATCCTGCGCTAAGTGGAGATGATGTGGCAACACTTGCGAAAGAACTGGGTTATCGTAATGTGCAGGCCAATGAGACCGTTTATGGTAAAGGGGCGAAACGAGCTATACCAGCTATAGATGTACTTGCTGAGCATGCCAGCCGCAAAGCCTTTGCTGTGTGGTCTTTACAGCCGAAGCTTGAGACATTGTTAAAGGAAAATGAACAGTTCGAACTCTATAAAAACTTAGAACTTCCTCTTGCTTCTATTTTAGGGGAAATGGAAAGTGAAGGTATTACGGTCAATCGTGCCACATTAGAGAAGATGGGGCAGGAACTAAATGACAAACTAGTTGTGATTGAACAGGAGATTTATGCAGAGGCAGGAGAAACCTTCAATATTAATTCACCGAAACAATTAGGAGTTATTCTCTTTGATAAACTCGGTCTTCCTGTTATTAAAAAGACAAAAACAGGCTATTCCACTGCGGCAGATGTATTGGAAAAATTAAAGCCAGAGCATGCCATTATTGAGCATATTCTTTTGTATCGTCAGCTTGGGAAACTACAGTCAACTTATATTGAAGGCTTGCTAAAGGAAATCCATGAACAGGATGGAAAGGTGCATACTCGATTCCAACAAGCATTAACCGCTACAGGTCGTTTAAGCTCAACAGATCCGAATTTGCAAAACATCCCGATTCGTTTAGAAGAAGGGCGAAAAATTCGTCAAGCGTTTGTGCCCTCGAAAGAAGATTGGATTTTATTTTCTGCCGACTATTCGCAAATCGAATTGCGTGTATTGGCAGACATGTCAAAGGATAAAAATTTAGTCGAAGCTTTCCGTGAAGGTATGGATGTTCATACACGTACTGCAATGGATGTATTCCATGTCTCAGAAGATGAGGTCGATAGTAATATGCGTCGCGCTGCAAAAGCAGTTAATTTTGGTATTGTCTATGGTATTAGTGACTATGGCTTATCGCAAAACTTGGATATTACTCGTAAGGAAGCTGCTACATTTATTGAGAAGTATTTTGCGAGTTTCCCAGGTGTAAAACAATATATGGATGATATCGTCCAAGATGCGAAGTTTAATGGTTATGTGACAACGATTTTAAATAGACGTCGATATTTGCCTGACATTACAAGCTCGAATTTCAATTTACGAAGCTTTGCAGAGCGTACTGCGATGAATACACCAATTCAAGGGAGTGCAGCTGATATTATTAAAAAAGCAATGGTTGATATGGATGCTCGCTTGAAAAAAGAAAATATGCAAGCAAAGCTCCTATTACAAGTGCATGATGAATTAATTTTTGAAGCACCTAAAGAGGAGATTGCATTGCTTGAAAAAATAGTACCAGAAGTTATGGAGAACGCAATCGAGCTTTCAGTACCATTAAAAGTAGATTTTAACTACGGTGCGACTTGGTACGAAGCAAAATAAGGAGGGGTTAAAATGCCTGAATTACCAGAGGTTGAAGGTGTCGTCCAGGCATTAAAACCTAAGATTGAAGGGCGTACAATTCAACAGGTTCAACTATCTGAAATTATTCGTTTTTCCTTTGGGGAGGGAAAGCAATGTATCGTGAAGCAAGCTGAGCCTGATGCATTTGAATTATCCTTGTCTCAAATGACGATTACAAAAATCGAACGACGTGCAAAATACATCTTTTTTCATTTGCTGAAAGAGGACGTCCCTTATGTGCTTGTTAGTCATTTAGGGATGACAGGTGCATGGTTTGTGGTGAATTCACCTGAGGAAATCCAGGAGGAGAAATTTAAAAAGCATATTCATGCTACATTTCAAATGGCAGATGGTGGCTATTTAATTTATTCGGATATACGCCGCTTTGGTGAACTACGATTTTTAACAAAAATTGAGGATCATGCACCATTAACAAAAATGGCGCCAGAGCCATTCGATGAAATAGCATGTGATTATTTTATTGCGAAATCAAAGTTACCGAAATATGAGAAAAAGGCTGTTAAGGATGTAATTATGGATGGGCAGGTCATTTCGGGCTGTGGCAATATTTATGCTACTGAAGCATTATTTGCTCAAAAAATTCATCCGGCCCGCACATTGAACCGCATCAGTGAAAAGCGTAAGCGTGCATTATTTGAGGCGATTGTCGCTATTTTACGCCAAAGCATTGAAGCAGGGGGTTCAACAATTTCAGATTATCGTAATATCAATGGTGAGGCTGGAAGTATGCAGAATCGACTGCAAATGTATGGGAAGAAGATGTGTCCAACGTGTGGAACTGCAACGAGCCAAATGACGATAGGTGGGCGCACATCAGTCTTTTGCCCAAATTGTCAACATTAAAGGGGATTTAACTATGATTATCGGACTAACAGGAAGTATTGCGAGCGGAAAAAGTACAGTAGCAAAAATGATGACAGCACTTGGTTTACCGATTGTCGATGCAGATATTGTAGCGCGTGATGTTGTAGAACCAGGAACGGAGACTTTAAAGTTAATAGCTGAAAATTTTGGACAAGATATATTGCTAGAAGATGGTAGTTTAAATCGTGCCAAGCTTGGCGATATTATTTTTCACGAGCCTGCAAAGCGTAAAATGTTAAATGATATTATGCATCCTGCTATTCGTAAGGAAATGTTACGCCAGCGTGATGCTTATTTAGAGGCTGGGGAAAAGCATGTTGTGATGGATATTCCACTGTTGTTTGAAAGTAAGTTACAGCATTTTGTCGAGCGTATTATCGTTGTATCGGTTAGTGAAGAGGTACAGCTCCGTCGATTAATGGAGCGTAACAACTTATCGAAAGAGGATGCACTAGCTCGAATACATTCTCAGTTACCAATGTCAGTCAAAGAAAAAGGTGCCCATGCGGTTATTTATAATAATGAAAATTTAGAACAAACAGAGCACCAATTAAAAAAAATCCTGACATATTGGGACGTAATATAATTTATAAAGAATCTGTAAAATCAATCGATGCGTAGCAATGACATATTGCTACGCATTCTTATTGTTTGTTTCAATGATATTAAGGTGTCATATTAAATAAAGTATGGCTCTTTCAATAAAACGAGGGTTGACTTCCGTTCCGGCTGGGCGCTTTCCTGGGGGCGTCCGATGAGCCGCTTGGGGCAACAGGTATTTTTTGCGCGAAAGCGTAGTGCTAACGAAGCGTCAGCAGCAGGATGTTGGTCACGAAGGCATTATCACATGACGTGATGGTTTTAGCCTTCGTTCCTCTATTGCTAATCCCCAAGGAGTCGCCCAGCCTCCACTCCATTCAACCTTTTCGCATAGTGTGTATCTTCAGGCATAGCACTTTAATTTATGGATATAAAAAGAAACTTCTGTATGTTTTATATGTGTGAAAGCGAGATAGGCGAGACCCTGCACGGAGCGGATGTTTTCTGTGCGTAAGCGTAGTGCTAACGTAGCGGCATCAAATGTTTTATCTGTGCGAAAGCGAAGCGACAGCAACAACAACAGCGGAGGAAGCGGCTCGACGCTCGCCCACAGGAAAGCGAGTAGCCTGGAACGGAAATCACCCGATTTAAAGTGCCACAACATTCACTATGAGATGCGTAGCATGAACACTTTGCTACGCATCTTTTTGTGGATTTATACCATAATAATGATTAATTTAGGCGATTTTATTTTTCAGAAAATAAGAACTTTAATATTATGAATATATAATGTTCATCTTTTTTAAAATTGTGTTATACTAATCACCATAAAGTATATAATTAATTTGAGTATGTACTCACAGGAGGATTTTATAAATGACAGTATCAGTTGCTATTAATGGTTTTGGACGTATCGGACGTATGGTTTTCCGCCAAGCGATCGTGCAAGAAGGTTTAAATATCGTTGCAATTAACGCTAGCTATCCAGCTGAAACGTTAGCACATTTGATTAAGTATGACACAAATCACGGAACATTTGAGGGTTCAGTTGAACCAGCTGGCGATGCTTTAATTGTAAATGGTAAACGCGTTCAAATTATTAGCGAACGTGACCCATTAAAATTACCATGGGCAACAATGGGCGTAGATATCGTTATTGAAGCAACTGGTAAATTTAATGATCGTGAAAAAGCAGCAATGCACTTAGAAGCAGGCGCAAAGAAAGTTATCTTAACAGCACCGGGTAAAAACGAGGACGTAACAATTGTTTTAGGTGTAAATGACGAGAAACTTGATATCGCAAAACATGATGTTATTTCAAATGCTTCTTGTACAACAAACTGCTTAGCACCAGTTGCCAAAGTATTAAATGACACATTTGGTATCGAAAGCGGATTAATGACAACAGTTCACGCTTATACAAATGACCAAAAGAATTTAGACAATCCACATAAAGATTTACGTCGTGCACGTGGTTGCGCACAGTCTATCATTCCAACATCTACAGGTGCTGCAAAAGCATTAAAATTAGTGTTACCAGAATTAGAAGGCAAAATTCATGGTATGGCACTTCGTGTTCCAACACCAAACGTATCGTTAGTTGACCTAGTAGTTGATTTAAATACTGATGTAACAGTAGATTCTATCAATGCTGCATTTGTGAAGGCTGCTACAGAAGGTCCAATGAAAGGTATCTTAAACTTCTCAGTTGAGCCTCTAGTATCTTCTGATTACAATACAACAACTTACTCTTCTACAGTTGATGGACTTTCTACAATGGTAATGGGTAACCGTAAAGTAAAAGTACTTGCTTGGTACGACAATGAGTGGGGCTATTCTGCACGTGTTGTTGATCTTGTGAAAAAAGTGGCAAAAGCTTTAGAAACAGTTAATGCATAATAATAATTAGACGAAGCACATTGAAATCCCGGTGATTTCAATGTGCTTTTTTTATTTAGAAAGCAGCTTAAATGTAGAATCTATGCTTGTACTTTCTCCTTTCAAGGTTTATCATGAGCACACTAGCGTGAATGCGCTTTTCTTACACGTAGGAAATTTGTTATAATAGAAATATTAAATTGTTGTGAAATCAGGAGAGTAATTATATGAGATGTCCATCTTGCCAATTTAACGGAACGCGTGTTGTGGATTCGAGGCCTGTAGATGATAATAAAGAAATTCGTAGACGTCGTGAATGTGAGTCATGTGGCTTCCGCTTTACAACGTTTGAAAAAATTGAAGAGACACCGTTAGTTGTAGTGAAAAAAGAAGGTTCACGAGAAGAATTTAGCCGTGAAAAGGTACTTCGTGGCCTTATTCGTGCTTGCGAAAAACGTCCTGTTTCTCTTGAAGTACTTGAGGGACTAGTAATGTCTATCGAAAAAGATCTTCGTCGCATTGGGAATTCTGAAGTCCGATCTGAGGATGTAGGAGAAATGGTAATGGATCGCTTAGCGAAAATCGATGAGGTTGCTTATGTGCGCTTTGCATCGGTTTATCGTCAATTTAAGGATATCAATGTCTTTATTGAAGAAATTAAAGAAATTATCCAACGTCAAACAGAACAGAAATTATAGGGAAAACAGAGAGGGTGAATGGCGTTGATCCATTTGTATAAGGAATTGCAGCCCGCTGATCCTTTTGATATCCGTTTACCTCATGCACTTTCTACGCAGGAACGTCAATTAGTAACACTTTTTTATCAGCCTTTAATTGGAGCGGAACCAATCAGCCTTTATTTAACACTATGGGCTGAGGCTGAGGAAATGCCTAAGCAGCAATTGACACATTATTATTTAATGAATGTACTAGGACTTCCTATTGGCAAAGTATTTGAGGCGCGTATTGCGCTCGAAGCAATTGGTCTGTTACGCACATGGAAAAAAGAAGATGCTGAACATCGAAGCTTTTTATATGAGCTGATACGTCCACTTGATGCAGATAGCTTTATGAAAGATCCACTGCTCTCGATGTTTTTATTTAGTAAAATTGGTGAGCAAGCTTATCGGAAGTTACGTCAGCGTTTTATTCCATCTGCAAGAGATGTAGAATTTAAAGATGTATCGCGTGTCTTCATAGATGTTTTTAAGCCTGTAAGTACAAAGATTCCAGATGAATTACAAGCTGATACTAGTCAGAAGGATAAACAGCAAAAGGTATATCCGTTTTATTTTGATCAGTTTGACTTTGATCTACTGCAAGCGGGCTTATCGGAGCAACTAGTGCCGGCAAGCCTACTAACATTTGAGGTACGTGAATCAATAGCAAAATTAGCATTTTTATATCGCTTAACGGCACTTGATATGCAAAAAGTAGTGATTCTTGCATTAGATGATGACCTAGGTATTTCATTGGAACGTTTACGGAAGGCCGCTGCAGATTTTTATAAGCTAACGGTATCAAAAGAACCACCAAAGCTTGCTAGAGTAAGTGAGCCATCATCTATAGAGGAATCAGGCCAAAAAACAAAGGATCAGGAGCTTCAGCAATATTTAGAAACGACTCCCCCTGTGCAAGTACTGCGAGATATCAATAATGGCAAAGAACCTCTACAGACCTCCGTGCAGCTTGCTGAGAGTTTAATTGTCCAGCATGGAATGCCAGTAGGCGTTGTTAATGCTCTTTTGGAATATGTAATGTTAACAACTGATATGAAGCTACCTAAAAAATATGTGGAAACGATTGCGGATCATTGGGTACGTAAAAATATTCAAACAGCAAAAGAAGCAATGGAACTAGCACGCCAAGAGCATGATAAGTACACTACGTGGAAAAATAAGCCTCAGACTTCGGCAAAAAAGAACTCGTACACAAAAAATCGCCGAGAGGAAAAAGTACCAGATTGGTTTTATAAGCGCAATGAAAAATCGGAGGAAGTATTAAAAGATACAACGAATACTGACGCTACTGATTTTGAAAAGGAAAGACAAAAAATACTAGAAAAATTAGGGAATATTCAAAATAAGGTAGGTGAATGACAATCGAACCAATTAATAGACCATTAAAAAGAGCAATTAAGGTACCATCATTTCAAGAACGATATGAAGCGATGCGTAAAGAAATATTAGAAAACCCTCGTGTACAAGAGTTTTTAGCTGAGCATATGGATGAGTTAAGCTATGATGCGGTTGAACGTAATTTACCGAAACTCCATGAATTTATTAGTCAATCTACAGTTTGCTGTGGTTGTGATAATACAGAAAATTGTACAAACTACTTAAAAGGTTTTTTACCTACTTTACGCGTAGTGCGGAGTACCGTTGAAATTGATTATGTACGATGCGAGCAAAAGATACGTGAAGATGAGCGCCGGGATGTTGCCAATATGATCGCAAGTATGCATATGCCGAAGGATGTGCTACAAGCTACTATAAGTGATTTATTTATTGATGATCATACACGTGTTGACATTGCAAACCGTGCGGCTGATTTTGTTCAAAATGTACTAGATACAGGGAATTTGCCTGCTAAGGGCTTTTATTTATATGGTCAATTTGGAGTGGGGAAATCTTTTGTGCTAGGCGCATTAGCTAATGAACTTGCGAAGGCTAAAGTAAAATCAGTTGTAGTTTTCGTGCCTGAATTTTTACGAGAAATGAAAAATGCAATTGGTGACAACACGTTGAATGAAAAAATAGATTATGTGAAAAAGGCACCAGTGCTAATGCTCGATGATTTAGGCGCCGAGACAATGACCGCTTGGACGCGAGATGAAATTCTAGGGACTATTTTCCATTACCGTATGGCGGAGCAATTACCAACATTCATTACATCTAATTTTAATTATGATGAATTGGAGCATCATTTAGCACAGTCGCAAAAAGGTGACATTGAAGTCGTAAAGGCTGGACGTGTTATGGAACGTATTAAAGCCTTGACAGAGCCGATTAAAATGGGCGGGCAAAATAGACGTATGTAAGATTGGCAGTTGCATTTTATGACAATCGAGCGTATACTGTCACATATAATAATTAACAAATGCATTGATGAGGACATGAATTTTGTGTAACGTCTTTTAGAGAGGGAAGTCATTGGCTGTAAGCTTCCTAGTTCGAGCACACTATTTACTACCTGCTGAGCAGCGAAAGGGATAATCTTTCGCCGGTCCCTAGCCCGTTAGCTAGCCTTGAGCTTCGTCTGACTATAAAAAGTCGGAAGGAAGAAGGGTGGAACCACGAGCATACGCTTCGTCCCTTTCATAGGGACGGAGCTTTTTTATTTCCGTTCAATGGAAAATAGTGGTGAGATGAATGCGGATATAGTTTCTTTTCAGAGGTGTCCAAACACCTACTGAATAAGGATAAATTCCGGGGATTCTTGGACTTCAATCATGCATCACAACAAACCTATAAGGAGTGCAAACAAAATGTCAGATATGATTAAATTAACTTTCCCAGATGGCGCTGTAAAGGAATTTGCAAAAGGTACATCTACTGATGACGTAGCATTATCAATTAGCCCAGGACTTCGTAAAAAAGCATATGCCGGTAAAGTAAATGGTGTCTTAGTCGATTTAAAAACAGCAATTGAAGAGGACGCAACAATCTCGATTATTACACAAGATGATGAGGAAGCACTTGAAATTCTACGTCACTCAACAGCACACTTAACAGCACAAGCGATTAAACGCTTATTCCCAGATGTTAAACTCGGTATTGGTCCAGTTATTGAAGGTGGCTTCTATTACGATATAGATGCACCAACACCAATCACTGCTGAAGACCTACCAGCAATCGAAAAAGAAATGAAAAAAATTATCGCTGAAAATCTAGAGATCGAGCGCAAAAATGTTAGCCGTGCAGATGCACAAGCGATCTATGAAGAAATCGGCGATGAATATAAATTAGAATTACTTGAAGCGATTCCAGCTGATGAGCAAGTTTCTATTTACTACCAAGGTGAATTTTTCGACCTTTGCCGTGGTATCCACGCACCATCGACTGGCAAACTACGTGAGTTCAAACTTCTTTCATTAGCTGGTGCTTACTGGAGAGGTAACTCAGATAACAAAATGCTACAACGTGTTTATGGTACTGCATTCTTTAAAAAAGAAGATTTAAAACATCATCTACAAATGCTTGAAGAAGCAAAAGAACGTGACCACCGTAAAATTGGGAAAGAATTAGAGCTATTCACTCTATCTCAAACAGTTGGTCAAGGTTTACCACTATGGCTACCAAATGGTGCAACAATTCGCCGCATTATTGAGCGTTATATTGTAGATAAAGAAGTACGTCTTGGCTACAAACATGTTTATACACCAGTTTTGGGTTCAAAAAAATTATATGAAACATCAGGCCACTGGGGACATTACCAAGATGACATGTTCCCACCAATGGAAATGGACAACGAAACATTAGTATTACGACCAATGAACTGTCCACACCATATGATGGTCTATAAATCATCACTGCATTCTTATCGTCAGCTTCCTATTCGTATTGCTGAGTTAGGAACACAACATCGTTATGAAAGCTCAGGTGGATTATCTGGTTTACAACGCGTACGAGGTATGACTTTAAATGATGCTCATATTTTTGTGCGTCCTGACCAAATAAAAGATGAATTTAAGCGTGTCGTGAATTTAGTTCTTGAAGTGTATAAAGATTTTAATTTAAACGATTATAAATTCCGTTTATCTTATCGTGATCCTGCAGACACTGAAAAATATTACGATGACGATCAAATGTGGGAAAAAGCACAGGGGATGCTAAAAGAAGCAATGGATGATCTTGGCTTAGATTATTATGAAGCTGAAGGCGAAGCAGCGTTCTATGGTCCAAAATTAGACGTACAAGTAAAAACAGCTATTGGTAAAGATGAAACATTATCGACTGTTCAGCTTGACTTTTTACAACCAGAACGCTTTGACTTAACTTACGTTGGAGAAGATGGTAAACCACATCGTCCAGTTGTTATTCACCGTGGTGTTGTATCAACGATGGAACGCTTCGTTGCCTTCTTAATCGAAGAATATAAAGGTGCATTCCCAACATGGTTAGCACCAGTACAAGTTGAAGTCATTCCAGTTTCAAACGAAGCACACTTTGATTATGCAAAACAAATTGAAGAGCAATTAACTGCAGCGGGCTTACGTGTTGAAATGGATGACCGTGAAGAAAAACTAGGCTACAAAATCCGTGAAGCACAAATGAAAAAAATCCCGTATATGCTTGTTATCGGAGACAAAGAAGTAGAAGCAGGTGGCGTAAATGTACGTCGTTACGGCTCAAAAGACTCAGAAACAATTAGCTTCCAAGACTTCTTAGCTAACATTAAAGCAGAAATTACAAAATAATTTCTATATATAAGTTGATTGAAGTGAAGACTAGGCGACTCCTTGGGGATCAGCGACATAAGATGAGTCCTTCAGCGGCGCAACGGATGTTTTCTGTGCGAAAGCGTAGTGCTGACGTAGCGGCAGCAACGAAGCAGCTCATTGAACGCCCCTAAGTAGCGCCAAGTCAGAACGGAAATTAACTATAGTGGTTTAGATTAAAAATCTTTAGGATACTTTAATAATTATAAGCTAAAAAACATTTGACAGCTTATAAAGTACATGCTATCATAATTAAGGTTAATGAATACAAAGTTTGTGGTTGAAGTAGAGGCTGCCCGCTTCTCACCTGATACAACGCTCTTATGCTGTGAACAGGTATTACACGTTGAATTGTTTTGCGCAGACTTGCGCATGCACATATAGCGGGCGGACATCTTCAAAGTGTCCGTCCTTTTTTTATGGACATGACAAGAGGATGTACCGTTCAACCGGGCAAGGCTTTGCCCAAACCATGTATTCGCGACAATTACTTGGAGGTGGATTACTATTAGCAAAGACATGTATGTAAACGAAGGCATTCGCGCACGTGAACTTCGATTAATCGATCACAATGGTGACCAGCTTGGTGTAAAGACACGTAACGAAGCGCTAGAAATCGCCGCTCGTGTAAACTTGGATCTTGTCCTTGTGGCCCCTCAAGCCAAGCCGCCAGTCGCTCGTATCATGGACTATGGTAAATTTAAGTTTGAACAGCAAAAGAAAGACCGTGAAATTCGTAAAAATCAAAAGGTCATCGTAATGAAAGAGGTTCGTCTGAGCCCAACAATCGATGAGCATGATTTCCAAACGAAGCTACGTAATGCGATTAAATTCCTTGAAAAAGGTGATAAAGTAAAATGTAGCCTACGTTTCAAAGGTCGTGCGATTACACATAAAGACATTGGTCAACGTGTGTTAGATCGTTTTGCTGAAGCTTGTGCTGAAGTATCGACGGTTGAACAAAAACCGAAGATGGAAGGCCGAAGCATGTTCTTAGTTCTTCAACCAAAGAACGAGAAATAATATTAGACGAACAGTTTAGGAGGAATTCGACATGCCAAAAATGAAAACTCACCGTGGAGCTGCGAAACGTTTCAAAAAAACGGGTTCAGGTAAATTAAAATACGACCGTGCTTATGGAAGCCACTTATTCGCAAACAAATCTACGAAACAAAAACGTCACCTACGTAAAGCAAACATCGTTTCATCTGGTGACTTCAAACGCATCAAATCTTTACTTGTTTACATGAAATAATTGACTAAAAAATACTAACATTCATTTTTAAATGAAAAGCAGGAGGTAATTCATATGCCACGCGTAAAAGGCGGAACAGTGACGCGCAAACGTCGTAAAAAAGTATTAAAATTAGCTAAAGGTTACTATGGTTCAAAACATACATTATACAAAGTTGCAAACCAAGCAGTAATGAAGTCAGGTCAATATGCATACCGTGACCGTCGTCAGAAAAAACGTGATTTCCGTAAATTATGGATCACTCGTATCAACGCAGCTGCTCGCATGAACGGTCTTTCATACAGCCGTTTAATGCACGGTTTAAAAGTTGCTGGTATCGAAGTTAACCGTAAAATGTTAGCTGACTTAGCTGTAACTGATGCAGCAGCATTCACTCAATTAGCTGAATCTGCTAAAAAAGCAGTAGCTAAATAATTTTTGACGAAGTTAAAAATTATTTCTGCACCGAAAGCGAAGCGACAGGTGCAAAATTTTTCAAAAGACTGATGGATTTATCCGTCAGTCTTTTTTTGTGTTAGAGTAGTAGTAAATAGAAAATAAAAAGGAGTACTCAATGGGACAAGCATTATTAGCGTATATGGCGATTGTTTCTATAGTCCTGCTCATTATGATGGGCATGGATAAATCAAAAGCAAAAAAGCATGAATGGCGTATTGCAGAACGCACATTATTTACATTAGCAATCGCTGGAGGTGCAGTAGGGGGCGTGCTCGGAATGTATTTATTCCGACATAAAACACGCCATAATAGCTTTGCATTCGGCTTTCCACTGCTAGCAGCTATTCAAATTTTTATCATAGTACAAATATGGTGATAAATCGCAAAATCATTCCGATAAAACTCGGGAATGTTCCGATAAAATCAGTAAATGTTCCGATAAATCACGAAAACATTCCGATAAATAAAAAACATCCTCATTATGAGGATGTATTGCGCATAAGCTTTTCAATGGGCTGCTTCCAGTTTATTTTTGCGCTCGGATAGTTCAAGAGAATTTCTTGCTGTAGGTATTCAAAGTCTCTTTTCGTGAAACCTTGCAGTGTAGCGGCGTCGCGGGCGCCAACAAAAATCGTAACAACCTCGAAGGCATCTTCAGTAGTGCCGAGGTATTTTTCACCTTCGAAAAGAGCTCCCTTATAAGAGATAAAGAAATTTTTTCGGACATTTTTGACGTCATCATAAAAATAATATTGGCCTTTTTCATAGGCTTCATCAAGTTTTCGCTTAGGATCGGTTATATAACGAATCGCTTTATAAAATACATAGATAATAAGAGCAATAACAGCAAGACGAATAAGTAACGGCAACATTTAATTTCCCCCTTGAAGAAAGGTTATTCCTTCCTATACGATTGTAGAGGGCAATTAGTTTCACTTTTTATAAATATTTTTAAGAAATTTAGGAGAAAAAAATGAATTTACAACAACTATTTAAAATGCAAAAAGAGCTTGATGATTTCATCGAGAATACACAAAATATTGAACGTGATGTGTTTAAAGAAAAAGGTTTAGCCTTAATGGTAGAGCTAGCTGAACTCGCAAATGAGACACGTTGCTTTAAGTTTTGGAGCACAAAGGGAGCCTCAGAGCGTGATGTAATTTTAGAGGAATATGTAGATTCGATTCATTTTATATTATCACTTGGCCTATTAAAAGGTTATACAGTGATAGAAAAATGGCCTGTGATTAAAGAGAAGAGAGATTTAACAGAGGCATTTTTAATGACACAAGACTATATTTTAAGTTTTATTAGTCAACCAACAGAGGATAGATATTTAGCGATCTGGCAATGCTATGGATTACTTGCGTTTAATCTAGGCTTTTCGTTTGAGGACGTAGTTGCGGCATATATAGAGAAAAATGAAGAAAATTATAATCGTCAACGTTCAGGATATTAAAGTGTAAGAAATACACCAATTTTCTGACGATTAAGCTAGGAATATTTCGGTAAACGAAGTATAATAGAGAAGATACAAGAGTCAGGAGGCAAAAAAAGATGACACAACTAGATCCAACATTACAAATGTTTAAAGATTTAACAGATGCGAATGGTATTGCAGGTAATGAACGTGCACCACGCGAAGTCATGAAAAAATACATTGGACCATATGCAGACTTAGTTGAAACAGATAATTTAGGTAGCGTCATTGCTAAAAAAGTTGGCGATGAAAATGGTCCTAAAATTATGGTTGCAGGCCATTTAGATGAAGTAGGCTTCATGGTTACTCAAATCGATGACAAAGGGTTCATCAAATTCCAAACTGTAGGCGGCTGGTGGAGCCAAGTTATGCTTGCACAGCGTGTAACAATTACAACACGTAAAGGCGAAGAAATTATCGGGGTTATTGGTTCAAAGCCACCTCACATTTTACCAGCAGATGTGCGTAACAAAGTGGTAGACATTAAAGATATGTTTATCGATGTTGGCGCGGCTTCAAAAGATGAAGTGCTTGAATGGGGCGTACGCCCTGGCGATATGGTAACACCATATTTCGAATTTAATGTGATGAAAAACGAAAAATACTTATTAGCAAAAGCATGGGATAACCGCATTGGTTGTGCAATTGCAATTAATGTTATGAAAGCATTGCAAAATGAAAAACATCCTAACATTCTTTATTCTGTAGGGAATGTCCAAGAGGAAGTAGGGCTTCGTGGTGCGAAAACTGCTACGCATAAAATCCAACCAGATATCGGCTTTGCTGTCGATGTAGGTGTTGCAGGAGACACACCAGGGGTAACTGCAAAAGAATCAACTAGTAAAATGGGTGCTGGTCCACAAATTGTTGTCTACGATGCATCAATGGTGTCACACCGTGGCTTACGTGAATTTGTATTAGATGTGGCTGATGAGCATAATATTCCATATCAATTTGAAGCAATGGCTGGTGGCGGTACAGACGCTGGTTCTATCCACGTAACTGCAAATGGTATACCTGCCCTATCTATCGGTATTGCAACACGCTACATCCACTCACATGCGGGCATTTTACATCGTGATGATTATGACAACGCTGTAAAATTAATGGTGGAAGTTATTAAAAAATTAGACCGTGATGCAGTTAATAAAATTATTTTTGACTAATACTTGAAATACTATGATTTTGCCTTCTAACAAATTTGTTAGGAGGCTTTTTACGTTGGTTAGACCAAAGCAATATATCAATGTTGATAGCAAGTCAAGCACAAATAGAAGAACAAAGCATTGTAAAGCCCTATATGCCGTGAATGCTCCTCTATTTCATACTCTTCTAGGATCTTGCTAGAGGTTTCTCATGTAAGTTAACGGGAGAGATTGAGGAAGCAAAAAGGACTTGTATGTAGTTTTACGCACAAGCCCCTAGTGTGATAGGTTAATATTCTGATTGTAGAAAAGAGGATAATTGTACCTTATATACCTGTTACGTTATTAATAGGCGTAGATTTTCCATTGACTTGAATATCAATCGTATCGTGGTTAGAGTCTAACGTTAATTTATAGACATGTTGCTTTATTGCATTATCTTGTTGATTCGTAACATCTAACTTTATTATTAATGTATCATTCTGTGTTTCAAGATCTGTTGTAACTGTTCCTTTTGTCCGAAAAACGATATAAGAAACATCTTTATCTACTTCGTTGATTAATTGAAGTGTATTTTTTTCATCAATTACCTTTTGTACTTTTTCTGGAACAATCTCAATTTCACTAATACTTAACTTTGATGAATTACATGCTGTTAAAATAAATACTGTCAAAAACACTAAAAATAATAATTTTTTCAATTCCTTTTCATCTGCCTCCTTTCAAATAATTATAAATCACATATATAGGGAATTTTAACATGGAAAATCATAAATTGGTGAAGGAATGGTAAATGTGTAGCAAGATAGAATAACCGTTATAAACAAGCTATATGAGAATGTCTAAACTGATACTAATCGCTGGCTCTATCCACGTAAATGCAATAGGTGTGCCAGCACTATCAATCGGTATTGCAACATGCAGGCATTTTTCATCATGATGATTATAAAAACAGCCCTCAAACTTAAATGCTTAAAGGCTGTTTGTTAGTTTATGTCGATAAATTTAAAAAGTTAGGCTATAAGTTCAAAACTTTTATCGATAAATTTACATTATCCCTCGATAAAAATAAAATCTAATTATTTTGTAAAAGCTGTAATATATCTTTTCCGATTTGCCCAGGGTTTGCCGCCAATATAGGCGATCGATAATTTGATAGAACAACGACGCCCGTTTGTTGTGTTTTATCAAACCCTAAATAACTAGAGAAAGCTTTCGTCGAACCGTTATGCCAAATGATATTGTCATCGAGTTGCCAACCTAGACCAATACCTATCTTTTCTGAAAAAGTTTCAGTAGCTTGATGTGTTAATGTATAACCTAAGTTTTCATCACTTAAATGTGCTTTCATAAATTTTAAAAGATCATTGACAGTTGAACGGGCTGCCCCTGCTGCCATAAATTCATTCATTTGGAGCGGTGGCTTTTTATGTCCAAGGATCGTGTATCCTTGCAATACTGCATCTGCTTTATCAGAAGGGATAGAGATAAACGTATTTGGCATATTTAATGGATCTGTTAATCTTTGTTTGATAGCTGTTTCATAATCAGTGTGAAGTGTATTGGCTAAAATATATCCTAAGAGCCCCATTCCTACATTAGAATATCTAAATTTAACTTTTGGCTCGTTTGTGTGCGTTTTAAAATAATGTATAGTCTCGTCTAGTGAATATTGACAAAAAGGATCACGAGGTGTTTGTGCGTCAAAAACATTGTAAATGTTCTTCAGCACACCTATTCCTGGTAGTCCAGAAGTATGATTGGCTAAGCGTTTGAGAGTGACAGGGTGATTATCGGGAATTGCTGAAAAGTATTTGCCGATAGAATCTTCTACATGGACGTGTCCTTCCTGTATCATTTCCCCTAATATTGATGTAGTAAAAACTTTAGAAATCGATCCAACTTCATATATATAAGGTTTTTTTTCCAGCATAAAATTCGAGCCACCGAAAGTAAAAGTAGCTTCTTGGTCTTGAGAAATGATACCTATGGATAAAGCAACATTTGGACGAGTTTTTATATAGGGATAAGCAATTTTAAATATGTCCTTTTTTAAATCATATAAATCCACAATAATACCTCCATTAAGAACGCTTATTTTTTTTCTGCTCCTCTGAAATAATAGAATGTAATTTCAAACGTATGTCCTTTAGTTGTAACAAGTCCTCTCTATTGAGCTTTGTATAATATTTATAAATAATAGCAAGCTCGATTTCCTCTAGTTTTTGAAAATAAAGAAGACCTCGATCATCTAGTTCTATAATAACCTCTCTACGATCCTTTTTACTCATTGTTCTTTTTATATAACCTTCTTGCTCCAGCCTGTTTACTAATTGGCTAACAGCACTAGCAGATGTCCCTATTAATTTTGCTAATTCATAAGTTTGGAGGGGACCTTTCGTCTGAAGAAGACTTAAAAATACTACTTGTTTTGTTGTTAACGTTTCATCGAACAACGAGGAAAATTCTTCGGTTAACATTAAATTGGTTTCATATTCAACTTGATTAATCTCATTAACAAGATGTACCAATTCCTTATCCATATATTTTACCACCTAAATAATTAATATATATTAATTATAAATATGTATTAATAATAATGCAATTTTCTTAAATGTACGATTGAAATTGAATTGTAGAAAATATGCACAAATATTTGATTAGTCGTGATTTTGTCATAATTAAAGATAAAATTCTAATTTTTTAAAATAAACATAAAAATTCAGTTGATTTTATATTTATGCATTGTTATACTAAACCCAACAGCAACTAAACAAGGAGCGAAGGCTATGAAATTACTAGAGGAAGTACAGTTAAAGTTAGTGTCTAGCTTAAAAGGTAAGGACTTATTAACCTTGCTAGACTATACAAGTGAAGAGGTTCAGCAGTTAGTGGAGCTAGCGACACAGTTGAAAATGATTACTAAAGAGGGAAAATGTCCGAAGCTACTAGAAGGTAAGACACTCGGCATGATTTTTGAAAAACATTCAACTCGTACTCGTATTTCTTTTGAAGTAGGTATGAACCAATTGGGTGGAAAAGGTATGTTTATGCATGCTCGTGATTTACAGATTGGTCGCGGTGAATCGATTTATGATACAGCACATGTGTTATCAGGGTATTTAGATGGTATTATGATTCGCGCGAACTCACATGCAATGGTGAAGGAGCTTGCAGAGAATGCATCTATACCAGTTATAAATGGACTAACGGATATTTATCACCCATGTCAAGCTCTAGCGGATTTAGAAACAATCATTGAAAATAAAGGTAAACTAAAAGGACTAAAAATTGCATATGTTGGAGATGGCAACAACGTGGCGCACTCATTAGTAGTCGCTTCTGCGCATGTAGGAATGAACGTGGCAGTGGCAACACCAGTTGGTTATGAATGTGATGCCGAAGTAATCGCAAAAGCACAGGCTATCGCAGCAGCAAATGGTAGCACAATTATAATTACAAATGATCCTGTAGAAGCGGTTTTAAACGCGGACGTAGTATACGCTGATGTATGGACGTCAATGGGGCAAGAAGAGGAAACTGCAAAACGTCTACAAGACTTTGCGGGTTATCAAATTAATGATGAGCTTGTCGCATACGCAAAACCGAATTATATGTTCCTACACTGTTTACCAGCTCATCGTGAAGAGGAAGTAGCGTCATCCGTTATTGATGGTCCGAATTCCTATATCTTTGAGCAAGCAGAAAACAGACTCCATGCACAAAAAGCGGTGCTTGCATCAATTCTAGCTTAATGCAATGAATGAAACTTTTCGAGCAAGCTAATGCCATGCACAAATTTGCTTTATGGCACAATGCTTCTCAGCAGTTTGAGAAGTAATATACAGAGTTCACATTGGCAACAGGGGGTGTCAATATGAATAACATAACAGTGGTGTGCAGACAGAGGGATGTAAGCCACGCGCGATGTATGTAATCAAGATGGATGACCACATCGCTACATAATAAAGTAACCTGGGAGACGCTGGGTTACTTTTTTCTTGTTGCGCTACTTTCGCGGATTTTTTATTTCAAATACATGATGAAAATTTAATACCTAGTTTTCCAATCTTTTATAGAGAATAAAAACGATTATATATATAATAGGATAAATAAGTAATTTGAGGAGGGCTCCAGTTGAACATTGACCATATCGAAGCATTTTTATATGTAGTGCATTATAAAAGTATTCATAAGGCCGCAAATGCATTGTTTTTATCTCAACCGACTGTAACAGCTCGTATTAAATCATTGGAGCGAGAGTTAAATGTAGAGTTATTTCACCGCGATGGGCGAAGTGTAATATTATCAGATAAAGGCAAGGACTTTGTACCGTTTGCGACACAGATTGTGCAAACCTTCCAACAAGGAAAGAAACAATTAGAGGAAGCGCAGGAGTCTGATGAGGTGTGCATTGGTACAAATGGAGTCACAGCACAATATTTTTTAGCTTACGCATTGCCAAAATGGAAGAAAGACTTTCCACATTTGCGTTTTCAGATCATGACAGGTTCAACGGCAGTGATTTTAGAGAAACTACAAAGTCATCAAATCCATCTTGGTCTTATTCAATATGTGCATTGCGAAGGAATTTCCAATGAGCTATTGCTAGATAATGCAGTTAAACTTGTGATGCATCAAGAGCATCCCTTTATACAACAAAATCTAATTAAAGCAAAGGAACTGGCACAACAGAAAATGGTGTTTTTTGAATGTGGGGCTTTTGATTGGAATTACGTGCATAAAATGTTTGAGGTAGAGGGCGTATCAGCAAATATTGAGGTGCGAACGGATCATTTAGAGGTTGCGAAAGAATTTATCCGTACGAGAGAATATATGAGCTTCTTACCACATCTCTGCGTAAAAAAAGAGCTTGAAAGTGGTGAATTTGTTGAGATTGATGTTAAGCATTTACTTGATATGAATCAACACATTTTTTTAACGTATAAAAGTAAAGAAACGCTGCCACCAGTCTTTTGGAAAACAATATTAGAAACAGCTGAACGATTTGAAAGCCTTCGAGAAAATCTGAATTGATAAAATATTTTTTAAGTCAGTAAATTTTTTTCTATTATGTAGACTATTGCAAATTGTATAAATGGACTGTATTATCTTCCTCAACCCTATTTTATCTTCATTCAGCAAAAGACACCTACCTCTGAGGACGGTGAGATGAATGCGGATGTGATTACTTTTCAGTAGGTGTTTAAACACTTACTGAAATAGAGGAACTCAGTCTAAGAACGCCACGTCCTGTGGCAACGACTGAGTGACCAACATCGTGCTGTGTTGCTGCCGCTTCGCTTTCGCACAGACAAAAACACGTTGCTGACGCTGCGTTAGCACTACGCTTTCGCGCAAAAAACATTTGTTGGCCTAGAGTCTCCGGCGGATGTCATGGATTTTGAAAGGAGTGAATAAAGGATGTTAGCCTAAAACCTTCGCATCCTGCGAAAACGGCTAACTGACCTGCATCGGTAAAAACGCCACGTCCTGTGGCATTACCGAAATGACCGACATCGTGTCGGCCCTCGTGCAGGCCTGGGCACAATTAAAAACCGGACGCATTGTTTATCTGCGCGAAAGCGAGGCGACAGCTACAATTACGCCAAGGCGAAATTGATTTATTTGTGAGTATCCATAAATAAAATATTTTTTTAATCATAAAACATACTTAACCACTATGTTTAGTAAAAATAAAATTTTAGGAGGAATAAATATGGTGAGACAGGACAAAATTCGATTCGGGGCTATTATTCATGGTGTAGGTGGCAATATTTCAGGTTGGCGTCATCCTAAGGTGGCTAGCAATCAAAGTGTAAGCTTGCCGTTTTATATTCAACAGGCACAAAAGGCGGAGCAGGGGAAATTTGATGTTGCTTTTATTGCAGATGGTTTGTTCATCAATGAAAAATCGATTCCTCATTTTTTAAATCGTTTTGAGCCAATAACAATTTTATCGGCGCTAGCAGTAGCGACTAAAAATATTGGGTTAGTAGGTACTGTATCAACCTCCTATAGCGAACCATTTACAGTGGCGCGCCAATTTGCCTCTTTGGATCATATTAGCGGGGGGCGTGCAGGTTGGAACGTTGTAACGACACCATTAGAAAGCACAGCCTTGAACTACAATAAAACAATTGAGCAGCATCCTAGTCACGCAGAGCGCTATCAAATTGCTGAGGAATATTTAGAAGTGGCAAAGGGCTTGTGGGATTCATGGGAAGATGATGCTTTCATTGCAAATGTAGAAAATGATGTATTTTTCGATCCAGAAAAGCTGCACACATTAAATCATAAGGGTAACTATTTTACAGTACAAGGCCCGCTAAATATTGCACGCTCTAAGCAGGGGCAGCCTGTTATTTTCCAAGCGGGTTCTTCAGATGCAGGTATTCGATTCGCGGCAAAGGATGCAGATGCAATTTTTACACATGGTGCGTCGTTAGAAGAGTCACAGAAATTTTATAAAAGGGTGAAGACTGAGGTTGCAGCATTTGGACGCAATCCAGAGGAAGTTAAAATTTTTCCAGGAATCTCTCCAATTATTGGCGATACGCTTGAGGAAGCGGAAGCAAAGTATCAGGAGATCGTTGAGCTAGTTTCGATAGAGCGTGCACTTGCTTATCTTGGTCGATATTTTGATCATCATGATTTTACACAATATGATGTAGATGCATCGTTCCCAGAGCTTGGTGATATTGGAGCGAACAGCTTTAGAAGTACAACTGATTATATTAAAAAATATGCCAAACAAGAAGGGCTAACATTGCGACAAGTTGCTTTACGTGAAGCAACCCCAAAAACAGCATTCTTTGGTACAGCAGAGCATGTTGCTGATCTCGTGCAGGAATGGTTTGAGCAAGAGGCGGCTGATGGCTTTATTATAGGCGTTACTGTACCAGGAGCACTTGAGGATTTTGTAGATAAGGTTGTGCCGATTTTACAAACGAGAGGGCTATACCGTGAGGATTATGAGGCAGACACATTACGCGGTAACTTAGGTTTACCATTTAAAGAAAGCCGTTATGTCAAGCAGTCTGTCTAAAAACCTAGTAAATATATATGAATAAATGTAATTAAGGAGGCATTGTATGAGCTATTCAATAGGTATATTAGATCAAAGTCCTATCATTGAGGATTCAACAAATGAACAGACCTTACAAAAAACAGTGGCTCTAGCACAAAAAGCAGAGCAATTGGGCTACTCACGTTTTTGGGTGTCAGAGCACCATAATACAGATACATTAGCGGGGTCATCTCCAGAGGTATTAGTATCTTATCTCCTTGCTAAAACAAAATCTATCAATATCGGTTCGGGTGGAGTGATGCTACAGCACTACAGCCCTTACAAGGTAGCAGAAAATTTTCATGTTCTCGCATCGTTGGAGCCAGGGCGAGTTGATTTAGGCATAGGGAAAGCACCGGGTGGTTTACCTCTCTCTACGAAGGCATTGCAATATGGCACGCTCAATAAAGGAGAAGATTTTGAGGAAAGATTAACATTTTTACAGCAATTAATTGAGCAAACAGTACCAGCAGAGCACGAGTTATATGGAGTACAGGCAACACCGATTCCAAAGGTAAAGCCAGCATTATTTTTACTTGGGGCAAGTCCACAAAGTGCCGCTCTTGCAGGCACACTAGGCATTGCGTTCGTCTTTGCGCGATTTATTAATAGTGATAATGATGTATTAGCACAAGCAGCTACAGCTTATCGCAAGCATCATCCAAACGGTCATTTTGCCGTTTCCATCGCAGCCATTGCAGCCCCTACAAAAGAGGAGGCGAAAGAGCTTATTGGCGATCAAAAAATTACGAAGGTGCATTCAGCAAGTGGCAAAAGTCTAACATTACAATCGGTAGAGCTAGCAGAGAAATTTGGTCAGGAATCTGGAGAGTCATTTACGGTGAAGCAATATGATGCAGATATTTTATATGGTACTCCGGAAGATATTAAAACGATCTTAGATGACTATCATGTGCGCTATCAAATCGATGAGTTTATCTTGCATACACCTGTGTTGAAGGAATTTGAACGGGAACGATCATTTGAGCTATTAAGTCCAGTCTATTTACAGCAAAAGGAAGCGGTAAGCTAAGGAGGAAATGAATATGGTAAAAAATATAGATGTAATTGTTTGGTCAAAGGAAGGCTGTAGTTATTGTGTTGAAGTGAAAACATATTTACCTTCTTTCAGCGGGTATTCAAACACCCGCTGAAAGAAGGTAAAGCCCCGGCGGATGTCACGGAATCGGCTTTGTGCAAGCACAAAGCCGATTCCGGACGCAATTATGCCGAGGCATAATTGATAACAACAATGCATTTCTTACAAAACAGTGGATGTGACGCATAATGACGCATTCCGTGACATCCTTGAAACAAAATATGGTGTCCGCTATGTTCCGGTTGTCGAAATTGGATCAAATGGTGTTTTTAAAGCAGTAACAGAAATTGGACTGGAACATTTAAAAACAGCACTTGCTGTTGATATACCGTCGCACACATAAGAAGAGAGGGATTCTATGAAAAAATTATCATGTTATTTACTATTGATACTAGCTTTACTTTTAACAGCTTGTACAAGTTCTGAAAAGTCCGAAGGGGATACTAGTGAAAATAATGCAGCACAAGGTGGAAAGGGTGTTCAAAAAATTATTGTTGGTACCGGTACTCAATTTCCAAATATCTGCTTCATTGATGACAAGGGGAATTTAACAGGTTATGATGTGGAGCTTGTTCGCGCTATTGACGAGAAGCTACCAGAATATGAGTTTGAATTTAAAACAATGGAATTTTCAAATTTATTACTAAGTTTAGAGACAAGAAAGATTGACTTTATTGCCCATCAAATGGAAGTCAATAGTGAAAGAGAGGAGAAATTCCTATTTAATAAAGAGCCTTATAACGTATTCCCATTAAAAGTAACAGTCAATGCAAAAAATAATTCTATTCAATCCATTGATGATTTGAAGGGGAAAAATGTTAGTGTTTCACCAACGAGCAATTCTGCTGTCTTTCTCGAAAAATATAATAAGGAGCATAATTTAGGTGCTAATATCGTGTATTCGTCTGGCTCGGTCGATGTTCACAATCAACTAGCGACAGGTCGAATTGATGCAATCATTACAACACCATTTGCAGTGAAGTACTATAACGAAAGCAATAAAGCACAGGAGAAGGTTGTAGGAGATCCTTTATTAAATTCAAAAGTTTACTTCTTATTAAATAAAGACGAGGTTGTCTTACAGGAGCGACTTGATGATGCCATTCGAGAATTAAAGGCAGAAGGTGTCATTAGTAAGCTAAGCAAAAAATGGTTAGGTGACGATTATACGGTGGATTTCTAAACGAAACAGGAGAGGAAGAAGGAAGTATGGCTAATGACTTTGACTTCACGCTAATTGCAAAAGTACTTCCTATATTGCTTCAGTATTTGCCAGTAACACTCGAAATTTTAGTGTTTGCCATTCTTTTTGGCATGCTGCTTGGTATAGTGATCGCTATACCAAAGCTGCTACACATACCAGTTTTGAAGCAAATCATAACGATTTATATTTCGTTTATTCGAGGTACGCCGATATTAGTACAATTGTTTTTAGTGTTTTATGGTATACCAGCATTATTAAAGCTTGTGCATATTGATGTAACAAGAATGGATGCTATGTATTTTGTAATTATTACTTATACTTTGAGCAATGCTGCATCGTTTGCTGAGATTTTTAGAGCGGCTATTTTAACAGTTGATCGTGGACAAATGGAGGCAGCTTATTCAGTTGGATTAAGTGGAATACAGGCATTTTTACGTATTGTGCTCCCTCAGGCGATTCGTGTTGCCTTTCCAAATATGGCAAATACGATGATTAGTTCATTAAAGGATACCTCTTTAGCATTTTCAATTGGTGTCATGGATATGGTGGGACGTGGAGAAACTCTTATCGCTTCAACGACAAGGGCGCTGGAGATTTATTTGGCGCTGTCCATCGTTTATTATGTCATTGTTATGCTGGTAGAAAAGGGTTTAAAACGCAATGAACGATATCTTAATCGATATATGCCAAAGGAAGCTGCATCTAGCTAGGGGGATATGCTATGACGATAGATTTTGCTTTTATTTTTAAAGCTTTAGTAGAAATTAGTAAAGTATTGCCGTTAACTTTGTTCATGACAGTTACGCCTGTCTTATTGGGCATTTTAATCGGCATAATAGTTGCTTTTGTTCGGATACAACAAAAAAAATTTCTCGCACCATTGTTGAATTTTTACGTATCTTTTTTTAGAGGCACACCAATTATTATGCACATTATGCTTGTTTATTTTGGCATACCAATTGTTGTTGATGTCATTGCAAAAGCTTTGAAGATAGAGTTTCAATCAAGCTCTATCCCTATTTTATTTTTTGTTATTTTGGCTTTGACGCTAAGTGCAGGAGCGTATGCCTCCGAAATAATTCGGTCTGGTATTTTAAGTGTACCTAAGGGACAACTAGAGGCAGCTTATGCAGTCGGGTTAACATTTTCACAGGCGATGCGACGCTATATATTACCCCAAGCATTTAGTAAATCCATACCTAACTTCACAAATGTTTTTATTGGGTTCTTACATGCCACGTCATTAGCTTTTTTTCTTTCGGTTAAAGAGTTAACAGGAGTTGCGAATATCGTTGCTTCTATTAATTTAAAGTTTTTGGAGGCATTTATTGCTGTCGGGTTAATTTATTGGAGTGTTTCAGCTATCGTCGAATGGCTGGCACATCGTATTGAAAAAAGAGTAATTGCCTACAGTAGGGGCGGCATTTAAATAGAGTCTAGAAAGGGGTTAGAACGATGACAGTAGCTGAAATAGTGATTGAGCATTTGAAAGAGGAAGACTATGCAAGGTATTTAGAGGTTCTAGTAGAAAGTTATGCACAATATGAAAAAGAATATGAAAACCCAGAGAACTGGGCTTCGTACTTAAGTGATATTCGGGCATCTGTTGGTAATCCTAATGCAGAAACAATTTTAGTGGCAAAGCGTGGCGATGAGATTTTAGGGGGACTGCAATTATTTACAGATTCTGAAAAAGCATATGGTTTACCAGAGCTTAACATAAAGTCTACCATTGTGCGCTTACTTGGCGTGCATCCTAAAGGAAGAGGGCTAGGTGTTGCTAAAAAATTATTACATGAAAGCTTTGCCTTTGCACGCAATCGTCATGACCAAGCGTTATATTTGCACTCAGGTGATATTATGCAGGCTGCTATTAATCTTTACTTATCGCTAGGCTTTGTAAGAGATGAATCTAAAGAATTTTATAAGGGAGATAAGCTCGTAAAAAGTTTCCGCTATGATTTATAAAAATGAACCCGTTGATATTGGACATCAACGGGTTCCCTATGTTTGAAAGTAATAATGAAATTACATGTTGAAAATTTTCCCTGGATTCATAATATTATGTGGATCAAGTGCTGTCTTTATGCTCTTCATTACTAAGAGAGATGTTCCGTGCTCTGTAGACTGATATTTCATTTTTCCAATACCAACACCATGTTCACCAGTACAAGTCCCACCACGAAGTAAAGCAAATTGGACAATATGTTCATTGAAACGGTTGGCTTTTGCTTGCTCCTCAGCATCGTTTGAATCTAACATTAACAAGGCATGGAAGTTACCGTCTCCAACGTGGCCTACAATTCCTCCTGCAAGGCCAACTTCCTCAAGCTGCTCACGCGCGTATAAAACGGATTCAGCAAGCTTAGATATCGGCACACAAACATCAGTCGACATAAGCTTTTTCCCTGGATAGGCATGGATATATGCATAGGCCAGTGAATGGCGTGCCTCCCAGAGCTTATTACGTCCTGCATTGTCTTGTTCAAATTCAACCAAAAGACTACCAAAGTCCTCAAAAATTTCTCTAGCAAATTCTATATCGGCATGCATACCTGCTTCATTTCCGTGGAATTCTAAAAATAGTGTTGGTTTTTCATCATAGGACGTTTCATTATAAATATTTGCTTGTTTGATAGAGGCTTCATCGACCAGTTCAACACGGCCAATTGAAATGCCCGCTTGTAGCAATGCGGTTACTGCACTGACAGCATCGCCAACTGTCGCAAAAACTGCACGTCCCGCCGTGACAAATTCGGGTATACCATAGACTTGTAAAGTTAACTCTGTAAAGCAACCTAGCGTACCCTCGGAGCCAATGAAAAGGCCATTCAAATGATAACCAGAAGAAGATTTTGCTGCTAAGCTACCGGTATGAATGACTGAACCGTCTGCGAGTACAACCTCTAAATCTCGTACTTGATCGCGCATGACACCATAGCGCACTGCTGTTGTCCCGCTGGCATTAGTTGCGGCCATCCCACCAAGTGTAGCATCAGCACCAGGGTCAACTGTGAATTGAAGTCCATGTTTTTTTAATTCTTTATTCAATTGGGCACGTGTGACACCCGGTTGTACTTTCACAAGCAGGTCATCTGGTCGAATTTCTAAAATAGTATTCATTTCAGAGAAATCGATAGAAATGCCATTTGCAATGGGAATTGCATTTCCTTCCAAGCTTGAGCCAACACCAAAAGGTACGACTGGTACACGTTCCGCATGCGCAATTTTCAAGATGGCACTGACATCGGCCGTAGAACGAGGAAAGACAACGATATCTGGTAAGCTCATTGTATGATGAGATTCGTCCCTTCCATGTAGCTGTCGCACCGTTTCGTTTGTTGACACCTGTTCTTCAGATAATACCTTTTTTAGTTGATTAACTATTAATTCTACAGCAACAGTCATTCCAATCCCTCCTAATTTTCTGATAAATTAAACTTTATCATGCATTTATTGGAATTGGAATGAACTGTCTATAAAAAATTAGTGAGCAAATGCTTTTTCTAGTTTTTGAACAAATGCATCCTGCTCAGTAGGACTAGATTGCTGCCACCATTTTTCGAAAAACACACCAAGCCCTGGAAGTAAATGTTCTTCACCACGGCTAATTGCATCCTCGACAATATCCTTAAATTCGGCCGCTGATTGACCATGTACGTTTGTCGTAATCGCATCTCTTATTTGAAAATTCATCTATTTCGCCTCCTTAGTAGTAATTTGTCCAACCTTTTAAGAAATATGTATAGATAGACAAATCAATTATGCCTCGGCATAATTGCGTCCGGAATCGGCTTTGTGCTTAGGCCTGCGTGATGCAGGTCAGTTAGCCGTTATCGCATGGATGCGATAACGGCTAACATCTTTTATTGAACTCCTTTCAGATTCCGTGACATCCGCCGGAGGCTTTAGGCCAACACGATGTTGGTCACTCAGGCGTTTTCACAGGATGTGAAGCTTTTAGCCTAAGTTCCATTATTTCAGCGGATGTTTGGACACACGCTGAAAAGTAACTTAGCCAGCATTCATCTCACCACTTATAGAGGTAGGAGATGAATGCTTAAGGAAGTTAAACATATGATTTTTGAAATATCATACTGTTCTTATGTATAAATATTAAAAAGGATTTATAAAAACTTTCTGATCATAATGACAAAAGGGCTGTTCGACATCCACGTAGTATAATAACTAAGATAGAGGCACCTAGGAATAATGGACTGTGCACAGTCGACAGGACAATAGGATGACAACACAACATAATAAACAGTTATCGCCCGAACAACCATTTGATGAAGTGTTAGAATTAGTCCAGCCGATGATAACGTCGATTTTGTTAAAGTGCCATATTTATAAGGATTATGAGTATTATCGTCATATAGCATCCATAGCCGTGTGGGATGCTTGGCGCAAAGCGGATCAATCAAAAGGTGTGTTTTCTGCTTATATTTATACAACCGTTAAAGGAGAAATTTTAAAAGAGCTTTCAAAGGAAAAGAGTTTTGAAAATATTAATACACCTATGGATGATGAAACGATTAACTATTTTCGAGAACATGAAATGAGTGAAAGAAATCCAACTTTAGAATGTATAATGTCTCATTTAAAATTTGAAGAAAGAAAAATATTACAACTTTTTTATGTAGAAGGATATAGTTACTTGGAAATAGCTAAAGAGCTAGGTTTATCTATGGATGCAGTTAAAAAAAGACGTACAAGAATAATGATTAAGCTGCGCGAGTTGTTATATTCTAAAGACGAATAGTGCGATAAAGCATCAAAGGTATGCTAATATCGATGAATATTAGCATACTTTTAATAATTGCATACAACTTCCAATGAAAATGCTATGATTTGTAAGAAGTCAAAAAAATATACAAGTTTTAATTTAATATATCAAATTAGATAGATAATATTACCTATCTAAATTGATATATTAGGTGGAGGGTTTCTGTTGGAGAAAAGGTTGGATCAATTAGAGATAGAAAAGAAAGAGATTTGGTATATAGTATTGCCATTATTACTAGTCATGCCGCTATTAAGTTTAAGTAATCAAGTATTTGGTATTTTTGAGGAAGAAAGATACAGTTTGAACTTGATAATACACATTTTAATTATTGTTTTTACAATGGCAATCGCTATTCAATCGTGGCTCGTTTTTTCATATTTATTATCAAATCAAACATTATACATAGGTAATTTATTTTTTATTATTTCCTTGTTGGAAACAGTGAGCATAATTATTTCTCAATTTCCAACGGCTGAAACAAAATACATGGAAACGTGGTTGCATTTAATAATGCGTTTTTGCTTATCAATCGGTTTCCTCTTTATTATTTTAAAACCAAAAAAACGCTTAACGATGAATGATCGTATTTATACATATGGTAGTTCCCTATTATTTGTACTATTGTGCCTTTTAATAGTGTATTTCTCTGCAAAATATTTTTTACATGAAGAACAAATGTTGTTTAAAGTTAGCGCTATTGTTCATTTATTGTCTGCTGCCTTACAAGGTGCAACGATAGTAATTTTAAGTAAGTATATAAAAAAGATGCCCAAACGGGTTATCTGGCTTATTAGCGCTGCAATTTATTTAATTATTAGTGATATTTTCTTTGTGGTCATCAAAGATTTGAATGCAATTTGGGGCTTTTCAGCATTAATTTATCAATTTTTTGCATTCTTCTTTTTCTTAAAAGCAATTTACTATACAACTGTTGAAAAACCATATAAGCAACTTTTAAAAATAAAGCGAGACCTTGAGTATTCTCAGAAGGAACTTAATTTTCAAGCTTATCATGATGATATTACAAAGCTTCCAAATGAACATTTATTATTGAAAACCTTAAAAGAGGATTTACATGCCAACAGTCATCAAAAAGCAATCATTGCGATTGAGATTGATCGACTTACAGCTATCCGTTCATCTATAGGTATTAGCTATTCTAATACAATGATGAAGCTTGTGGCTGAGAGAATACAAGCCATATTACCTCCTCATTACTTTGCTACAAAGCTGCATGAGGGGCAGTTTATTATTTATATTAATCATGTGAAGGCAAGAGAAGAGTTGTTACAATTTTGCTTAAACTTGAAGAGTGCTATGAAAAAACCATTACAAGTACAACTATTTTCACTCAACGGGAATCTCAATATTGGAATTGCCCTACATGAAGAAAATTGCTCAGGTGAAGAGCTTTTAATGCATGCTCAGATAGCTATGAAGGAAGCGATTCAAATTCCCCAAAGTGTTCTTTTTTATAAGTCACATATGTCAAATGGCATTGCTGATCGTATATTGATTGAGCAAGAGCTCCATAAAGCATTAGCTAATGAAGAAATTTACTTGGATTTTCAGCCTCAAGTAAATTTGAAAACTGGTGAAATTGAATCGGTAGAAGCGCTAGTGCGTTGGTGTCATCCAACCCGTGGATTTGTTTCACCTGAGTTGTTTATTCCGGTTGCAGAAGAATCTGGGCTAATTATTCCTTTAGGGAAATGGGTTTTAGAGACGGCGTGCTCTCAAGCAAAGACATGGAAAGAGCAAGGTTTGCCACCAATGAAGGTAGCTGTTAATTTATCTATTGGTCAACTATTCCAGCAAGATTTTGTGCATATGGTGCAAGAAATTTTACAACGTACAAATTTAGAACCAAAATATTTACAATTAGAAATTACGGAAAGTATGACGATGAACATCGATCATATAACACAATTACTTCATGAACTAAAGGCAATTGGTATCCAGATTGCTGTGGATGACTTTGGGACAGGGTATTCGTCGCTTTCTTATTTAAAAGATTTTCCGATTGATTGCTTAAAAATTGACCGAGCGTTCGTTCGAAACATTCAGCATAATCCAAATGATGAAGCGCTCGTTTCTATGATTTTATCAATGGCGAAGCATTTGAGATTAAAGGTTGTTGCTGAAGGAATTGAAGAAGTGGAGCAACTTGCTTTCCTTATCAATGGTGATTGCGATTATATACAGGGCTATTTATTTAGCAAGCCAATTTCTGCTGAACAGATATCCAATACCTTTAACGAGTTACACAATCGAGCAAGTGATATTTTAACAGAGTTTAAATATGTAGAGGATTATGTCATTTAAAGTTGAATCTTAATGTTGGCGATATTTGAGGTTATTAATTTCATGGAGTAAGTAGTTAATAGTATTTGGATAAAATATTAAAAAAATCCCTTTATAAGGGTGATTTCCGTTCCAGGCTACTCGATTTGCCGAAATGCCATACTTTATCTATTAGGAATTTTATTGATATGAATAAACAAGAAAACTGCTTACTTCATCACAGGAAGTAAGCAGTTTTTTATTTGATGATAAAGTTTAATGTACGAGGTACTCTTCTTTTAATTCTCCTATATCCACTTCAGATCGTTCCTCTAAAGAACGACGTAAATGGACAGTTGCTGTTTTACCATCTTCATGAAGCTTGTCAATCCAAATAGATACGCCATTATAGCTTACTTCATATTCCTTTGGTGAGGCTACAATTTCTTGTGCACGATTATAATCCACTTGAAGCCCCCCTTATTTCTTTGTCTTGCCTTCTTTAGTAACCGAATTAATCAGGTTCATAAACTCTTGAGAAAATTCTTCACTAACTTTGTTTGGCGCTATTTTTTGGTTTTTTGGTGTTTGGGGCAATGACCCCTTGTTTGCGCTAGTACCTTGTTTATTGTCTCTTCCCATGTTTAGTTTCTCCTTTCGTTTTGATATTTCTTAATATGGCTTTGAATTGATTTTTTATTATGGGAAAAACTAGGGAAAGGTAAGAATTTATTGTAGAATTGTTTAGACTTTTTGGATTAATAGTACATTCTAAACTGCGTATACTAAGCTAATTAAGTTCATTGATTGCCAAAAAGTTCCCCGCTTTATAATGAAACTTTTTTGATGGAAAAATCATTATTTAATAGCGCCCAGTTTTGTGGGAAAGGGAAACCTAATGCCCAATAGCTAATACCTCGAAGATTATATTGCTTCGCCAAGTCAAACTTAGCTTGTGCACTTCTAGCATCTTCAAACCATACCTCATGATTTCTACCTTGTTCATCGACATAACGGAAATATGGGGACTGTGCGGTCCTATCATATTGAATGATTGCGCCATACTTTAGTGCTCTATTAATCGCTTCTTGAGAGCTAAATGTTTCTGCCTCTTGCCCTTTAACATGCGGTAGAAGCCAATCGCGAGCATAAATTTGAAAGCCTAAAAATATTTTGTCAGCAGGCATAACTGATAAAGCATATTCCACAACTTTTCTCATTTCGTTAATGGGTGAAATTGCTTGAGGTGGACCGAGTCGGTATCCCCACTCGTATGTCATCAAAATTACAAAGTCTGCAATTCTTCCATGTGCTTCATAATCATGTGCCTCATATAAAGTTCCTGCCTGAGTTGCGCTCGTTTTTGGCGCAAGTGCTGTTGATACTAGGTATCCTTTTGGATGAAGACGATCAACAGCTAATTGGAGGAATTTGTTATAATTCTCTCGATCTGCCGGTAGAACGTTCTCAAAATCAACGTTTAGAACTTTATAGCCCTTTTCTTGCATCACTTTCAAAGTATTGTTAATGACCTTTTCCTGTAATTCTGCACTAGATAAAATAACATGTGATAGGTTGGAGCCGGCTTTTGTGGAAGAGAAATTTGTAAGGGTCAACATAGGAGTAATGTTTTTGGCATTAGCTGCATCGATCATTTCTTTATCATTTATAGGTTGTAGTGTTCCATCCTCTTTCACCATATAAGCAAAGGGGCTAAAATAAGTTAGTAGATGACCGATTGCGTTAATCGACTGCACAGCTTCTTTAGGCTCTTGATACGTATAAGCATTTACTTCAATGGAAGGCTTTGCTCTTGGAATAATCAAATGCGTACCAACATAAATCATGTTTGGATCTGAAATTTCATTTTCCGAAACAATTGCTTGAACAGTCGTTCCATAATACGTGGCAATTTGCGATAGAGTCTCTCCTGGCAATACAATATGTGTAGTGGGTGGAATAACCAGTCTAGTTCCAGGTGTTAAAACATCTGGATTTGTTAGATGATTTTCTGTGATAATCGATTGCATAGACACACCATAATGTTGGGCTATCGACCATAAGGTGTCACCCCTTTTTACAATATGGGTTGTGTAAGGAGAGGGAATAACGAGTGATTGTCCGATTACTAATTGATCTGGTTTAGATAATGCGTTTAATTTGATAATGGAATTGATAGGTACAGAATAGCTGTTTGCAATTTGCCAAAGTGTTTCACCTGCGCTCACCACATGAATAATCATTAGGACACCTCCTTAATGGGTTTCAATATAGCATCATATGTATGAATCAAGAAATTGAGTATTTATCTTTAATTTTTAAATGATAAAATTTCAATCTTCATATTCTTTCCAAGTGCAATGCATCATTTGAGAAAGGGCTGTATGTTGAAGAAAGTAAAGCTCACAGCAATAATAATCCTTCATTTATCTTGATAATTATTGCCCTCAAGGTCAAAATGAATGTAATACATAAATTCTAAAGGGAGTAAATGCGATGATGGATGTTATTGTTCGTAATAATGTAAAAATAATAGGCAAGGGGGATCAAACTATTATTTTTGCGCACGGCTTTGGATGCGATCAAAATATGTGGCGCTTTATCACACCTGCATTTGAAGAAAATTTTCAAATAATATTGTTTGATTATGTTGGTTCGGGAAAATCGGATTTAAACGCTTATAAATCTGAAAAATACAATACTTTGCACGGTTATGTACAAGATCTACTAGACATTATCGAATTTTTAAATTTGAACGAGATTATATTTGTTGGACATTCTATTAGCTCAATGATAGGAATGTTAGCATCAATAAAACGTCCTGAATATTTCAAAAAATTAGTGATGATTGGGCCATCTCCATGTTATTTAAATGACGGTGCTTATCATGGCGGTTTCGAATTAAGTGATATTACAGAACTACTGGATATGATGGAAATGAATTTTTCAGGATGGGCAAGTTACTTGGCTCCTATAGCTATGAAAAATCCTGAGGTTCCTAGATTATCACAGGAATTGGAGCAAACATTTATTGCAGCTAATCCTGTTATTGCTAGAGAATTTGCTGAAGTAACTTTTTTATCTGATTATCGTGACGACTTAGTAAAAGTGACAGTTCCTTCACTTATTATGCAATGTTCAGATGACAGCATTGTACCGATTGAGATAGGAGAATTTTTACATATTCACTTGAAAAATAGTACATTGATATTAATGGAGGCAAAAGGTCATTACCCACATATTAGCCATCCAGAAGAAACGATTCGCTGTATCAAAGGCTTTTTGTAAGAAACATGAAAGGATATTCAAAAAATGGATAAACAATTGAACTATGCGCCTTGTGGTTTTCTTTCCATTACACATGAAGGGATTATAACAGAAGTAAATCAAACTTTTCTCAAATGGATAGGCTATGAACAGGCGGATGTGTTAAATAAACATATTGAATTTCTCATGTCTATACCTAATAAGCTGATTTTTCATTCTTATTTTTACCCTACTATTAATTTACAAAGGTGTGTAGAAGAACTATTTATTAGTTTTAAGCATCAGGATGGTGTTTCTAATCCATATTTGTTGAATGCTAGGATGTATACTGAGGATGAGATGGAGCGAATTGATTGTATTTTAGTGAAGATGAAGAAGCGAATTGATTATGAACTAGAGTTACGATCAGCTAAAAAACAAGTGGAAGCAGCTTATATTGATAAGGAAAGAGCATTAGCAAAATTAGAACAGATTCATTTAGAAATCGAACAAAAACAAGCAGAGCTATTAGAAATGAATGCTACATTAATAGAATTATCAGTAACAGATAAGCTAACTGGTTTGAAAAATAGAAGGTTCTTTCAAGAAAAACTAGAAGAACAGTTTTCTATTTTCGACAAAACTGCAAAATCATTTTCACTCTTTATTTTAGATATCGATCATTTCAAAAAAGTAAATGACACATTCGGGCATCAAGTAGGAGATGAAGTCCTTGCACAATTAGCACAAATATTAAAAACTCAGGCTCGTTCAGAAGATACAGTCGCACGTTATGGTGGAGAAGAATTCGTTGTTATTTTACCTGAAACTAATGAGGACGAGGCTAAAGATATCGCTGAGTATTTAAGACGGGCTGTTGAATATGCAAAATGGCAAACTGGAAAAATAACAGTGAGTATCGGAATGGCGACAGCCACCTTAAAGGATAGTGAGGCTACAATATTAAAAAGAGCTGATGAAGCTTTATATGCCTCTAAGGAGAATGGGAGAAATAGGGTAACTCATTGTAGAGATTTGAGTAAACAAAAGGATGACAATTAAGGCATTTTTTTAATGTCATCCTTTTGTTTATGAATAGTATTATCTTTCAGCAAGTATTTTTTTATCGCTGGAATATCGGCAGGAGCGAAATTAAGATCTAGAAGTTGATGTCGAGGAATCCATCTAATTTCAGCATGTTCTAGCATGACCGGCTCTCCCTTTATAATCGACGCTTTAAATGTTTCTAAGCGTACTATAAATTTTTCGTATTCATAAATGGTATCCTCAACCTTGTCCCCGACGTCTATAGAGCAATTAAATTCCTCTAATATTTCACGAGATAAAGCTTGTTCCGGCGATTCGCCCTCTTCGATTTTACCACCAGGAAATTCCCAATAATTTGCTAGTACCATATTAGGATTTCTTAACGCACAAAAAATTTCATGCTTGTCATTTTCAATAATG
Source organism: Lysinibacillus sp. NPDC094403 (assembly GCF_050278745.1). Taxonomy (NCBI): domain Bacteria; kingdom Bacillati; phylum Bacillota; class Bacilli; order Caryophanales; family Bacillaceae; genus Lysinibacillus; species Lysinibacillus sp. NPDC094403. The sequence continues at coordinate 211,169 of NZ_JBNNTL010000005.1, read as the reverse complement.
GCACCTACTACATGTACATTTCTTTTCATTTATTTTCACCCTCAAATTTATTTCTCCATCACCCAAAATGGGAATCATTTGTATTTCTGAAATATTGAAAATTATAACATGTATTTCTGTGATTTTGTAATTATCTGGGGGTGAAAAGTTGATTATAAAAGAAAAAGATATAACAATTAAACTGTTTTTTGCATGACTATGTAATTTGTAGTTTTCTACTGTATAATAATGAACAGTAAATAGGAAAAAGGCGGTACGAGGTACGATGAAAAGAATTGAATCTACGCAAAATGCTTTAGTGAAATATTGGAAGAAGCTAGCGACAACACGTAAAGAGCGTGAAAGATCCGGAGAATTCATAGTAGAGGGATTCCATTTGGTAGAGGAAGCATTAAAAAATAACGAACAGGTGCTACAGCTAATTGTACGTGAAGGTGTAGATTTACCAATGCTTTGGCCGATTGATAATGTAGCTATCGTTGAAATAACAGCGGCTGTTGCCAAGGAGTTTGCTGAAACGGAGACATCTCAAGGTGTATTTGCAGTTTGTAAGCAACCTTTGTTAGAAGAAGATGTAATGGCTTCGTGGCGCAAGGTGCTACTAATTGATGCCGTCCAAGATCCAGGGAATATTGGGACGATGATTCGTACTGCGGATGCAGCTGGTTTGGATGCAGTAATACTCGGCAAGGGTTGTGCGGATATATATAATCCTAAAACGCTTCGCTCTGCACAAGGCTCGCATTTCCATATTCCTGTCCTTCGTGGCAATCTAGAGGAATGGATTGAGCAGCTACAGGATAATGATGTACCAGTATTTGGAACTGCTTTGGATGAAGATGCAGTTGTCTATAGTGATGTTGAGCATACCGGTGCATTCGCTATTATGATGGGCAATGAAGGTAGTGGCATTCATCCACAACTACTTTCAATGACAGATCAAAATATTATCATTCCGATATTGGGGCAAGCAGAGTCTCTAAATGTAGCAGTGGCAACAGGAATTGTTTTATATGGATTTGTTAAGTAGTTAATAAAAGCAATCACATTTAGAATAACAATGGTGTTGTAAAATTGTTAAAATTTGGACTATCACCAAAAGTTGTATTACATTTTTGGGATGTATACACTGTATGTTAGTTGATTGGAGTGGAGAATGGGCGACTCCTTGGGGATCAGCAATAGAGGAACGAAGGCTAAAAGCATCACATCCTGTGATAACGCCTTCGTGACCAACCTCGGTGCTGCTACCGCTTCGTTAGCACTACGCTTTCGCGCAAAAAACATCTGTTGGCCCGAGACCCTGGAGCGAGCACCGCGAGTGAAGCGGCTCATCGGACGCCCCCAGGAAGCTCTGCTCTGCGCGAAAGCGAAGCGTCAGCGATAAAAGCGCCCAGTCGGAACGGAAATCAACCACACGCTATGGTGATGAACCTAAAACTGCCGATAGAATCATCAATATCGCTAGTAATGGGCACATGGCTCTTGATTTGAATTGGTATAGTATTGTATAATCACTGTTAAAATGTAAACTAAAATGCTTTGACCGGGAAGTAGTAAAGATTGTGAATGGACGACAGGGAGCACAGGACGAAGATTGAGAGCCAGTGCCGTACCAATGCAGTTTTGAATTCACCCCGCGAGCAGCTACCGGGACCAGCTAAATGCTGTAAAGGTACGCCGGCTTTAATCTAGTCGTTATGTCAATGAAGTGATTGCTAGGAGTTTTCTATGCAATAACTAGGGTGGTACCGCGAATATGTCCTCGTCCCTTTTTTAGGGGCGAGTTTTTTTATGCCATCAAAGGATGTTTTGGATTTTCAAAGGAATGAGTTGTGCTGGCACAATTCAAAATCCGGACGCATTGTTTATCTGTAGCGAAAGCAAAGCGACAGCTACAAATGTTTTCTGCGCGAAAGCGAAGCGGCAGCGGCAAATGTTTTCTGCGCGAAAGCGAAGCGGCAGCGGCAAATGTTTTCTGCGCGAAAGCGAAGCGACAGCGGCAAATGTTTTCTGCACGAAAGCGAAGCGGCAGCGGCAAATGTTTTCTGCGCGAAAGCGAAGCGACAGCGGCAATTACGCCAAGGCGAAAATGATTTAATCAAGGAGGGTTTATAAATGGAAGAGCAATTAAAACAATTAGAGCAAGAAGCACTTGCTAAAATTGAAGCGGCAGCAAATTTAAAGGAATTAAATGATGTGCGAGTAGCATATCTAGGAAAAAAAGGACCTATCACTGATTTATTAAAAGGTATGGGGAAATTATCAGCTGAGGAACGCCCGAAAATGGGTGCCTTAGTCAATACGGTTCGTGAAAATGTAACTGCTGTATTAGAGGAAAAGGTAACTGTGCTAGAGGAAGCTGCAATTGCTGAAAAATTAGCAAGTGAGTCGATTGATGTCACTTTACCTGGCCGTGAGATTAAAGTCGGCAATCGTCATCCTTTAACACGTGTTATTGAAGAAATTGAAGATTTATTTATCGGTATGGGCTATGAAATTGCCGAAGGTCCTGAAGTGGAAAAGGATTATTATAACTTCGAGGCGCTGAACTTGCCGAAAGGACACCCTGCTCGTGATATGCAGGATTCATTCTATATTTCCGAGGAAATATTATTACGTACGCATACTTCTCCTGTGCAAGCTCGCACGATGGAAGAGAAGAAAGGTGAATCAATTCGCATTATTTGTCCAGGGAAAGTATTCCGTCGTGACAACGATGATGCTACACACTCTCACCAATTCATGCAAATTGAAGGGCTAGTGATTGGTGAAAATATTCGCATGAGTGACCTTAAAGGTACGCTTGATACATTAGCGAAAAAAATGTTCGGTGCTGACCGCGAAATTCGACTTCGTCCAAGTTTCTTCCCATTCACAGAGCCATCTGTTGAAATGGATATTTCTTGCTTCAAATGTGGTGGTTCTGGCTGTAACGTATGTAAAGGTACAGGCTGGATTGAAATTTTAGGAGCAGGTATGGTTCATCCAAATGTTCTTGAAATGGCAGGCTATGATCCGAAAAAAGTGTCAGGCTTTGCATTCGGTATTGGTGCTGAACGTATCGCAATGTTGAAATATGGTGTCGACGATATTCGTCATTTCTATACGAGTGACACACGTTTCTTATCACAATTCGAGCGAACAGAGGCGTAAGGGGGATAAAAAATGTTAGTATCATTAGAATGGTTAAAAGATTATGTAAGTACACAGGATTTAACGCCTGAGGAGTTAGCTGAAAAAATTACACGCTCTGGAATTGAAGTAGATGCAGTAATTGACCGTGCTAACGCAATGGAAAAAGTTGTTGTCGGCTATGTCGTATCAAAAGAGAAACATCCTGAAGCAGATAAATTAAATATTTGCCAAGTGGATGTTGGTGAAGCTGAGCCACAACAAATTATTTGTGGTGCTCCAAACGTTGATGCTGGTCAAAAAGTTATTGTTGCTCGTCCAGGTGCACATTTACCAGGCGGCATTAAAATAAAAAAAGCAAAACTTCGTGGACATGAATCAAACGGTATGATTTGTTCATTACAAGAGTTAGGAATCGAAGGAAAGCTTGTTCCTAAAGCATATTCTGAAGGTATCTATGTACTTCCTGAGGATGCTGAGGTCGGCTCGGATGCCCTTGCTATTTTAGGTCTACGTGACACAGTATTAGAGCTTGGTTTAACACCAAACCGCTCAGACGCGTTGTCAATGCTAGGCGTGGCGTACGAAGTTGGTGCAATTCTATCTGAAGAAGTGAAATATCCAGAAATCGCCTACAGCACATCTTCTGAAAAAGCAGAAGACATGTTAAAACTTCGAGTAGAAGATTTACAAGCAAACCCAATGTATGTAGCAAAAGTTGTGAAAAACGTAAAAATCGCGGAATCACCGATGTGGCTACAAAATCGTTTAATGGCAGCAGGCGTACGCCCACACAATAATGTAGTCGATGTAACAAACTACATTTTAATGGAATACGGCCAACCGCTTCATGCCTTTGACTACGATAGCCTAGCAACAGGTGAAATCGTAGTACGTAAAGCAACAGAGGGCGAAAAAATTACAACTTTAGATGACCAAGAGCGTACATTAAAAGCAACAGATTTAGTCATTACAAATGGCAAAGAGCCAGTAGCTATCGCAGGTGTAATGGGTGGTGCAAACTCTGAAGTAAACGATTCTACAACAACGGTTGTAATCGAATCTGCTTATTTCGACGGCTTAACTGTACGTCAAGCATCACGTCATCTTGGACTTCGTTCAGATGCTTCTGCTCGTTTTGAAAAGGGTGTTGACCCTAACCGTGTGTTACCTGCTGCAGAACGTGCCGCAGCGCTACTAGCTGAATTAGCTGGCGGTGAAGTGTTAGAGGGAACATGCATCGTGGATGAACTAGATAAATCTCCAGCACGAGTGGTCGTTTCTCCAGATTTTATTAATGAACGTTTAGGAATGAAAATTTCATTAGAAGAGATGCTGTCTATTTTAGAGCGTCTTAAATTTGGCGTAGAAGCAGCAAACGGTTTACTAATCGTTGATGCGCCAACACGTCGTCAAGATATTAAAATTGAAGAAGATATCGTAGAGGAAATTGCTCGTCTATACGGCTATGATGAAATTCCGATGACTTTACCAGAGGGAGCAAACCAAGTAGGCCGTTTAACGCCATATCAAGCAAATCGTCGTGTAGTTCGTAATTACATGGAAGGGGCAGGTCTTTACCAAGCTGTAACTTACTCATTAACTTCAGAGGCATTGTCACAACGCTTTGCATTAAAAGCTGAGCCAGTTACACGTTTACTTATGCCGATGAGTGAGGACCGTTCAACACTACGTCAAAGTCTTATACCGCATTTAATTGAAGCGGCTGCTTATAATGTTGCACGTAAAGCTGACAATGTGGCATTGTATGAAATTGGTTCAGTATTCCTTGGTCAATCAGAAGAGGGGCTACCATATGAGGAAGAGCATATGGCAGCAGTAGTAACAGGAATATGGCTTGACCATGCTTGGCAAGGTGAGAAAAAAGCAGTAGATTTCTTCGTCTTAAAAGGCATTGTAGAAGGTGTTATTGGTAAGCTTGGTCTAGAGGATCGTATTTCATTTGTGAAAGCTGAAGTAGATGGTTTACACCCAGGACGTACGGCTAGCATTCTTTTAGACGGTGAACAAGTCGGCATTATCGGTGGATTACATCCTGCAGAACAAAAAGCATGGGGTGTAAAAGACACTTATGTAATGGAGATGAATCTAGTAACATTATTAAATGCTACTGCTAAAGAAGCACCACTTGCCTATACACCAGTACCACGTTTCCCAGCAATGTCTCGTGATATTGCCCTTATCATGGACCGTGCAACAACAGCTGGAGAAGTCATTACTGCTATTCGTTCGGCAGGTGTGAAATTATTGAAAGACGTTCGCGTATTCGACGTATACGAAGGTGAAAAAATGGATGCTGGTAAAAAATCAGTGGCATTCTCCCTAACATACTTCGATCCAGAACGTACCTTAACAGATGAAGAGGTTGTTGCAGCACATAATAAAGTGTTAAAAGCTATTGCAACAATTGAAGGTACAGAAGTACGCTAATTTAATAATTTTTTTATGAGCTGTCTCGTAATGAGGCAGCTTTTTTAGTTGGAAGGCACTTATTAACGTTTATATGATTAATCAATACATAATTTTTGGATATTTTAAGTTTTTAATAATATTTTGAAATAACAAAAAATGAATCTTAAGTATTTATTATGTGTATAGTAGAAACTGGATAGAAAAAATAGTAAGAGGAGATAACGATCTTGAAAGATTATCGAAAACGAAAAAGCTTATCCGTACGTGCTCGGTTAATCTGGGCATTTACAATGACACTCTTAATTCCGAGTATTGCAATTGGTACATTTTCATACATGAAATCAGATAACCTATATTATAACGAATTAAGTGATAGATCACGTGAGAATGTCGATTTAATTAATTCTTTAGTGACAAAAGAAATTTCTCCAATCATAAGTGATGCAGAATATTTGGCAGCTTATTTTAATAAGGATTGGAAAGATGCAGATGCATTAAAGGAATTAGATAAATACAATGCTTTACATAATAGTGTTTCGGTAGTTGCTTTAACATTAGAAGGCCATGGTTTTTTACGTAATCCATATCATGAAATGCCGTCTGATTATAATCCGTTTCTGCGTCCCTGGTATTTAAAGGCTATGGAGTCGCCAGGTAAAGGGGTCGTGATGGACCCATATAAATCAAATATCTCAGGCGATTTAACTTTAACTGTAGCTTCGGGATTACGTGACAAATCCGGGGTTGTTTCTATAGATTTGAATCTTGCTGAAATTGCGAAGCTTGTAGATAATGTGGTGATTGGGAAAAGTGGCTATGCTTCATTAGTGAATGCCAATAATCTTACAATAGCAGATCCGAATGTTGAAGTGGGAACCAAGCTGAAAGATTCGTATATAGAAAAGATGCAAGGTAAAGAAGAAGGTAGCTTTAAAATTAAGGAAGATGGCAAGGAGCATCAAGTATTTTTCACTACTAATAAACTTACAGGGTGGAAAATTATCGGTATTATGGATTTAACGGATGTAACAGCTGTCACTGCTCCAATTTTAAAATCGACAACAGCAGTCATTGCTATCGCTTTAATTATCTGTGGGATAATCGGTGGCATGATCATTGCCTCAATCACTCGTCCACTGAAAGAGCTATCTACAGTTGCTGAACAAGTAGGTGAAGGCGATTTGCGCAACCTGATCGACATAAGAAGAAATGATGAGATTGGAAAACTAGCTAATATTTTTAATAAAATGATCTTCTCTTTACGTGGGGTAGTTGGTAATATTGGCGAGAAATCAAATTTATTGGCCAATTCTTCAGAGCAGCTAACTGCAAGCACTGCAGAAAATAAGCGAGCAACATCGCAAATTGTTGATTCCATTCAAACATTTGCTGAGACGGTTGACATGCAGGGAGAAACTATTCAGGAAAGTAATAATGCTGTACTTGAAATGTCATCATCCATTCAGCATATTTCAGCAAAAGCTGGTGCTGTTAATGAGATGTCTAATAAAGCTATGGGTGCTGTTATGATTGGTGATGAGACTATTCAAACAGCTGTGCAACAAATGACCATGATTCAAAATACTGTACAAGCCCTTGAAAAGACAGTGCAAACATTAGACAAGCGTTCTCACGAAATTGGGCACATTGTGGAGGCTATAACCCAAATTGCTGATCAAACGAACCTACTAGCTTTAAACGCAGCAATCGAAGCTGCCCGTGCCGGTGAGCATGGAAAAGGTTTCGCGGTCGTAGCTGAAGAGGTACGAAAGCTAGCAGAACAATCTGCACAATCCACACTGCAAATCAAGGATATTATTTCACAGATTCAAGCTGATACAGAATTAGCGGTTGAATCAATGGCTGCCGGTTCAGCTGAGGTAGTAAAGGGAATTGATATAACAAATACGGCAGGAAAGTCATTTGAAGAGATTCGTACAAATGTGCAAAGTGTAACCTATGAAATAGGACAAATTTCGGAGGCATCTAAAGTTATTTCTGAACACGCCCATCAAGTGGAGATGGGAATTGAAAGTGTACTTGAACAAACCAATGAAAATACAGCAAGCGCACAAAATATTTCCGCTGCAACAGAGGAACAGCTTGCTACTATCGAAGAAATCGCTGCATCGGCCGAAGCCCTTGCTAAAATGTCTGAAAATCTACAAGAAACGATTCAACAATTTAAATATTAAGTTGGAATCAAAAATCCTTCTAAAATGATTATGATAACTTTTTGATATAAAAAATTCGCTAACTACAGTAGAGAACAAGTAGTGTAAATTAGTTCTCTGCTGGAGTATAGCGAATTTTTTTTTGTGGTCTATAATACCAAGTATATCCCACATTAACGGGCGTATTACTCCCACCTCAAAATTCGGCAATAGCAAAGAAGTTAGGGGGGAGATAAACTGCCCGTAAAAGCCCGATTCGTTCAACTAATAATCAGCATGGGATGAAAAAAACCCCCACTGATAAAAGTTTCACTTTATTTCATCTTCTTAGCTTTTTCAGTATTAGCAAAATGCCATTTCGTAATGGAACGTAAAAATTCCTCACCTTGTTTTCGCCAAATACGTGCTGCTAATGCATCTACTTTCGCTGAAGCTCCCTTCAACAACTCTATCCCAGCAATCTCACTTAGTCTGTCCATTTCTTTTAAAAATGCAGCACGAGCTAATATCGATGCAGTTGCTACTGAAACGTGTAGTTGCTCGGCCTTCGTAGAAAATAGTACATCTTCTCGAATAATTTCTCGTTCATTTTTTAAGTAATTGTAATACACGCCACGTTCCGCAAACTGATCTATTAATATATGCTCTGGTTTTTCGGGTGCCATTTTTGACAGTGTGTTTTTAAGTGCCCTATTGTGCATCATAGCTTTCATCTTTCCTTGAGAGTAGCCTCGTGATTGTAATTCGTTATATTTTTCATTACGTAGTACAAGCACACTATGGACGCAAGCTGCACGTAAATCTGGCGCTATTTTGCGCATGTAATCATCCGTTAGCATTTTCGAATCCTTGACACCAAGTTCGTTTATAAGCGCAATTTTTGATGAAGGAACGTATACCGCTGCAACTGTTATTGGACCGAAATAATCACCAGTACCCGTTTCATCTGAGCCTAGCACTGACATCGCAGCAAAACCTTCTGGCAGAACGTCGCCCTTTGCTCCAATCGACGATGATTTTTTTGTATTTGTAACTTCTATGTTTCCCCAACGTGCAGCTTCTCGCTCAGCTCCTCCCCCTTGGAACATTAATTTACCTGATTTGTACATTGTGATTGCTGTATCTGGGAGCTTTGCGGCAAAGATTACTCCTGGTGCTTTCCGTTCTACAAAATGATTTGCGTAGTAGGACATCACCTCTTTTTGTATTTTTGTTGATATTGAAAGTACAATATTTGACATTTACTCGTTCCTTTCTGTCCTCATTGTTCACAATTTTATACCTTTCATGGTATGATAATAAATAGCTTTTTTGTGTATGCTGCTCACAATCAAAAAAAATCGTGAGTACAAGGAGGGTGCGACTATGGAAAATCAAGATAAGAATAAAATTTCTGTGGAAATATACGGCCATACATATAAAATGGTCGGCTCTGAATCCATTGGACATATGCGACTTGTCGCTTCGATTGTTGACGACCGTATGCGCGAAATGAATGTACATAATCCCTCACTTGATAGCACAAAGCTTGCCGTTCTTACAGCAGTAAATACCGTTCACGATTATTTACTATTAAAAGAACAAATGGAGCAACTAGAAGATGAATTGAAAAAATTAAAGGGTTGAAGTGAATGTTAGATTTAATCATATTAGTGGTGCTATTAGCTGGGCTCATCGTTGGAGCAAAACGTGGTTTCATTGTACAGATGATGCATATTGTTAGCTTTATAGTTGCCCTAATAGTTGCGTATATCTATTATAAACCATTAGCACAAAAATTTGTTTTTTGGGTTCCGTACCCTGGTGTAACGGATTCAGGTAGTCTTGGAGTAGTCATTGATAGCCTGGATTTAGACCGCACTTTTTACCGTGTCATTGCCTTTGCTGTAATTTTCTTTGCTGTGAAAATTACATTGCAAATTGTAGCATCGATTTTTGATTTTATAGCGTATTTACCTGTGTTAGGTACATTGAATCGTTGGCTTGGAGCATTGTTTGGCATGATTGAAAACTATTTAATAATGTTTATTTTGCTGTACATTCTTGCCTTATTGCCAGTTGATTTTATCCAAAGTTTAATGTCGAAGTCGTTGTTAAGTGGTCTCATTTTGGAACACACTCCAATTATTACAAGTATGTTCCAAAACTGGTGGTATATTTATATGCAATAGCAAACTGTGCACTTCTCTCGGTTTTGAGGGAAGTGTTTTTACGATAGGAGGAATTCCCAATGAACAAAAAAACAATTATTCGAACACTTGAAAAAATTGCATTGTATATGGAATTACAAGGGGAAAATCCATTCAAAGTGTCTGCCTTTCGAAAAGCTGCTGCTGCACTTGAGGGGGACGAGCGCTCATTAAGTGAGATGGAGGATGTAACAAAGCTTAAAGGTATTGGTAAAGGTACAGCTGCGGTTATTGAGGATTTAATGACAAATGGTGAATCAAGCTTATTAAAAGAATTAGAAGAAATTGTGCCAAAAGGATTGCTTCCGTTATTAAAACTTCCAGGCTTAGGTGGTAAAAAAATCGCAAAGCTTCATCAAGAATTAGGGATCGATTCTGCGGAAAGTTTAAAGGCTGCATGTGAGGCATGTAAGGTTCGAGAGCTAGCAGGCTTTGCAGCAAAAACAGAAGAAAAAATTTTAAAGGAACTTGCAAATTTAGCAAATCGTTCAGAACGTTTGCCGATTTGGCAGCTAGAGCCAGTTGTTTTACAAATTGAAGCTCTTCTAGGTAGTATGGAAGAAGTGGAACGTTTTTCTGTTGCTGGAAGCTTCCGTCGTGCAGCTGAAACAAGTAAAGATATTGATTTTATTGTTGTCACTGAAGTAGTTGAAACTGTACGTGAAAAGTTACTAAATGAGCTTTCGGTACAAGAAGTCGTAGCAGCTGGTGATACAAAGATTTCAGTTATTTTAGATCTAGATGAGCCTGTAAGTGTAGATTTCCGATTAGTAAAAGATGCTGAATATGCAACGGCCTTACATCATTTCACAGGCTCGAAAGATCACAATGTCCGCATGCGCCAAATTGCTAAAGCCCGTGGTGAAAAGATTAGTGAATATGGTGTAGAGCAGGCTGATGGTACCGTATTAACGTTTAAGGATGAAGAGGAATTTTTTGCGCATTTTGATTTACCATTTATCCCGCCTAGCTTGCGTACAGGAACAACGGAATTTGACAAAACGGATGACATTAAAGGTCTAGTGAAATTAGAAGATATTAAAGCAGATTTGCATATGCATACGACATGGTCTGATGGTGCGTACTCTGTAGCTGAAATGGGCGAGGCATTGATTGCGCGAGGCTATCAGTATAGCGTTATTACTGACCACTCACAATTTTTAAAAGTAGCGAATGGTTTAACGCCAGAGCGCTTAACAAAACAACGTGCTGAAATTGAGGCGTTTAATGAAACACATCCAGATTTCCACTTATACGCAGGGACGGAAATGGATATTTTGCCGGATGGTTCCCTTGATTTCGAAGATGATGTACTAAGAGAGTTAGATTTTGTCATTGCTTCAATTCACTCTAGCTTTACACAATCGCAGGACAAAATTATGGCGCGTTTGCTTACGGCGATGCAAAATCCATACGTTCATATGATTGCACATCCAACTGGTCGCATTATTGAGGATCGTAATGGCTATAATCCTGATATGGGGCAATTAATTGCGTGGGCAAAGGAATATGGTAAAATTTTAGAGTTAAATGCGAATCCATATCGTCTTGATTTATGTGTAGAGCATTTAGAAATGGCTTTGGCAGCTGGTGTGCCCGTGGCAATCAATACGGATGCCCATGATATCGCTCATTTACGTTTCATGGATATAGGGGTGCGCTACGCAAACAGAGCATGGTTGAAAAAGGATATGATTGTGAATACATGGACGCGAGAACAATTTGAAGCGTTTATTCGACGAAATAAATAGGTTGAGGAGGTGTTCTCAGTGATCGCCGAACGCGCATTGAAAACACTAGAATATGATAAAGTACGTCAACAAGTGGCTACATACTGTACTTCTTCAATCGGCAAATCAGCCATTGATGAGCTTGTACCACAGACAGATTATGAAAAAGTTGTACAATTATTAGAGGAAATGGATGAAGGACTATCCATTTTACGTGTAAAAGGCAATGTACCGATGGGTGGAATTTTTGATGTGCGACCGGCTGCAAGGCGTGCCCAAATCGGTGGCATGCTTTCAGCAATAGAGTTAATGGAAGTTTCAAGTACGATTCGAGCTAGTAGAATTCTTCGCAATTTTATTGAAGATATAGAATCAGAAGAAGTGATTGAGATTCCTCATTTCATCGCCAAAAAGGAGGCAATGCCCGTTTTAACTGGCTTGCAGCATGAAATTAATAACTGTATTGATGACAACGGCTCAGTGCTAGACTCTGCAAGCCAAACTTTGCGTTCAATTCGCCAATCTTTGCGCGCTGAGGAAGCTAAAGTACGGTCTAAGCTGGAAAGTCTTACACGTGGGAGCAATGCTTCAAAAATGCTCTCAGATACGCTTGTAACGATTCGTAATGATCGTTTTGTTATCCCAGTTAAGCAAGAGTATCGTCATCATTATGGTGGAATTGTGCATGACCAATCATCTTCTGGTCAAACGTTATTCATCGAGCCTGATTCTGTTGTACAAGCGAATAATGAAATTCATCGTTTAAAAATGAAAGAGCAGGCTGAAGTTGAACGTATTTTACTTGCTCTAAGTGCAATGGTAGAGGAAGTAGCTCCGGATTTATTTAATTTAGTAAAAGTACTAGGTGAGATTGACGTCATTTTAGCTAAAGGCAAGTACGGTCAAGCGAACAAATGTACAATGCCTAAAATGAATAATGATGGCTATATTCGACTTGTGCGTGCACGTCATCCACTTTTACCAATTGAAATGGCGGTTGCTAACGATATTGAATTTGGTAAAGACATTACGGCAATTGTGATTACAGGACCAAACACTGGCGGTAAAACTGTCACTTTAAAAACAGTCGGACTGTGTACATTAATGGCACAGGCAGGGTTACCAGTGCCTGCACTTGATGGTTCAGAGCTTGCCGTTTTCAAGCAGCTTTTTGCGGATATTGGAGATGAACAGTCAATAGAACAATCATTATCAACATTCTCCTCCCATATGGTCAACATAGTAGATATCTTACAAAAGTTTGATTACGAGTCACTCGTTCTATTTGATGAATTAGGTGCTGGGACAGATCCTCAGGAAGGTGCAGCTCTGGCCATCTCCATTTTAGATGAAGTACATGGTCGTGGTGCCCGCGTTATGGCAACAACGCATTATCCTGAGCTAAAAGCATACGGCTATAATCGTCCAGGAGTTGCCAATGCAAGTGTAGAGTTTGATATCGAGACATTGAGCCCAACATATCGCCTACTAATTGGTGTACCAGGTCGCTCCAATGCATTTGAAATTTCAAGTCGCCTTGGCTTACCAGAGTCGATTATTGACCGTGCGAAAAGCTTTACAGGCACAGATCGTCATGAGGTGGAGTCAATGATTGCTTCACTTGAAGAGACTCGTCGCCAATCCGAAGATGATGCAGAACGCTCTCATGAATTACTGATGGAGTCTGAAGACCTTCGTAAAGAGTTACAAGGAAAATTACAAGCTTACGAGGAACGCAAAGAGGCACTCGATAAAAAAGCGAAAGAAAAAGCTCGTAAAATTGTTGATGAAGCCAAAAGAGAAGCAGAATCAATTATTGCGGAGCTTCGAGAAATGCGCAAAAATGCAGACCAAGTTGTCAAGGAGCATGAGCTCATCGAAGCTCGTAAACGACTGGAAGAAGCTACACCGCTTGAAAACAATAAAGTGCTGAAAAAAGCGGCACAAGTAAAGGCCCGTGCACAAAACTTAGTTGTCGGAGACGAGGTAAAGGTGTTAAGCTATGGACAAAGAGGTACATTGCTCGAAAAAGCATCGAATTCCGAATGGATTGTCCAAATGGGTATTTTGAAAATGAAAATCTCAGATAGTGATCTAGAGTACATTAAACCTGAAAAAGAACCTGTGCAACGTATTGCTGGTGTGAAAAATCGCAGTAGCCATGTAAAATTAGAATTAGATTTACGCGGCGAACGATATGAAGACGCCATTATACGTACAGAAAAATATATTGATGATGCCTTGCTTGCTAACTATGGGCGTGTATCAATTATTCATGGTGTCGGTACAGGTGCATTACGTCAAGGAATTCAAACCTATTTGAAAAAACATAAGCGTGTAAAATCCTTCCGTTTTGGTGAAGCCGGCGAGGGGGGCTTAGGCGTCACGGTTGTGGAATTGAAATAAGCTGTAAAGGGGACGGAGAAAATGCTGAATTCTAGCTTTTGGCGATACCCAATTATCGAAACGGCAGGATACTTTAGTGTTGTTGTATTATGTTTAGTCGTCTCGATGGCATTGTTCGAAGTCGTTACGAAATATAAAAATTGGGAAGAAATTAAAAATGGTAATATCGCTGTGGCACTCGCAACAGGTGGGAAAATACTGGGGATCTGTAATATTTTTCGTTTTTCCATTGCCCGCCACAGTACTTTAAGTGAAATGATTAGCTGGGGCCTTTTTGGTTTTACATTACTGATTGTAGCGTATTTCTTATTTGAATTTTTGACACCACGTTTTAATGTCGATCAAGAAATCGCAAATGATAATCGCTCAGTTGGCTTCATTTCCTTTACCATTTCAGTCGGTCTATCGTTTGTTATTGGGGCAAGTATTGCATAGGAGTGTAATGACATGGAAAAATTAGCAAAAGTACTAATCGTTGTCTGCATCGCATTTTTGGCAGTCGGTGTCTATTATATGATGACCCTTTAAACTTAGAAACGCATCCTTTTATGAGGATGCGTTTTTTTCATAGTAATTGGTTAAGGAGAAGAACTTCTCGGGTAGCTAGCGACGGAAAAAAGAGCCAGAGCGACGGAAAGGAAAGCAAAAGCGACGGTAAGAAGTATCAGAGCGATGGAAAGAAGCCAGAGCGAAGGAAAGGAAAGCCAGAGCGACGGAAAGGAAAGCAAAAGCGACGGTAAGAAGTATCAGAGCGACGGAAGGAAGAGCCGAAGTGACGGAAAGAAGCCAGAGCGACGGAAGGAAGAGCCAGAGCGACGGAAGGAAGAGCCGAAGCGACGGTAAGAAGTATCAGAGCGACGGAAAGAAGAGCCGAAGCGACGGAAAGAAGCCAGAGCGACGGAAAGAAGAGCTAAAGCGACGGTAAGAAGTATCAGAGCGACGGAAGGAAGAGCCGAAGTGACGGAAAGAAGCCAGAGCGACGGATAGGAAAGCTAAAGCGACGGTAAGAAGTATCAGAGCGACGGAAGGAAGAGCCGAAGTGACGGAAAGAAGCCAGAGCGACGGATAGGAAAGCAAAAGCGACGGAAAGAAGAGTCAGGGCGACGGAAGGAAGAGCCGAAGCGACGGTAAGAAGTATCAAAGCGACGGATAGAAGAGCCATATCGACGCAAAAAAGTGAAGAACTGCTCTAGCCCGGGGAGATACTACTCAGGCTGAATGTATGATCGCTCCAATTAAATAATAAAAAACTTCAATACCTTCGAAAAAATCATAAGTTACATCAGCCTCACACCAAACCATCACAAAATACTACTAAAATCTATTAATATTCCCCCAGCTTCTAAAAAGTTATCATTAAAAAATTATTTTTGGAATATAGAAATATAAACTCAACCCTGTGCATAAAAAAAGAAAGAATGAATGAGTATTCATAAGGCGCATTGATCTAAAATCCTGAGAAATACAGTTATATAAATGTTGTTAAATGCATAATAATTAATCGAAAATGCATTTTTTTTCTATTTTTGAGTTTGAAAGTATATTTCTTTTTCATTATAATTAAAATAAGAATTTACAAAGTATGGGACAAAGGGGAGAGGACGTATGACAATAAAACCATGGCTAAAAAATTATCCTGAAGAAGTACCATCGTCTTTAACGTTTGAAGAAATTCCTGTGCAAGAGTTTTTGACACGTGCCTATAAAAAGAATCCATCCAAAGTTGCGATTCATTTTATGGGAAAGGATTTGACGTACACCGAGCTATATGAGTCGGCGCTAAGGTTTGCAAACTATTTACAAGCCCTTGGGGTGGAAAAGGGAGATCGAGTAGCTATTATGCTGCCAAACTCACCACAAAGTGTAATCGCTTACTACGGGGCAATGTATGCTGGAGCAATTGTCGTACAAACAAATCCACTTTATACTGAGCGTGAACTTCAATATCAAATGGCTGATTCGGGTGCGAAAGTTATTTTACTGATGGATATTTTGTATCCACGTGTTATGAAAATTATAAAAGAAACTGCACTTGAAAATGTCATTGTCACAGCTATTAAAGATTATTTACCATTTCCAAAAAATTTAGTTTACCCATATATTCAAAAAAAGCAGTACGGTTTTAGTGTAAAGGTTGAACATAGTGGTCAAAATCATCTATTTACAGAAATTATGCGCTCGTCGCCAATTAAAATGATTGATACCCCATTTGATTTTGAAGAGGATATTGCGTTGCTGCAATATACAGGGGGAACTACTGGCTTCCCTAAGGGTGTGATGCTGACCCATAAAAACTTAATTGCCAATACAACAATGTGTGATGCATGGATGTATAAATGTGTACATGGTGAGGAAACCATTATGGGCGTACTTCCATTCTTCCATGTTTATGGTATGACTACCGTTATGTTATTATCAGTTTCCA
Organism: Lysinibacillus sp. NPDC094403; assembly: GCF_050278745.1. NCBI lineage: Bacteria > Bacillati > Bacillota > Bacilli > Caryophanales > Bacillaceae > Lysinibacillus > Lysinibacillus sp. NPDC094403. The sequence continues at coordinate 194,677 of NZ_JBNNTL010000005.1, read as the reverse complement.
CGCAAAATAAAATGGTGCTATTACCAAAGTTTGATGTAGAAACAGCGTTGAAAACGATTGAAAAGCAAAAACCAACACTTTTTCCAGGTGCACCGACCTTATATATTGGTTTATTAAATCACCCGGATATTACAAAGTACGACTTATCGTCCATTAAAGCATGCTTAAGTGGCTCCGCTTCACTTCCAGTAGAGGTGCAGGAGAAATTTGAAGCGGTAACAGGGGGGAAACTTGTAGAAGGATATGGATTAACAGAAACTTCTCCTGTTACGCATGCTACGCCTATTTGGGATAAGCGTGTTATCGGTTCAATTGGTTTACCATGGCCAAATACAGAGTCAGTAATTTTACGTACCGGGGATGTAGAGGTGCTTCCGGTCGGTGAGGTTGGGGAAATAGCTGTTAAAGGGCCACAGGTTATGAAAGGCTATTGGAATCGACCAGAAGATACGGCAGCAGCGTTCGTAGATGGATGGTTTTTAACTGGAGATCTGGGCTATATGGATGAAGAAGGATTTTTCTATGTAGTTGATCGTAAAAAAGATTTGATTATCGCAGGTGGTTTTAATATTTACCCTCGTGAGGTAGAGGAAGTACTATATGAACGAGAGGAAATCCAGGAATGTATAGTTGCGGGTATACCGGATCCGTATCGAGGAGAAACAGTAAAAGCTTATATTGTTTTAAAAGAAGGATATTCGATTACAGAAGACGAATTAAATAAATATTGCCGTCAACACTTGGCTGCTTTCAAAGTTCCTCGCTATTATGAGTTTAGAGAAGAACTACCGAAAACAGCAGTTGGAAAAATTTTGCGTCGTGCGTTAGTGGATGAAGAAAAAACAAAATTGGCGAATAAAGAAGCAAAATAAATACGTGATAAAGTATTGACAAGCAAAGATGTAAAATATAATATGAAAATATGAATGAATGACCATTCATATTTTCATATTTTTTTTAGTTATCATGTCACATCCTTATAAGAGATTTGCTGGTTATTGAAGGATGACATCATGTGGAAAAACATAGAAACTTTAATCGAGCATGAATGTAGACGTGTGCAAGTTTTTTTAGGTGGTGATATAAAAGTGAAACGTGATAAGCCAAAATATAAGCAAATTGTTGATGCAGCTGTCATCGTTATTGCAGAAAATGGGTATCACCAAGCACAAGTATCGAAGATTGCAAAACAGGCAGGGGTGGCTGATGGAACAATCTATTTATATTTTAAAAATAAAGAAGATATATTAATTTCTGTCTTTAATGAAAAAATGGCTGTTTTTGTAGAGTCATTACAAGATATAATAGAAAATGGAAGTACGTCTAAAGACAAACTTTCACGAATGATAGAAAATCATTTTAATGTTCTAGCGACAGATCGATACCTAGCAACCGTTACACAATTGGAACTACGACAATCGAACAAAGATTTACGTTTAAAGATCAATTCGGTGTTAAGAGAGTATTTACAATTACTTGATCAAATTTTGATCGAAGGTATGCTATCAGGTGAGTTCAATCAAACGATGGATGTACGCTTGGCACGTCAAATGGTATTTGGAACAATTGATGAAACCATTACATCGTGGGTTATGAATGAATATCGATATGATTTGATAGAACAGGTTCCGAAAGTTCAGGCATTAATCCTGAACGGCATTAAAGCTTAAAAAGGATGTGGAGAAATGGAATTTCTAAGTTGGAAAGTAGAAGATGGAGTAGCGATTATTACGATTGCACGCCCGCCAGCAAACGCATTATCTCGCGGAATCATTGCTGAAGTAAATTCTGTGCTAGATGCTGTGGAAAATGATGACACTGTACGTGTCCTTGTACTTCATGGCGAAGGTCGTTTCTTCTCAGCAGGTGCAGACATTAAAGAATTTACCGAGGTTGAATCTGGTGATGAATTTTCAAAGCTAGCGAACAATGGTCAGCAAGTTTTTGAGCGAGTTGAATCTTTCTCTAAACCTATTATTGCTGCAATTCATGGTGCGGCACTAGGCGGAGGCCTTGAACTAGCGATGAGCTGTCATCTGCGCTTTGTGACAGAATCTGCGAAATTAGGGCTACCTGAATTACAATTAGGTCTAATTCCAGGTTTCGGGGGTACACAACGCCTACCACGATATGTAGGAGTAGCGAAAGCTGCAGAAATGATGTTTACAAGTGAGCCGATTTCTGGTACAGAAGCTGTACAATGGGGGTTAGCAAATCGTGCATTTACAGATGAAGCATTACTGGAAGAAACGCTAAAGGTCGCGAAGAAAATTGCGAAGAAGAGCCCGGTTGCTTTAAAAGCAGCTATTCAAACATTGCAATATGCTAAGCATGCTTCATTCTATGAAGGTATTCAGGCAGAAGCAAAATCCTTTGGCACAGTTTTCGTTTCGGAAGATGCAAAAGAGGGAATTCAAGCATTTATTGAAAAACGCGAGCCTGTGTTTACTGGTAAATAATATTCCATCAGTGTCGATAGCGACTTGAAAAAGTGTTATCGACGTTATCGACATTGAAAATATATAATATTTATAAGTTTACTTAGAAATAAAAAACGTTTCAGGAGGTATGGATATATGAATATTTTTGCATTAATTAAACGTACGTTTGATACAGAAGAAAAAATCGTTGTGTCGGGTGGTAAAATCCAAGAGGATGGCGCAGAATTCATCATCAATCCTTACGATGAATATGCAATTGAAGAGGCAATCCAAGTACGCGACGCTGCTGGCGGTAAAGTAACAGTAGTTTCGATTGGTGGCGAAGATGCAGAGAAGCAATTACGTACAGCTCTTGCAATGGGAGCAGATGAAGCGGTTCTTATTAATACAGAAGACGATCTAGATGAACTGGATCAAAATGCAGCAGCGTATATTTTAGCTGAATATTTAAAAGATAAAGACCCAGATTTAATTTTAACAGGAAATGTTGCAATTGACGGAGGCTCTGGTCAAGTAGGACCTCGTGTTGCAGATTTACTAGGCATTAATTATGTAACAACAATTACAAATCTTGAAATCGATGGAACATCTGCGAAAATTGTGCGCGATATCGAAGGTGATTCAGAAGTTATCGAGACATCTTTACCACTTTTAGTAACAGCTCAGCAAGGTTTAAACGAGCCGCGTTACCCTTCTTTACCAGGTATCATGAAAGCGAAGAAGAAACCGCTTGCAGAACTTGAGTTAGATGATTTAGATATCGATGAAGATGATGTAGAAGTTAAGGTAGAAACAATTGATATTTTCTTACCAGCTCAAAAGTCAGCAGGTCGTATTCTTGAGGGCGAACTTTCTGCTCAAGTAAAAGAGCTAGTAAACCTACTTCATACAGAAGCGAAAGTAGTTTAAGTCATCTGATGACGAAAATCGAATCTTAAAGGGTAACGGAGGGAATATACTATGTCAAAAAAAGTATTAGTGTTAGGTGAAGTTCGTGAAGGAAGCTTACGTAATGTTTCTTTCGAAGCAATTGCAGCTGCAAAGCAAATCGCAGATGGTGGTGAGGTTGTTGGTGTTCTTTTAGGAGATGCCGTGGAAAACTTAACAGGTCCATTATTTGAATATGGTGCTGACCGTGTTGTAACGGTGGAGCATCCACATTTAAAACAATATACATCTGATGGCTATGGTCAAGCTTTATTAGCAGTTATTGAGCAAGAAAACCCAACTGGTATCGTATTTGGACATACTGCAAACGGTAAAGATTTATCACCAAAAATTGCAAGTAAATTACAAGCAGGTCTTGTATCTGATGTAACGTCTATTGAAGGTGCTGGCGATGATGTTATATTCATCCGTCCAATTTACTCTGGTAAAGCTTTTGAAAAAGTAAAAGTAAAAGACGGCTTGGTTTTAGCTTCAGTTCGTCCAAATAATATTGCACCATTAGAAAAAGTAGCCGGTAAATCAGGTGACGTAACTTCTATTACTGTAGATATTACAAACCTTCGTACAATCATTAAAGAGGTTGTACGTAAATCTTCAGAGGGTGTCGATCTTTCAGAGGCAAAAGTAGTTGTAGCAGGTGGTCGTGGCGTAAAATCGGAAGAAGGCTTCGAACCATTAAAAGAGCTAGCGGATTTACTTGGTGGTGCAGTTGGTGCTTCACGTGGTGCATGTGATGCTGAATATTGTGATTACTCACTTCAAATTGGTCAAACAGGTAAGGTAGTAACACCAGACCTTTACATCGCGGCGGGTATTTCTGGAGCTATTCAGCACTTAGCAGGTATGTCTAACTCAAAAGTAATCGTTGCGATTAATAAAGATCCGGAGGCAAATATTTTCAAAGTTGCTGACTACGGTATCGTAGGTGATTTATTTGAGGTAGTGCCTCTTCTAATTGAAGAATTTAAAGCATTAAAAGTGAATGCATAATTTGTAGCAGGGGAGTTATATCTTCCCTGCTTTTTTGTTGAATTTTTTGACTTTTAAAAGTTATTGCAAAATAAAATGTTGACATAGTTAATTTTAGAACGTATAGTGATGAATATTAATTTAAATCTTTAAAAAACTTAAATCTTTAAAAAACGCAAAGATTAGGAGTAGTAAAAGCTCATTATTTGGTGAAGAGAGCTGCGGGTTGGTGCAACGCAGTCCAATAAGACTTTGAACTTGCCTAGGAGCGGTAAGATAAATAGAATTTGCAGAATATTCTATTTGTTGGACGGTTAACCTTCGTTACTAGGTTTTTAAGTAGGGTTCTTAAAGAACCAATTAGAGTGGTACCGCGGTTTGCTTAAGGCATATCGTCTCTTCTTTCATTTGATAATGAAGGAAGAGACGATATGCCTTTTTTGTTTTCATCTAGGCTAAAGAGCTACATCCTCGAGGTCGCTTCAATCCCTCGGGCAAAAGTGGAGGAGCGCTTACTTTTTTCTTCGGGCTCTCCAGCGCTTGTCGGATGTAAACGAGCACTTTAGCGCATTTGTTCATTTTAGGAGGTAAGGAAATGGAAAACGACAATCAGAAATTAAAGAGAACGATGACCTCACGTCATATTACGATGATGGCTTTAGGAGGTGCCATTGGTGCAGGGTTATTTAAAGGAAGTAGTACAGCCATTGATATGGCAGGACCATCAGTACTTTTAGCGTACTTAATTGGTGGGATTATTCTGTTATTTGTTATGCAAGGTTTAGCTGAAATGGCAGTCCGTAATAGCGAAGCAAGAACATTTAGAGATTTAGTGCAAGCTATTTTAGGAAAGTATCCAGCGTATTTCCTAGATTGGATCTATTGGAAAATGTGGGTTTTAAATATTGCTGCAGAATCCATAGTTGCGGCAATTTTTATTCAATATTGGTTACCAGATTATCCAATTTGGATACTTGCATTATCTGTTTCGGTGTTAGTTACAGCCATTAACTTGTTATCAGTGAAAGTTTTTGCTGAAACTGAATATTGGCTGGCGTTAATTAAAATTACCGTTATTGTGGTGTTCATCATAGCGGGATTAATTTTATTGCTTGTTACTTTTGGTAATCATACAGCTGTTGGCTTTTCTAATTTAACGGAGCATGGTGGTTTCTTACCGAACGGACCAATGGGGTTAGTTGCTGCAATGCTTGTAGTTATTTATTCTTATGGTGGCACTGAAATTATTGGTATTACATTAGCTGAAACGAAAAATCCTGAGAAAGTAGTGCCAAAAGCTGTTCGCAGTACATTAGTACGTATTGTAACTTTTTATTTAATTCCTTTCTTTATTATCGTAAGCTTGATTCCTTGGAATGAAGTAAACGGGGTGCCAGAAAGTCCGTTTGTGATGGTTTTTAAAATGATTGGGATTCCAGGTGCTGACCATATTATGAATGCTGTCGTTTTACTAGCCATTATTTCATCAATGAACTCGGGACTTTATGGTTCATCACGCGTTCTGTATACACAAGCTGTGGACGGGCGTGTTCCTAAAATCTTTGCACATTTATCAAAAGGAAAAGTTCCGGTATATGCCATATTAATGTGTACTCTAGCTTTATATTTAGCCGTAATATTTTCTTTATTTGCTGGAAGTAAAACCTTTGATTTCTTAATGGGTTCACTTGGATATACCGTGTTATTTATTTGGCTAATTATTGCGATTGCGCATTTGAAATCGCGTAAAAACCAGCCTGAAAAAACAAGTGCATATTCAGTAAAATGGTTCCCTTATACAACTTGGATAGCAATTATTGCGTTAAGTGCAATCCTGATCGGTATTATTTTTACAACATCTATTATCGTAACAGGTATTACATTAGCTATTTATCTCTTTATTACATTAACTTATTTCTATAATGGTCGTTTAAAAGAAGATTAAGCTAAATAGCAGATTAATGCCTTTTTCGACCATATTTTTCATAAATATTGCATACTAGGCAGATTGTTCGCTCAAGAGAATTTATCCATGCTATACTACAAACATAGTAAGTTTAAGGAGGATTTCAAATGGCAATTGTACATGCAACAGATGCAACTTTCCAAGACGATATTAAAGAAGGATTAGTGCTAGTAGACTTTTGGGCTGCTTGGTGCGGACCTTGTAAAATGATTGGACCAGTTCTTGAAGAAATGGATGCTGCAGGTAGTGCGGCTAAAATTGTAAAAGTAGATGTAGATAACAACCAAGGTACTGCAGCTCAATACCAAATTATGTCTATTCCATCTTTACTATTATTCAAAGATGGTGAATTAGTAGACAAAACTGTTGGCTTCCAACCAAAAGAAGCGTTAGAAGCATTTATCGCAAAACATGCTTAACTTCTTTCAGCACAAGTCTCCCACCTCTACAAATGGGAGATGAATGCGAATTTAAGCTACTTTTCAGGGGTGTCCAAACACCCGCTGAAAGAAGTTAAAGCCTCCGGCGGATGTCACGGAATCGGAAAGGAGTTCTTTGTGCAAGCACAAAGCCGATTCCGGACGCAATTATGCCGAGGCATAATTGATCCTGTAAGAAAAAAAGAGTCGAGCCATCTATAGATGTGCTCGGCTTTTTTTCGTTATATAATAAAGAGAAAAAGCGAACGCTAGTTTTAACAAAAAGGGGGGCAGGTAGGCGATGAATGATTTAATTAAACGAAAGCTTGAAATTTTACCAGATCAGCCTGGCTGCTATTTGATGAAAGATCGACAAGGAACAATTATTTATGTCGGGAAAGCAAAAGTGCTGAAAAATCGAGTACGCTCGTATTTTACTGGTTCGCATGAAGGGAAAACACAGAGGCTTGTAAGTGAAATAGAAGATTTTGAGTACATTGTGACATCTTCCAATATTGAAGCTTTAATTTTAGAGCTTAATCTTATAAAACTACATGATCCGAAGTACAATATTATGCTGACGGATGATAAAACGTATCCGTATTTAAAAATTACGAATGAAAAACATCCACGTCTTATTACAACGCGAAAAGTGAAAAAGGATAAGGCGAAGTATTTCGGTCCATATCCAAATGCATATGCAGCAAGTGAGACGAAAAAGCTGTTAGATCGTTTATATCCTCTTCGCAAATGTGTACAACTCCCTTCCAAGGTTTGTTTGTATTATCACATGGGACAATGTCTAGCTCCTTGTGTGAAAGAAATTGATGCTGAAATTTACCACGATATGATTGAGGATATGACAAAATTTTTAAATGGTGGGGTTGAGGAAGTCAAAAAGGAGCTAGAGGTAAAAATGCTAGCGGCTGCAGAAAATTTGGAGTTTGAGCGTGCAAAGGAATTTCGCGATCAAATTGCACATATTGATACAGTTATGCAAAAGCAAAAAATCGTATCAAGTGATACAACGAACCGCGATGTATTTGGCTATGCAGTCGAAAAAGGCTGGATGTGTGTTCAAGTTTTCTTTGTTCGTCAAGGAAAGCTCATTGAGCGAGATGTGTCGATTTTCCCAATTTACCAAGAGGCAGAAGAGGAATTTTTAACGTTTGTTGGACGATTTTACGAAAAGTTAGAGCACATTAAGCCTAAGGAGATTTTTATCCCACAATCTATTGATGCAGATATTTTAACGGAGTTATTAGAAGTTAAGGTACTGACACCAAAACGTGGGCAAAAAAAGGAGCTAGTTGAATTAGCGACGAAAAATGCTGAAATTGCTGTAGCAGCGAAATTCCAGCTTATTGAACGTCAGGAAGAACGAACAATAGGAGCATGTGAGGCTCTTGGTGAAGCTATGGGTATTTCTACGCCGTTACGGATTGAAGCCTTCGATAATAGTCATATGCATGGGACAGATGCTGTATCTGCAATGGTAGTATTTATCGATGGAAAACCTGCAAAGAAGGAGTATCGAAAGTACAAAACACGCACTGCTGCCAAGCACGATGATTACGGTGCAATGCAGGAAGTAATCCGTCGTCGATATACGCGAGTTTTAAAGGAAGGTCTGCCTTTGCCAGATTTAGTACTAATTGATGGTGGGAAGGGGCAAATGGAAGTAGCGCGAGAAGTATTAGAGGATGAGCTAGGCCTTGTCATTCCAATAGCTGGATTAGCAAAAGATGACAAGCACAATACGTCACAGCTTCTATTTGGTGATCCGCCTGAAGTAATTACATTGAAGCGCACAAGCGATGGCTTCTATTTACTGCAACGAATTCAGGACGAAGTACACCGCTTTGCTATTACCTTCTTACGACAGCAACACGAAAAGCATGCTATCCAATCTGTCCTCGATAATATAGAGGGTGTTGGTCCAAAGCGAAAACAGCAATTACTTAAGCATTTTGGCTCAGTCAAAAAAATTCGTGAGGCTAGTGAGCAGGCATTACAGGAAGCAGGAATGCCTGCTAATCTAGCTAGTAATATTCACGCCTATTTTCAACAGGAGACATTGTCAAAGGATTAGACATATGCTAAGGTTGTATATAACATTGATCTACAATATAGCAATGTTATATACGATGCCTTAGTTTTTAGTAGTTTCTATTTATACATAAACTAGAAATTTTTTCGCTAAGGTTCAATTAAATACATTCACTATTTAGTGATGATAGAGGTGCAAGATTCAAGAGTAGTGCATTAGAGGACGGACAAGTCCAGTGAAAATGTATGAAAGGGGAGCTTGCCGAAGTAGAGCATCGTTGTTTCCGATGCTTAGCTGGTTTTACATTTAAGAGATGTAGGACTGTCGATTCTAAACGTTTCGGAGAGCTATCACACATGCACAAGTTACTTTTATTGTACATGTTATAAGCAGCTTTCACGTTATGTGAGAGTTGCTTTTTTAGTTCTCTAGAGACAACATTTTCTCAAAGCAATTCTTACTATTATGGAATGATGCCAAAAGATTTTCCGTATAACCCCCGAGAGTAAAAGCTATTAATGCAAAAGTGGATCCATATTAAAATCTGTTCTTGATTAAAAAATTTAGAGCGGAGAACGGTAAGTGCTCACGCCGCTTTGCTTTTGTCTCATGCATGTCCCTGAAAATTGTTATTTTGGTGAAGAACCGCAAAAGTATAGCTACTTTATAATCAACGAAAAGTACGAAGGAGAATGATGAAGATGGCGAGAATTGTGATGAAATTTGGTGGTGCCACATTAGTATCAACAGAGCACATTCAAAATGTTGCTAAAAAGGCGATTGCAGAAAAGCAAAGAGGTTTTGATGTTGTCGTTGTCACTACAGCTATGAGGGATATGGCAAAAGAATTAGCAAAAATGGCTCGTGATCTATCAGACAATGCATCTAAGCGTGAACTAGACGCACTATTTTCAACAAGCTCACAACTATCAAGTGCGTTAGTGGCAATTGCTTTGCAGGAAGAAGGATATGATGCAGTGTCATTAACAGGCTGGCAGGCAGGTATTCAGACTGATGCTATACATGGCAATGCACGTATTGATGAGATTGATGTAAGTCGAATTGACGAGCATTTTACTCAGGGGAAAATTGTAATCGTTGCTGGGGAACAGGGTATCGATAATTTACGGAATATTACGACGCTTGGTAAAGGTGGGGCGGAAACGGCGACTATAGCTATTGCTGCAGCATTGAAGGCGGAGCGCGTAGATATTTACACGAATGTGGATGGAGTCTATACAGCTGATCCAAGTTACGTTGCTGGGGCACAAAAACTAAAAGAAATTTCCTATGATGAGATGCTAGAGTTATCAAACTTAGGATCACAAATTTTACACCCGAGAGCTGTTGAGTTAGCAAAGAAGTTTCAAATCCCGGTTATAATTCGGTCGAGCGAAATAGATACAGTAGGTACTTTATTGAAGGAGGAAGTTGAAATGGAGAAAAATTTAATTGTACGTGGTGTTGCCTATGAGTCAGACGTTATTCGTTTAACGGTTGGCTATGATGCTTATTCTAATGCTTCGTTAGCAGATATGTTCACAATACTTGCAGAGAATCGCATAAACGTCGATATAATCGTACAAGCAATAATTGATGGTTTAAAGCCAACTGTATCATTTACCATTTTGAAAGAGGAGTTCGCCGAAGCATTACGTGTTCTAGAAGATAGCAAATTATCACTAGGGTTTAGTTTTGCTGATTTTGAAATCGGCTTAGCAAAAGTCTCTATAATTGGCTCAGGTATGGCATCTAATCCAGGGGTGGCTGCTCGTATGTTTGATCGTCTACGTCGTGAAGGTATCCCTGTGAAAATGGTAAGTACTTCTGAAATAAAAGTGTCTGTCGTTGTTCCTCAAAACGAAATGATTCGTGCAGCAAATGCATTACATGATGAGTTTAATTTAGAACAAACACTTTACATATAAAATTGAATAAGATGTGTCAGTAATTGGCACATCTTTTTTTGTTTACAACAATTTAATACTTTATCCAATTTTATTATTATATAATAAAATGTGACATGTTTTACCAAGGGAAAGGTGGGTTTGTATGGTCTTATTCGGTTTATTTCAAAAGCCAATGGATGAAACCGTTGAGAAACACAACGATTTAGAAATACAAATTTTAAAAAAGCGAATTCTGGAATTGGAACTAGAGCAGGAAAGCATTGATGTGAAAAATGCGATTTTAGACTTTGTACTAGCGCACATGGAGTTAATTAATTTTCAAACGGCTTTAAAGGTTAAAAATGTCTCAACGAGTGTAGGGGATATTTCTTCGATGAGTGAAGAAATGTCGTCAAATACAGAAGAGATGCTTGCGGTTGAGCAAAATGTAAATGCAAACATTCAAGAAATAAAACAGCATTCATTACTACTTGTAGAGGAAATGGAATCATCCATTACAAAAGGGGAGATAGTTCAGGAGTTGTTGATCAAAGGAGCTCGATCAACAGAGCAGTTGAATGATGAAGTAATTAAAATGGATGATATTAGTAAAAGTGTAACCGGGCTTGCCGATCAAACACAACTACTAGCCTTAAATGCCTCCATTGAAGCCGCACGTGCTGGTGAGCATGGGAAGGGCTTTAATGTTGTCGCGATGGAGGTAGGGAAGCTAGCCAATAGCTCGAAAGGTTCATTGCAAGAAATGACGAAAATTCGATCAGTAATTGATAAGAAATTACATAACACAATAACAAATATCAAACAAGTCGAACATTATTTAACTGATTTTTTAAGTATCATGAAAGACAATATTGCTAATCTGACTGTAACAAGTAAAAATATTGAAGAAGCAGCACTTGGAATTCATCAAATAACAGCCGCATCAGAAGAAAATGTAATAGCTGTAGGTCGTTTAGCGGAAACAACGACGGAATTATCACATACTAGTAACTTCTCGGATATAATACAAAATCAAGTTTCTGAAATGTTAAAAGCTATTGCACCGACAATTCGAAAGCCTTCAGAGCAAACGGTAGTTAGCCAATTGGCAGCAAGATTAATGGATCATGCTAACTTTTTACGAGCTGCTATCCAAAAGGCGGGCCATAAAGAGACAATAAAAACGCATCATCAATGTACGTTTGGAAAATGGTATTATGGACATTTTGAGCAATATCAGAATTTACCAGAATATCGTCAAATAGAACAACCTCATGAATTGGTACATATGGCTGCACAAAAATTAGTTAATGAACTGTCAATTATTAACCTAGAGGAAATGATTCAACACTCGCTTAATATTTTAGAAGCGTTTATTTCATTAATAGATGTGCTTTTAAAAGAAAGACATGCACAACTATAAATATAAAAGAGATCCGTGACCATAACGTGGGGTGATTTCCGTTCCGACTGGACGCTTGGGCCAACACGATGTTGGTCACGAAGGCGTTATCACAGGGTGTGATGCTCTTAGCCTTCGTTCCCCTACTGGCTCGCTCCATGGTCTCATCTGTGACGCTAATCCCAAAGGAGTCGCCCAGTCACCACTACAATCAACTTATATATAAAGTATACATAAAAAGGATTATCATCCATAAATCCGGAATGACAATCCTTTTCGTTTTAGTCTGTAGGAACGGTGTTCATGATTCGTTCTTTGACGTCCCATTTTACTGTAAACATAACGTTCTGATGCTTTTCACTTTTTTCATCATAGCATTCTGTTAAATAACCTTTTGCTTGCTGGATTTGTTCAGCTATAAATCCTGCTTCAAGTCTAAAGCTACGAAGACCGATTTGTAACAGTTCTGGATCATTTGTCAACTGGAATATGCGCCCATCCTTTGATTCTTTGACAAGCTCTAAATTACCCCAACAGGCATCTGCGAAAAATGCGATAAGTTCTTCTTGACTTTTACATGGGAACTTCCGAGCTAGATCTTTTCCTGCCCAGTAAAGGACATCTCCTTCATGTTTACCAAGAATAGAAGATAAAATATAATCGCGAATTATCTCATAGCCAAATGCTGAGATTGTAGGAGATGAAGTGTTTAACATTGAAAGCCTTCTTTCTTAGAATTTTCTTATAATTTGACACTGATAAAGTAAAGATAGAATTTTCGAGAAAAAACGACGCATCATGTACTAGATTGTTTCTTTAATAAGGATTGCGAAAAACTGCTAGTTGCCTTGACGCTCGTAGCTCTTGAGAGTACAATAAACATGTCATAATATTGTACCATGATGAAATACACAGTCAATGAAGTATCAGTTACAAAATGATGACTTCTTTTGTTGTGCTATTTTAAGTACTAAGGGGGGTAACAGTCTTGTCGAAAGATCGAGAGTTTTTATGGCGTCGTTTACATTCTCTACTTGGTGTGATTCCAGTAGGTCTGTTTCTGATGTTCCACTTGTCAATGAACTTCACTGCTGTTGGTGGTGAACAAGCTTACAATAATGCAGTAGGTAAGATGGATTTAATTCCACACAATCTTCTGTTAGTAATTGAATGGGTAGTTATTTATATCCCATTACTGTTCCACGCATTCTATGGTGTCTTCATTGCATTCACTGCTTCACCAAACACAGGGCGTTTCAGTACATACCGTAACTGGATGTTCTCATTACAACGTTTCACTGGTGTATTCTTAGTGATTTTCATTGCATGGCATATTTTCGAAACGCGTATCCAAAAAGCGTTAGGTGCAGATGTTGAATTCAATATGATCGCAGATATCGTATCGAATCCATTTATGCTTGGATTCTATATTGTTGGTATTTTATCAGCAACTTTCCACTTATCTAACGGCTTATGGGCATTCCTAGTAAGCTGGGGTATTACACAATCTCCTCAGTCTCAAAAGATTGCTACTTATGTAACAAACATTATTTTCGTAATTCTAAGTGTAGTTGGTGTGGCTGCTATTTTATCTTTCGTTTAATTTAATAGAAGCTACTATAGAGGACATGCAATCATTGCAATTTTTTAAGAGGAGTGAGAAATAATCATGGCGAAAAGCAAAATAATTGTTGTCGGCGGCGGTCTGGCTGGTCTGATGGCAACGATTAAAGCAGCTGAAGTTGGTACTGAAGTTGATTTATTCTCATTAGTTCCTGTAAAACGCTCACACTCTGTATGTGCGCAAGGCGGAATTAATGGTGCGGTAAATACAAAAGGTGAAGGGGATTCTCCTTGGATCCACTTTGATGATACAGTATACGGTGGGGACTTCTTAGCAAACCAACCACCAGTTAAGGGTATGTGTGATGCAGCCCCTGGTATTATTCACTTAATGGACCGTATGGGTGTAATGTTCAACCGTACACCAGAAGGTCTTCTTGACTTCCGTCGTTTCGGTGGTACTTTAATGCACCGTACAGCCTTCTCTGGTGCAACAACTGGTCAGCAATTACTATACGCACTAGACGAGCAAGTTCGCTCTCACGAAGTAGCTGGTTTAGTGAACAAATATGAGCACTGGGAATTCCTTGGTGCAGTAGTCGATCCTGACGGCGTTTGTCGTGGTATCGTAGCGCAAGATATGCGTACAGAAGAAATCAAATCATTCCGTGCAGACGCTGTTATTATGGCGACTGGTGGCCCTGGTATTATCTACGGTAAAACAACAAACTCTGTTATTAATACAGGTTCTGCTGCTTCTATCGTTTACCAACAAGGTGCCTCATACGCGAATGGTGAGTTCATCCAAATCCACCCAACAGCGATTCCTGGAGATGACAAAAACCGTCTAATGTCAGAATCAGCTCGTGGCGAAGGTGGCCGTATTTGGACTTACAAAGACGGTAAACCTTGGTACTTCTTGGAAGAGAAATACCCAGCATATGGTAACTTAGTACCACGTGATATTGCAACACGTGAAATTTTCGACGTTTGTGTGAACCAAAAACTTGGTATCAACGGCGAAAACATGGTATACCTAGATCTTTCACATAAAGATCCACATGAATTAGACGTTAAACTAGGTGGTATCATCGAGATCTACGAAAAATTCGTAGGGGATGACCCACGTAAATTACCAATGAAAATCTTCCCAGCAGTTCACTACTCAATGGGTGGATTATGGGTTGACTACAACCAAATGACTGAAATTCCTGGTCTATTTGCAGCAGGTGAATGTGATTATTCTCAGCATGGTGCAAACCGTCTTGGTGCGAACTCATTATTATCTGCTATCTATGGCGGTATGGTTGCTGGACCAAACGCAGTAGATTACGTTAAACATCTTAAAAAGCATGCTGAAGATCTTCCGCAAGAAATTTATGATGCTCGCGTAAAAGAAGAGCAAGCAAAATGGGATGCTGTCATGAAAATGGATGGCACAGAAAACGCTTACTTGATTCATAAAGAGCTTGGCGAAATGATGACAGCTACTATGACAGTAGTACGTTACAACGATCAACTTGAAGATACATTGAAAAAACTTGATGATCTTCTAAAACGTTGGGATAACATCAACATCAACGATACGCAAAAGTGGAGCAACCAAGGTGCACACTTTACACGTCAGCTTAAAAATATGTTACTACTTGCGAAAGTAATGACAAAAGGTGCATTATTACGTAACGAATCTCGTGGTGCACACTACAAGCCAGATTTCCCGAACCGTGATGATGAGAACTTCTTAAAAACAACAATGGCGAAGTTTGATCCAACTACTGGTAATCCAATTATCACGTACCAAGAAGTCGACGTTTCATTAATTCCACCACGTAAACGTGATTACTCTGCGAAAGGAGACTAAGAATTATGGATATCGCAGCTAATACTGGAAGAATGGTAAAAGTTGAAATTTTACGTCAAGATACAAAAGGTGGCAATGGCTACTGGCAGAAATTCGAAGTTCCTTACCGCCATGGTATGAACGTTATTTCTGTATTAATGGAAATTCAAAAGAATCCAGTTATGTCAAATGGTGAAAAAACAACACCAGTTGCATGGGACATGAACTGTCTTGAAGAAGTTTGTGGTGCATGTTCAATGGTTATCAATGGCCGTCCACGTCAATCTTGTTCAACACTGATTGATCAATTGACTGAACCAGTGCGCCTAGAGCCTATGAAAACATTCCCAGTTATTCGTGACTTACAAGTTGACCGTGAACGTATGTTCAATGCACTTAAAAAAGTTAAAGCATGGGTTCCAATCGATGGTACTTATGATTTAGGTGAAGGTCCACGTATGCCAGAAGGTAAACGTCAATGGGCTTATGAATTATCTAAATGTATGACTTGTGGTGTATGTATGGAAGCATGTCCAAACGTGTCTGAAAAAGCTTCATTCATCGGACCAGCACCATTATCACAAGTACGTCTATTCAATACTCACCCAACTGGTGCAATGATTAAAGACGAACGTTTAAATGCAATCATGGGCGATGGTGGCCTTGCAAACTGCGGTAACTCGCAAAACTGTGTAGCTGCTTGTCCAAAAGGTATTCCTTTAACAACATCTATCGCATCATTAAACCGTGCAACTACAGTGCAAATGTTCCGTAACTTCTTCGGTTCTGACCACTACGTTGACTAATAGTACAAGCTTTACTCCCAACTCCCTTACACTCAATGTGTGAGGGGGTTTTTTCTATGTAAAATATTAAATAATTTTGGAGATTAACTACTCATAAATGCCTGATTGGTGAAGACTAATACAGTGGAGATGAAGAAACTCCTAAGTGATTCAGGTTTCGCATTATATGGAGTTCTGAATAGGGTCATTTTCAGGAAAGATTAATAAACTAAATATGATGATTTCAAAACAGTAGAAAAATAGAATGGTGAATGCCGAGTTGTACGAAAGACAAGGAGTTTTTAAATAAATCGAGCGAAAACTTGAATTTTCTATGATAATATAGTATTTTCCTTTATAATGAATACATATTCATTTTCGGAAAGAAGCGAATGAAAATTAGGGGGATGGTTTAGATGAAGGCAAATTATATCGAAGATTTTCAGGAATGGGCAAAGGATTTTGCATTTTTTATTGAGGTCCGTGTACGTTTTTCAGAGACGGATATGTACGGTCATATGAATAATACAGTTAGCTTTACATATTTTGAACAGGCACGAATCGATTATTTCCGCCATTTAGGTGTTCTAATGCCATCAGCAATTGATGAAAATGTAGAGGGGATTCCGATTGTAGCCGATTTACAATGTGATTACGTGAAGCAGGTTTTCTTTGATGATGTGCTAAGAATTTATACAAAGATAGCGACAGTAGGGAACTCATCAATGGATATCCATTACTTAGCGAAAAATCAACATGATGAGGTTTGCTTTACGGGTAGAGGGACGGTCGTGCAAATGAACCCACGAACTGGAAAGAGTGTACCTTTATCTGAAGAAGAAAAAGTTCAGTTAGCAAGATTGGCATTCATATAATATTGGAAACGGATGATTATTGTAAAATGCTTTCACAGAGTAAAAACATTGATTTTGACAGTTGAAATGGCATTTGTACATAAAATCCATTGATTTATGGAAGCAATTTCCGAATTTTTTTAAGAACCAAGAGATATTCATGAAAATAGCCGTCACCGCTCCTCATTCCTTAACATAAGTTACAATACGTGCGGGGGAGGAGGGTGTAACTGAAAATGAATGGCTCTCATCATCGTTCTCTTTTAACAAACCGAGAACGTGAAATATTTGCGCTTTTATTAGCTGAAAAAACAACGAGGGATATTGCAGAGCAACTTGGTATTAGTGAAAAAACAGTGCGAAATCACATTTCCAATACAATTCAAAAGTTAGGTGTAACGAATCGATCTCAGGCGTTAATTGAGCTGTTACGCTTAGAAGAATTCAAATTAGACTAAATGGACACTTGCTATTTCAGAAAAAAAACGACAAAATAGAACTATTCAACGTATTTTTAGGAGTGAAATAGTTATATGTCGGATGAAGTAACAAAGCACTCACCTGAAACCGTTGCAACGGTTGAAAAGGAATTACGCTATATAGCGGCGATTGTGAAGCAAAAAGGAAGAGAGATTGTTTCACAATATGCGATTACGCCGCCACAATTTGTTGCATTACAGTGGTTAGAAGAGCTTGGAGATATAACAATTGGCGACCTGTCAAATCGATTATACTTAGCTTTTAGTACAACAACAGATTTAGTGGACCGAATGGAGAAAAATGAATTAGTTAAGCGAGTGCGTGACGAAAATGATCGTCGTGTCGTTGTTGTTCATCTTCTCGAAAAGGGCGAACGTATTATTCAAGAGGTTATTGAAAAAAGACAGCAATACTTGCAAGAGAAGCTTGTTGGTTTTAACGAACAAGAAGTCGCGCAATTATCAAGCTATTTAGAGAAACTACATGTACACATGAAACAGGATTGAGGCGGAAAGTATGAATGCCCCGATAGGCGTTATTGACTCAGGAGTAGGCGGTTTAACCGTAGCAAAAGAAATAATGAAGCTATTACCAAATGAAACGATTTATTATATTGGTGATACAGCAAGATGTCCGTATGGTCCAAGAAGTCGTCAAGAAGTACGAAATTTCACTTGGCAAATGGCAAAAGCACTAGAGAAAATGAATATCAAAATGCTCGTCATTGCTTGTAATACAGCGACTGCAGTAGCACTCGAAAGTTTACAAAGAAATATGCCTTTTCCGGTACTAGGCGTTATTAATGCTGGCGCACGTGCAGCTGTAAAGAAAACGAAGCGACATGAAGTCGTTGTGCTTGCAACAGAAGGAACGATTAAAAGTGGGGCATATGAAGAAGCCTTACTATCACTGAATACGTCAACTCATATTATTCCGTTGGCCTGTCCAACATTCGTACCACTTGTAGAAAGTGGCGAATATAAAGGCGAATTTGCAAATAAATTAATTGCGGAAGGCTTAAAACCGTTGAAAAATGAACAATTCGATACGGTCATACTAGGATGCACGCATTATCCAATATTGCAAAAACAAATTGAAGCTGTTGTCGGAGATGAAGTTTTTGTGTTATCTTCCGCAGAAGAAACAGCAAAGGATGTTCAAGAAATGCTTGCGTATAATGGCACTTTGGCTGATTCAGATGCAGTGCCTGCTCATAAATTTTATGCCACTGGCTCTGTTCCAATTTTCCGTTCGATTGCTGAAAGTTGGCTTGAGCAAGGTACTCTTAATATAAAACGTATTACATTAAAATAAAAAATCAGCTTAGCTATGGGCTAGGCTGATTTTTTACGTTTTTAGCAAGTACATAAGGGACTGAGCACTTTTTTGAAGGTGAAAATTATGTTAAGATGAGGGCGCGAAAGTTTTTAGGAGGAACGAAAAAAGATGACAAGATTTGATGGAAGAAATGTAAATGCACTACGTCCTGTGAAAATAGATAGTGAGTATCTATTGCACCCAGAAGGCTCGGTTTTAATTCAAGTAGGCAATACAAAAGTAATTTGTACGGCAACGATTGAGGATAAAGTTCCTGGTTTTTTACGTGGACAAGGCAAAGGTTGGATCACTGCAGAATACTCAATGCTACCTCGTGCAACAGCACAGAGAACAGCACGCGAATCATCTCGTGGCAAAGTCAATGGCCGGACAATGGAAATCCAACGTTTAATTGGTCGTGCATTACGTGCTGTCGTTGACTTAGAAGCACTTGGGGAGCGTACTGTGTGGATTGATTGTGATGTGATTCAAGCAGACGGAGGGACGCGTACAGCTTCAATAACAGGAGCATTTGTAGCGATGACACAGGCAATTGCTAAGTTTGCTGAAGAAAAACCATTTAAAAAATTCCCAGTGACAGACTATTTAGCTGCAACAAGTGTTGGTATTGTAGAGGAACACGGGGCAATTTTAGACTTAAACTACGTTGAAGATGTCGCTGCTGCAGTAGATATGAATATCGTCATGACAGGAGCAGGTCAATTTGTTGAGCTTCAAGGGACAGGTGAAGAAGCAACATTTACTCGTGAAGAGTTAAATGAACTGCTGGCGTTAGGTGAAGAGGGCATTCAACAATTGATTGCACTTCAAAAAGAGACACTAGGTGAATTGGCTAACAAAGTGGGAGGAAATGAATAACATGAAACAAGTAGTCATTGCAACTAAAAATAAAGGAAAAGTAAAAGATTTCGAAGCGTTATTTGGTCCACTTGGCTATGAAGTAGTAACGATGTTTGATGTTGCCCCAGAGATGGAGATTGAAGAAACCGGCACTACCTTTGAGGAAAATGCAATCTTAAAGGCAGAAGCGTTGGCAAAAGAGTTAAACACAATTGTTATTGCTGATGATAGTGGCTTAGCTGTTGATGCATTAAATGGTGAACCAGGTGTATATTCTGCACGTTATGCTGGTGATCATGATGATGAAGCAAACATGGTTAAACTCTTAGAAAACCTAAAAAATGTCGAGGATGAAAAGCGTACAGCTCGCTTCTGCTGTTGCATTGCTATTGCAGGGCCTGATTTTGAAACGACAACAGTTTTTGGTACTTGTGAAGGTGCTATTGCACACGAAAAACGTGGTACAAACGGATTTGGTTATGATCCAATCTTCTTTGTCCCAAGCTTAAACCGTATGATGGCAGAGCTAGCAGCCGATGAAAAAGCAGCAATTTCACACCGCGGGAATGCTATTCGTAAGTTGAAGGAACAATTACCTAATCTTGTGAAATAAGAGGTGATATCCATGCAAATACTGGTCATGAGTGATACACATGGCGATAGTAATGTGATTGAAAAAGTTCGTGGCTTTTACCCAAATGTCGATGCTTTCATTCATTGTGGAGATAGTGAGCTTCCTTTCTCCCATAAAGCATTGGATGGCATGAAGAAAGTAAGAGGAAATTGTGACATCGATAAAGCCTTTCCGGATGAAGTGGTATACGATTTAGCGGACGTCACAGTCTTTGTCACACATGGCCATTTATTCAATGTAAAAACCTCGGTCTTGTCATTATCCTATCGTGCCAAAGAGGTAGACGCACAAATAGCGTGCTTTGGTCACTCCCATATTCTTGGGGCGGAAATGATTGATGATGTGTTATTTTTAAATCCGGGGAGCTTATTAAAACCACGTGGTCGTAAAGAAAAAAGCTTTGCCCTAGTAGAGGCCGAAGACACACATTTTGAAGTGAAGTTCTTTACGGATGATAATAGCCATATTTCCACCCACAAGTTTATGCGAAAATGATGTAACAAAAACGCTTAAGTTCTAGAAACTATAAGCGTTTTTTGTTTTATCCCGATTTGTAAGACATAGCTGCCCTGAAAGCATCCTAAATGGAAAAAATGGCTATGAATTGTTTATGATGAAGTAGAAAAAATAAATATAAACGTAACAAAGGAGAAAACATGGACAATACAATAGGATGGAATTTTGATAATAGCTATACTCGCCTACCGAACATTTTTTATACAGCAATCAATTTAAATCCAGTTCGTTCACCAAAGTTAATCATGTTAAATGAATCAGTTGCCAATGCACTTGGCTTAAACGTCGATGCTTTACAAAGCGAGGAAGCGGTAGCGATTTTTGCTGGTAACAACAACCCGACTGGTGGCATGCCCATTGCCCAAGCTTATGCAGGTCATCAATTTGGTCACTTTAATATGCTTGGAGACGGAAGAGCACTGTTGTTAAGTGAACAACTAACACCAACTCATGAACGCTTTGATATCGCGCTTAAAGGCTCAGGAAGAACGCCTTATTCCCGTGGCGGAGATGGCAGAGCAACACTTGGTCCAATGCTACGTGAATACATTATTAGTGAAGCCATGTATGCACTTGGCATTCCAACTACTCGAAGTCTAGCTGTCGTGACTACAGGCGAAACGATCCTTCGTGAAACAGAGCTTCCAGGTGCAGTTTTAACGCGTATTGCAAGCAGTCATTTGCGAGTTGGAACTTTCCAATATGCAGCGAACTTTGGATCGGATGAGGAGCTAAAAGCTTTAGCGGATTATGCTTTGGAACGTCACTTTCCTAATGCTGATGTAGCTCAAAATCGTTATCTGACCCTTCTACAGGAAGTTATAAAGAAACAAGCATCTCTCATCGCAAAATGGCAGCTAGTTGGTTTTATTCATGGCGTCATGAACACGGATAATATGACTATTAGTGGTGAGACGATTGATTATGGTCCTTGCGCTTTCATGGATACGTATGATCCAGCGACAGTATTTAGCTCTATTGATCGACAAGGACGTTATGCATATGGTAACCAGCCTAATATCGGAGGATGGAATTTAACACGACTGGCTGAATCATTAATACCGTTAATCCATGAAGATCAGGAAGAAGCTATACACTTAGCTCAAGAGACTCTAAAGCAATATCCTGAGCTGTATTATGCAAACTGGCTAACAGGTATGCGAGCAAAGCTTGGGATATTTAACGAAGAAGATCAGGACGAGGCACTAATTGAAGAACTTCTAAAGTTAATGCAGCAACATCAAGCAGACTATACGAATACATTTATCGCATTAACCTTCGATAAATTTGCTGACTCAACGTTATTTAGTACAAATGAATTTAAAGAATGGCATAAGAATTGGCTCGCTAGGCTGGAAAGACAGCAAGAAACAAAAGACATGTCCCAACAATTAATGCGTGATCATAATCCAGCAGTAATTCCACGAAATCACCGTGTAGAAGAAGCATTAGAAGCTGCTGTTGAACAAGGAGACTATAGCATAATGGAGCGATTACTGGATGCTCTTGCTCAACCTTTTGCACATTGTAAGGAGCAGCAGGAATATGCAACATTACCAACACCATCTAACCAACCATATCGAACGTTTTGTGGCACATGAGGTGAAAACCAAGGGAATAAAGCTATATTAAATAAAGTATGGCTCTTCGGCAAAACGAGGGGTTGATTTCCGTTCCGACTGAGCGCTTTCCTGGGGGCGTCCGATGAGCCGCTTCGCTGCAGGGTCTCATCTGTGACGCTGATCCCCAAGGAGTCGCCCAGCCTCCACTCCAATCAACCAACTCACATAGTATGTATCTTCTGACATATCACTTTAATTTATGGTTATAAAACGAAACTTTAGCAATAGAGTTTTTTGTACGAAAGCGTAGCGGCAGCAACGTAGTGAAGGAAGCGGCTCGACGCTCGCCCACAGGAAGCTTTGCTCTGCGCGAAAGCGAAGCGTCAGCGACAATGTTTTATCTGTGCGAAAGCGAAGCGTCAGCAACAATGTTTTATCTGTGCGAAAGCGAAGCGTCAGCAACAATGTTTTATCTGTGCGAAAGCGAAGCGTCAGCAACAATGTTTTATCTGTGCGAAAGC
>NZ_JBNNTL010000005.1:0-171564 GCF_050278745.1 Lysinibacillus sp. NPDC094403 | reverse complement strand
AAGCGAAGCGTCAGCAACAAAGCGAGTAGCCTGGAACGGAAATCACCCTTATTTAAAGAGCAACAACATTCACCAAAATTACCTTGACCCATTTTGTTTTTCAACAGTACGAAAACGAAGGATAAATTCTTCGTTTTTTTATTTTGAAAAAATGTCACTACATAATTTCCTGAGCATACGCTATGTATGAGTATTAGTGAAGGAGAATGTGTACAGTGCATAAGTATTCAAAAGGCTGGTTTGTGAAGCAACTTCGAGATCATGGTATTTTAGTGCATCCACAATATAAAAGTCATTTAGGTAATTATAAAGAATCCGAACTGCGCAATTTATATTACAGATATGTTGAAAAAGAAACGTTAGATTCAGAACAAAAATAGTCATTTCGTTTGAATAACTCCTTTGTAGGAAAGAATTTAACTACAGAAAGGAGTTATTTTATGTGGAGTAAATCGTGGGTTATGACGCAAATATGGCAAGATGTGTTGTTTCTACATTGGCCAGTTTCACCTAAGGATTTAGTGCAGTACATTCCGCAAGAGTTGCAACTGGATCACTATGAAAATAACGCTTGGCTTAGTGCTGTCATTTTTAAAGTAAAAGGACAACGACTAAGATTTCTACCACCATTCCCAGGAGTAGGTACCCATTTGCAGCTTAATGTCCGGACATATGTTACATATAACGGGATGAAAGGCATCTATTTCTTCAACTTAGACGTTACGAATCGTTTTATTGTACAAATAGCCACAAAGGGCAGTTTAGCATATCGCCATTCCAAAATATCTTTAAAACAAAAAGGGAACAATTTTTCTTTTACAAGTTTATATCAGGGTGCACAGGATGAAAGGTTGAAAATTTCATATCAACCGATTGCCAGTGAAATAAGTAGTTCTACCTTTGATAAATGGTTAGTAGAACGTTATCACTCTTGGTCAAAATGGAAGAGTTCACTATTTCGTATTGATATAGACCATATGCCATGGCAGCTACAACGAGTCCATATTAACATTGAAAGCAATACACTTGCTCCATTTGTGAAGGAATCTATACAAGGCATTCAACCGATTGCTCATTATTCGAAGAGTAAACAGGCTAAAATTTTTTCACCAATTTTGGAAAACAAAAAGATTTATTAACGTTAATAAAAGAGATAACAAAATTGCATTACAATGGCGCTTGCAATCATATCCGACATAGCAAGTGCCTCTGCTTCAATGTCATCAAAAACTTGAATATCCTCTTGATAGTTTTTCTGAATCATAGTCACGGCTTCTTTTTTTGTTAAAGCTAAATGTGTGTAGAACATTTTTTGAACTTCCTCAACACTCAAGTATGGATTAATTTGATTCAAGAATATTGCTATGTCGTCAGCATTACGATACCATTCCTTTTCCTTTGCATCCGCTGTTGCCGTATCTCCTTTGGCAGCTGCAGTTACTAACTGCGCAGCAATAAGAAGATGTTCTTTAATTAGCTCAGCGTAACGATCAGCAATTTGGTCGCCGTAAAATGGACGTAGACAATTGCCTAAGTCCGTTGCATTTTGTAACAGTCGTTCTTGCACAAAGGGCAAATCAGGTAAGCCAAAGACAATACTAATAATCGTCATCCTCGTCCAATTGACATGCTCCATCCATAATATACGATTCATTGCCATAAAATCTGATTCAGCCTTACTGATACAGCGACGATAATCTTTCTGCGGCTGTAAAAAATGGCGAACAGGTGCAGTATAGTTTGTGTAAGAGCCTGTATAAAGCGTGCTTAAGGGACTTGCGAAATATACATTTGAATACGGGTACAATGTATTTCCACTCCTTCTAATTTTCTTCCTAATGTAGAATACTCTGAGGTATTTCCATATATGAAAGAACAATTTATTGAAAGGAGTAAATAAGGATATGGCTATTCTTCATACATCATTTTTTTAGTCATCCCACCATCAACTGTTAGATTAATGCCTGTGACGAAATTATTTGTGGGGCTAGTTAAATATAAGCAAGCCTGTGCAATGTCTTCAGGTACGCCTACACGCCCCGATAAATGCTGCTCGTGATCAATCTTACGGAGCTGTTCATAATCACCTGCTTCAATCCAACCAGGCGAAATACAATTAACCGTAATATTATCTGGACCTAAAGAACGCGCTAAAGCATGTGTTAATGCAACGATACCGCCCTTTGTTGCCGCATAGGCTTCGGTATGGGGCTCAGACATCTCAGCGCGTGTAGAGGCTATAGAAACAATTGAGCCGCCATTGACATTTCCTCGTATAACTTTTGCAGCCTCCCTCGAACACAAAAAGACACTCGTTAAGTTAGTTTGAATCATAGCATTCCATTCATCCAATGTTACGTCATAAAGAGATTTATGTTGAAATTCCCCTGCATTATTGATTAAAATATGGATAGTACCAAAATGATCAACTGCTTTTTGCATTAAAGAAACGACATCCTGTTCTTTCGTAACATCTGTTTGAACAAAACGAACAGAATAACCCTGCACAAGTAAACCTTTTTCTAATTGCAACCCTAATTCTTTATTTACATCAGCAATAACTACATTGGCACCATTTCGGGCGTATGCAAGTACAATGCCTTTGCCAATTCCTTGTGCACCGCCAGTTACGACTACTACTAAATCTTTAAACATTTTAGCTTCCCCCAGTTTTTTTGCTTTTCATTATTTTAGCAAAAGTAGAGATGAGGAGGGCATAATGGGGTACAGGAAATCATATAATATTAATATTGAGGCAAACCTTGCCTTCATAGTAAAATTAATGTTGACTTTATGATGAAAAGCACATATAATAAATATTGTCCTTCACTTGGACTACATATAAAATAACATCATGTCTCAGTAGCTCAGCAGGATAGAGCAACGGCCTTCTAAGCCGTCGGTCGGGGGTTCGAATCCCTCCTGGGACGTCAATTGCAAATCAATGGTCGATATTAAACCAAAAAGAAGAACGCTTGAAACCTTATCAATACTGGGTTTTAGGCGTTTTTTCTTTGTGTATTACATTTTGAGAATCGCATTGAATAACATAGAGATGGCCTTCCACAATCAATAAGTAGTAGAACTAATTTAGAGAATTGGCTGGAATGGTAGATTGGTGAAATTATGTTAAAGTAAATCATGTCAACATTATTATAGAGTCAATGGTAGAATATAGATTGATAGTAAATAATACTAAGATATTTTGCTTTCTAAAAACAAACTATGTAGGGGGAAATAATGAGAAAATTATTTATTGGGTTACTAGCAGCATTTGTATTTGCGGTAGTAAATCCAACGAAATCAGAAGCAAAAGTGATGTATGACGGAGCAGAGGTTGTAAAAGACCAAACAGGAAAAATGACCTTTAAAAAAGACATAAAGGTGTACAAGAAAAATCCAGATGGTACGTTTGATTCGTTAGTGGTTAAGCGAAATAACTTCTTTAGAACGTATGATATTGAAAAATATGATAAAAAAATATTCTATCAAATGGGGCAATACCGCGTACAAGCAACGGATTTGGTAGTTTTCAAAGAAGTACCAATAAAAATTCGTTCATCTTTTTATAACAAACCAACTTATATTGTTATTACTCGCGATGGTATTAATGATGGCTTATATTACGGATCTCACTTCAAACTAGAAGGACCATGGAGTTTTAATTTCAAGGATACAAATAATGGACAACTACTACAGTATTGCGAAAGTGGTGATGGTAGTGAGGAATTTTGTTACGAGTATCCTGGTACAGACCTTAAAATCGCTGAGACAATATCGAGAGAAAGAGGTGTACGTTATGAACTAACAAGAGATGAAGAGGGGAAGGGCGTTCCATTAAAAGAATCTAAAACTGAAAGAATTATGAAAAAGGGAAGTACTGTTTTTTCAAGGTATGATCATGAAATTAATGGTTATATATTAGTAACCGATGAATTAGAAGGAAGACTCGATAATGCTGTTTATCTTCCAATGAATTCACTAAAGCCAATTGGAGATAAGTGATAGATTAAGAATTATATAAAGCTCTCTTATTTATTTGATAAGGTGGCTATTTTTTATGGTTGATTGACATACGGATAGGATGTCTATCGATGTCTTGGGTTTAGCTAAAAAACTATTAAAAGACCACTCCGTGATGGGTGGTCTAAAAGTTAAGGTAAACAAAAGGTAAACATTCTATACGTTAACCATTGATATATCAATATTTTAGTATGTCCTCCTGGGACGTCTAAAAACAGGGTATAAGGCCTTGGGGTATAAGGGTTTGAGAGAAATTAGGGATTCGGTCAGGGGCATTCAATCCCTTTTTTCGTTCCTCAAATATTTATGGGACTCCGAAAGCATCTTCCAATCAAAATTTTGAATGGAGGATTTTTTTGGTTCCCCTTCACATATTTAGGGCGCAACCTCCATGAGTTTCTCGCCCCACATCCCGTGTAGTCTGTCAAAGGTTCTTTTCACTTTGACTGGCTATACGGGATGTGGAACACTCCATAAATGGAGGTTGCCACAAAACAAAAACTTAACTTTTGTGTGTCCGGAATCTTGACTTAGATCCAGTTTTATATATTAGGATAAGCCCTAGTGAGATAAATGTGCTTTATTGGAGGTTAATTAACGAAAAGCACACCACGTTTTTTCTTCTGCAGTTAATCAGCTTTTAAATGAAAAAAAGATCGTCAAATTGGCGATCTTCGTTATTAAATAAATCTACCCAATTGCATTACTTTGCAATTTTGTCACGGTACAAAACAAATGTAACTACGTTTAATAATATAGTAACGCTGACAAGTATTGCTGAAACATAAGCTATAGTACCCATTGTATCCATCAGAGAAGCTAATTCTCCATTTTCTACCAATATATAGCTATAAAAAATTTGTAAACAAATTGCGATTGCGCACGCACTAAAACTAATAATAGAAAATGCAAACCATTTCTTGCTCTTGTGTTTTTTATATCCTAAAAGATTAAAAAATGGGGCAATCAAAGCTACTAATCCAAGTATTATGCTAAATAAATGAATCATAAAAATACTCCCTCCTCATATCTTCAAACGAAAAATAGTTAAATAAGTTACCTACTTAACATTTGTTCATAATTGTTGTAAATAAACTTGTAAGGGCGAATTTAAGGAGTTGGCAATTTTGCTACACCCAAACCCTCTTGGCATTGTCGTGGTTAAAAAAGGATCCCCAATTCATGCGAATGGGGACTCTTTTTTGTTGTTTAATTACATGAGATAACATTAGTAGATTTTTTGCTGGGTTCTATATTCCAAGGGAGTTTACCTGTATATGGCGGAATAGGTCTAGAGTGACAATTAAATTGCTTTTTTAGGGATGCTTCATTTTTCCAGTCGTAATAGTGAGAAAAGTTTTTCTTTAATTCTGCGAATGCTTTTTCTTTTGTCCAACCCTTGGCAGATTTATTTGGATAAATAGAGATTGATTTTAAGCCATCTCTATTTATCCAATATGCTCTAGTAATATATGTAGCCCCACCTGGGTCAATTCTTCTAGGTGTCGCTGCAGATATTGAGTCTAATATTATATTTTCTTTTATTTGTAGTTCGGAATCAATTATGACCCATTCAAAAGTATCGTCCTCACTAAATTCATTAGTATATAGAGGGACCCCAAAAGTAAATTCAATTCCAGAGGGCAGTGTTCCTTGTCCCGAGTTAAATTGAGTACTTTGTAGTATTTCATCTTTTTCTTCATCAGTCATAGATTCATATAACGTTTCGTCTTCTAACGTCAATACTTCTAAAGACTCTTCTAAACTTGGTAATACATCCTCAGCATTATTAGAACTTGCATTTATATTAATACTTGGAAAAACAAATGAAAATATTAAAATAAAACTTAAAGAAAACAAATACATTTTCTTATTCAATTTTAAATACCTCCTTTTTTACTTTTTCCCGGGTATATTAATAACTTATCATTAGACATAATAATTTCAAAATCAATTTTTGTTGATAATTGAACAAAAATTGATAAGAGTCAGAAAATTATCTAAAATTCAAAGATATTATAAATATCTTCAAACCATACTAAAAAAGTCGATCTGCCACAAAAAAGCGCTGCAAATCCTTTAACATTAAGGATTTGCAGCGCTTTCCTTTTTTGAGAAAACGTTAGAAAAGGATAGAATAGTATTACGGAGAAATAAATAAAAGGAGCTATACTATGAATTTTTTTTATTATGGATAAAATCGTACACAAATGTAACTCTTCAATAATACTAGAGAAGATTATATAGAAGGAAATGTGAAGGGGTACTATCAACTATAAAAAACCTTTAAAAGCCTATTCTTTCATCAAAATCATATTGGAAAAAGATTAATTAAGTGTGGGAACCTATCAAATACACTGGGCATAAGCTGATAATATATGTGAATTGAAAGGGTGTCTTGTTCATGTTTTCTTATCCTCAATTTCCCTATAGCGATTATAGGTCTATGTCCAACAGTTTTTATTACGCCCCTTATTGGTCGCCCTGGAGCAATGTTGCCCGTGAACTAGATGAAAGACACCGTTTACCCTCACAGCAACGGCTTACTTTCGTGCTTGTGCATGGTTCTTGGGCTGATGCTCATTTCTGGGATGGAGTAGCGGCAGAATTGCGCAGTCGAGGGCATGACGTCTATACACCTGAATACGCAGGTCACGGTGAAGATCCGAATAAAAATGTCACGCATGCGATGATCACGAAGTCCGTTGTTGATTATATTATAAAATGGAATCTACGTAACTTTGTTCTCGTCGGGCACAGCTTCGGAGGATCAGTCATTCAAAAGGTTGCAGAACAGGTTCCGGATCGCATAAAGCGACTTGTCTTCTGGGACGCGTTCGTACTGAAAGACGGAGAATCAGTTGCTGATGAATTCTCGCCCCAAATGATACAAAGTTTTGAAGAACTCAAAGCAAGCTCGAACGACGATACGATATTTATGCCGTTTTCCCTGTTTCGAGATTCATTCGTTAATACGGCCACTTTAGAAGAAGCTAAACGGATGTATGAAAGCGTTACTCCGGAACCGGCTAAGCCGCTTTTCGAGAAACTAGATCTTAAAACGTTCTACTCGCTACCTACGCCCAAAAGCTATGTCTATTTCTACCAAGACAACGCATTACCACGAGGAGAGAATTATGGCTGGCATCCGAATATGTCCAGACGGCTCGGGCAGTTTCGCCTAATTGTAGGCGACGGTGACCACTTTACGGACACGCGTACAAGGCCGGCTATGGTGGCACAGAAGTTTTACGAGGCAGGTCGCGACTGACTACTGTAAGTGGGATTAAGTAAATGATTAGCTTTAATAAATTATAAAAAGACCTCTTCTTGAGGATCAAAAAGAGCCAAGTTAGAACCAACTGAAAAGTACTTTAAATCCTTTGTTATTAAGGGTTTGAGGCACTTTTCTTTTTTCGTGTTGTGCATTCTTAATTGGTCAAATCAACTTCTTTGAAAAAAATGTATTTTGTTGCACTTAGCCTCTATTGGGTTATTCACATGTAAATTAAAAATGTTCTCACTAAACCATATATCATTCTCCCTCCGTAAAGATTCTTTTGTAAATTAGAATAATTTATATAAAAAACGGAAAGAAATATGTGTAAAAATGTTGGAGTTGATCGTTATGGAATTTGATAAAGAGTTAGAAATTTACTGCTACAGCTGTCGTAAAAAAACTGTATTTACACGTAAAGATATGCATAATAAAAGTGGGGTAGATAGTCACTGTAGTGAATGTTCAGGTATTTGGTTTGAATGGCAAAATCGAGCTGTAGAGAGAGAAATGGAAAAGTGGATTGAATATAATAAAGGGCTCGTAAATTAGCAGAGTCAATGATACCAGTTGAATTTAAAATCTAAATACGTACCCATCCAAATGTCTCAGAAACGAGAGAAGCGAAAACCTATAAAAAGAGTTATAATATAATAGGAAGAAACTCAATAAAGAGAGATGGATTTTAATATGAACGAACAATTAGTAGATTGGATTACACGTTTTCAAAAGGAGAAAGATATAGAAGCTCTCGCAAACTTAAAAGATTATTGCTACTATATGATTGAACCTTTAATTGAGGAATTTACGGAGAAATACGGTGAAGATGCTGGGGAGTTATTACGGTTAAAATGGGATAAGCGTTTTTATTTTATTTTTACAAAGTACCAATTAAATGTTGGTCTGCCTTTAGATACTTTCGTTAAAAATACATATCGTTTTTATTTTATGCAGGTTTTAAAAAAGGCAGGGTATTGAATTAAATATAAATTTGAACATGGCTCCACTAAAAAATCCTTGTCTCGTGTAAAAACGAGACAAGGATTTTTTAGATTTTATCATGCTTTTAGGGAGATTAACTGCCCGTAAAAGCCTCTAATCATCAGTAGGGGATGAAGAAAACCACCTATTGATAAAAGTTTCATTTTATTGATACACCATATCTTCTGCAAGGTGGGTAAATACCTCACCGATAATGGAGTCTTCGTCATAAACGGAAGAACCTGTATTTTCCTCAGGTTGGGCAAATGGAATTTGAGCGATGATTCTTGACTGAAGCTCATCTGCTAATTTTTCTGCGCCACCTTGACCGAATAAATAGTTCTTTTCACCATTTGAGTTTTCGAAGTAAGCCATGTTTTCAACAACACCAAGAATCGTGTGTTTCGTATGTTGAGCCATCAGACCTGCACGAGAGGCAACATGAGAAGCTGCAAGGTGTGGTGTTGTTACAATAATTTCCTGCGCTTGTGGAATCATTGCTGCCATATCAATGGCTACATCTCCTGTACCAGGTGGTAAGTCAATAAGGAGATAATCTAATTCATACCAATGTGTATTAACAAGGAAATTACGAATCCACTTGTTGAGCATTGGGCCACGCCACATGACAGGTTGGTTGTCGTTTGTGAAAAAACCCATCGACATGATTTTTACACCATGACTTATTACCGGAATAGCAGTTTGGTCAATCATTGTTGGCTTTTGTTGAACCTTCATCATGGCAGGAATACTGAATCCGTATATGTCGGCGTCTAAAATACCAACACGTTTACCAAGACGGGCAAGAGCTACTGCTAAGTTAATCGTCACGGTAGATTTACCGACGCCACCTTTACCACTGGTAACTGCTATAAATTTGACACCAGAATCGGGTAAAAGCATTTTAGGCATACCTTTATCTGTAACTTTTTCTGATTTTAAAGAAGCTGTTAAACTACGACGTTCGTCATCTGTCATAGAACCAAATGTAATGGAGACATTTGATGCGCCGATCGCTTTCAACGCTTCTTCAACATCTTGTTGGATTTTGGCTTTCAAAGGACATCCTTGAATAGTCAAAATAATATCAAGTGAGATATCCGTACCGTTGACTTGAATATTGCGTACCATATTCAAGTCAACGATGCTTTTATGAAGTTCTGGGTCATCGATTTTCTGCAAAGTTTTTAAAATGTGTTCGTTCGTTAGCATATCAGAAACCACCTTCCTATTTTAGGCCTTTGCCAAGCCCTTTTAAGAAGTGAGCGCCAAAATTTACAGCACGATTAACATCAGGATCGTTTAACATTTTGAACAATTTAAAGGCACTAACTTTTTCGTCCGATTCAACGGCTTTGTTCGCTTCATCTAAGCCTGAATTTAAGCCTTCAATCAGCTTTGTTGTTGTTTCTGGGTTCAGTTCGGTTAATGCTCCCGCAACACCCATTAAATTGTTGATGATATTAGTAACAGGCTTACGAGTTAATTGACCAAGAGCAATATGTGCAACATCCTCTTTTGCTTCAAGTAGTTTCGTAGCTGCTTCTAGCGCTCCAATATCATTTAATTCTGCCATGATCGTAAAGACCTGATTAACCATTTCTTCATTCTCAGAAAGAAGTTGCTTTAAATTCTCTAGCTTTTCTTCTTTTAGTTGTTCTTCTGTTACTTGCGCTTTTTGAATTGTCGTAATTGGTGCAGCCATGAAATCACTCCCTTTCGTTAGTTGTTAAGTGAACGTAACCAGGACGATTCCATTTACGTTGTACCTCAACACCATTTTGTGGATGACGTTTTTTATAACGCGGGTTTGTTCTAGGAAGTGGTGATTTTCCTTTTTGTTTCAATACTTCTACGCGTACTTTTGTTTGTTTGTACGCCGGTGTCGATGTATTGATGTCTGCAGCTGGACCCGTTAAGAAATTAATCGCTGAATCTTTGCTAACAGAGTTCATAGGTAAGAAAAGTTCATTTCCTTGTACGCGATCTGTTACTAAGGCGTTTAATTTTAATGCGCCTTGAGGAGACACTAAACGAAGAAGAGCTCCATCTTCAATGCCGCGTTCTTTTGCTAGTTCTGGTGATACTTCAACAAAAATTTCAGGTACTTTCGATTGAATACCTTTTGATTTGTTTGTCATATTACCTTCATGGAAGTGTTCAAGCATACGACCGTTGTTAATATGGCAATCATATTGCGCTTCATATTCAACCGGTCTGATCCAATCATTTAAAGCAAAACGAGCTTTTTTGTCAGGGAAGTTAAAGCCATCCTCATATAGTAAAGGTGTGTCTTTACCATCATGGCTACCCCAACAGAAGCTACCCCAATTTTCTAATACATCATAGTTCGCTTGCGAGAAGAATGGAGCAAGACTAGCCATTTCAGCAAAGATTTCGCTTGGGTGACTGTAATTCCAGTCAGCACCTAGACGACGTGCTACTAATTGAAGGATTTCCCAATCGGCTTTTGATTCACCAAGTGTTGGTAATACTTGATATAGTCGTTGCACACGACGCTCTGTATTCGTGAAAGTACCTTCTTTTTCAAGAGAAGGTGCTGCTGGTAAAATAACATCCGCATATTGTGCTGTACGTGAAAGGAAGCAATCTTGTACAACAAAGAAGTCTAATTGTGAAAGTACTTTATCTACATGGTTAGCATCACAATCTACAAGGGCCATATCTTCCCCAACTAAATACATTGCTTTCATTTTACCTTCCATGATAGCATCTAACATTGCCATATTCGTACGACCTGGTTCAGGTTTGATTTTTACACCATATGCTTCTTCAAATTTCTTACGTGCATCGTCGTCTATTACTTTTTGATTACCTGGTAATAGATTTGGTAGTGTACCCATATCACAAGCACCTTGAACATTGTTGTGACCACGAAGAGGGTAGGCACCTGCACCTGGACGACGATAGTTACCAGTAGCTAGAAGTAGGTTAGAAATTGCAGCTGATGTATATGAGCCACCTGTATTTTGTGTAACACCCATACCCCAAAGTACACATGTACCGTCAGCATCACGAATCATTTCAGCAACATTTATCAACGTTTCTTTTGAAATGCCCGTTTCTTTTTCTGCATATTCTAGTGTGTATGTTTCAAGTACATCTTTAAAATCATCAAAGAAGTGCACGTTCTCTTTAATGAAGGATTCATCATGCCAACCTTGATCGATCATGTATTTTGTAACAGCCATTAACCATACTTGGTCTGTACCTTGCTTTGGACGCATGAAAATATCAGAACGCTCAGCCATTTCATGTTTACGAACATCG
The DNA here is from genome assembly GCF_050278745.1 of Lysinibacillus sp. NPDC094403. Taxonomy (NCBI): domain Bacteria; kingdom Bacillati; phylum Bacillota; class Bacilli; order Caryophanales; family Bacillaceae; genus Lysinibacillus; species Lysinibacillus sp. NPDC094403. The sequence continues at coordinate 159,992 of NZ_JBNNTL010000005.1, read as the reverse complement.
GCAACAATTAATTTTTGACCGTGTAATTTATGGGCACGTTTTACGCGAGTTGCTAAAACAGGGTGACCTTCTGCAGGGTTTGCCCCAACAATAATGACAAGGCCAGCTTTTGCGATATCTTTGATCGTTCCAGCGTCGCCACCTATACCAACTGTGCGTAGTAGGCCATCTGTAGCTGGAGATTGACAATAGCGTGAACAGTTATCGACATCGTTTGTTTCGAATAATTGACGTGCCATTTTTTGAATTAAGTAGTTTTCTTCGTTTGTAATTTTTGAAGAAGAAATAAAGCCGACAGAACCAGAGCCATATTCTTTTTGAATACCACCTAGTTTAGTAGCAATTAAGTCAAGAGCTTCATCCCATGAAGATTCAACAAATGCATCATTTTTACGAATTAATGGTTTTGTAATTCGTTCTTCAGAGTTGATGAAGTCCCAGCCGAATTTTCCTTTTACACAAGTAGAAATAGCATTTACAGGACCGTCAGAAGGTTGCACTTTTAAAATTTTGCGACCTTTTGTCCAAACTTCAAACGAACAACCTACACCACAGAAAGTACAAACTGTTTTTGTTTTCTTCGTACGTTTACTACGCATAGCAGCTTCGACTTCGGAAACAGCAAAGATACCGCTATACCCAGGTTCAACTTCCTTAATTAAGTTAATCATCGGATCTAATGTATCTTGTTTAAGCCCAGTCATAAAACCAGCTTCGCCAAGCATTGATTTTTCCATTAAAGCATTACATGGACAAACAGTTACACATTGTCCACAGCCTACACATGAAGAATCGTTAATGGCAACGCCTTCATCCCAAATTACTTTTGGTCTTTCAGCTTCCCAATCAAGAGATAATGTTTCATTAACTTGAAGGTTTTGACAAACCTCTACACATTGTCCACATGCGATACATTGGTTTGGATCATATCGATAAAACGGGTGAGACATGTCTACTTCGTGTGGTTCAACTTTTGGTTGATAAGGATATTTTTGATGTTCAATTTCCATTAGTTCTGCTGTGTTGTGTAATGTACAATTTCCGTTGTTATTATCACAAACTGTACAGTACAGCAAATGATTTTCTAGTAAACGATCCATCGCTTCTGTTTGTGCAGCTTTCGCTTTATCAGAAGTAAGTTGGATATCCATGCCGTTTACTGCTTTTGTTGAACAAGAGCGAACTAATTGTCCATTCACTTCGACGATACATGTATCACAAGTTTCGATAGGATCAACAGATGGTACATGACAAATTTGTGGATGGGCGATGCCATTTTGATTAATGGTATCAAGTATTGTAGCTCCCTCTGCTACATCATACGGTTGGCCATTAATTTTAATTGTAGTCAAGGTATTTCCTCCTTTTGCTCTTTGAGACTTATATGACAACAAGTTAATACTTGGGATAAATCGGGAATAGAATTACGAGTTTTTTTATTTTGATTATCTTGTTATTTTAAAAAAGTGTCTTGTTATAATGTCATTTCCCAATCTGTCCAACTTCTACACCAACATAGATGAAGAAACATTTTTTACGAGTTGTCGATGTTGATATTGCTCAAAAATAAAAAAATCCACCATGAAAAGGCACGTTAAAACATGCTATTTATTCATGGTGGATGAAATTCTTAACAGGCCTTGCTAAAAATTCAATCAACTTTTATTTTTTATTCAATATAACTATAGAATTTAAATATTAAAACCACTATGTCTATAGTTCAAACTTATTTGTATGAAACCATGACATAGGAATCAAAATACTTTCATTCCATATGTAATACTAATTATTATAGCCTTTTCAGTCAAAATGGACAATAATTATAATAAAAATTATTGATTGATAATAATTATCATTGGATATTTTCTCTTTAATTTTTATTTAAGTTGCTATATTATTAACAAACTGTAAGGGTGACCCCCATGAACATAGGATAAAAAGATTAATTACGTTGGGAGAATCGTTAAAATGTCAAAAAAAGTGCATGAGTTCAACGACATAATTCGAAAACTACGCAAAGATATATTTGGAAAAGGACCAGAGCGTATTCATACTGTTTTCGTAGAGAACATGGCTGTCTCAACTTTATATGGTAATATCACACCGACAGAAAAATTTATTGCGAGTACGCCTGAAGGGTTAAAAATGGTTCATGCTGCACGTACAAGAATGATTCAAGATTTGTATACTAAATCACCACCGGAAGGCATGGAAGAACTGATGGGCACTAAGTTACTCCATTTATTTTCAGATATCAAAATTGAAGAAGATTTTGCTATTTCTGTCTTTGTTTTTGAAGATAATATTAGTGAATAAAGGGGATGCCATATGGAACGCGCAGTAGTAAGAGAGATAATACGTGTTGAAGGTAATCAAATCAAGGAAATAGAAGATACTGTTGTCACAGAATACGCTGTCACAGTGAAGATTAATGAGCAAGAATTTGTGACAATGGTTTGCACACCAGAGTATGTAGAAGATATGGTTATTGGATATTTGGCTTCTGAACGAATTATACGCAATTACGAAGATATTGAAAAAATTTGGCACCAAGAAAAAGAAGGTTTTGTGCATGTTAAAACAAAGCGTGTGAATCCTTACTTTCAACAAATTCAAAATAAACGTTACATTACTTCTTGTTGTGGCATGAGCCGCCAAGGTTTTGTTTTTGCTAATGATGCACTAGTAGCTAAAAAAATGGAAGGCATTCATGTGCGTATTACAACAGATGATTGTTTTCGTTTAATGCGCGATATGCAAGATTTGGCTGAAACATTCAAACAGACCGGTGGTGTTCATAACGCAGCGCTATGTGATGCGAATGGTGTTTTATTAAGCAGAATGGATATTGGGCGCCATAATGCGTTAGATAAAATTTATGGCTATTGCCTAAAAAATAAAATTAGCATTCAGGACAAAATTATCGTATTTAGCGGAAGGATTTCATCTGAAATTTTACTTAAAGTATCGAAAATTGGCTGTGAAATTGTTCTGTCTAAATCAGCGCCAACAGAATTAGCATTGCAATTGGCAGAGCAACTCGGTATTACGACGGTAGGTTTTATTCGCCAAAATACACTTAATATTTATACACACAAAGAACGTATTCACTTACCTAAAAGTTAATCACTCTAACAAAATGAAAGGAAGAGATTAAAATTACTAATCTACTAGACCAACTACACAGACCATTAAGAGATTTAAGGATATCAGTGACAGACCGTTGTAATTTTCGTTGTCAATATTGCATGCCTGCGGAAGTATTTGGTCCAGATTATGCTTTTTTACCGTCTGATAAAATATTGAGCTTTGAAGAAATCGAACGATTAGTAAAGATTTTCGTTTCATTAGGGGTGAAAAAAGTACGCATTACTGGTGGTGAGCCTTTACTACGTCGTGATCTACCGACATTAATTGAACGTATACATCGCATAGATGGAGTAGAAGATATTGCTTTAACGACTAATGGCACTTTGTTGAAAAAATATGCCAATGAATTAGCGAAAGCAGGTTTATCACGAGTAGCTGTTAGCCTAGATTCTCTAAATGAGGAACGTTTTTTCGAGATGAATGGCCATCGAGGAAAAGTGAAAACGGTATTAGAAGGTATAGAAAAAGCGGCAGAAGCGGGTTTACAAGTGAAGATCAATATGGTCGTTCAAAAAGGGAAAAATGAGCAAGATATCGTTTCGATGGCAGAATATTTTAAAGAGAAACAGCATATTCTTCGCTTTATTGAATATATGGATGTCGGTAATTCGAATGGTTGGCAGTTGGGTGAAGTTGTGTCGAAGAAAGAAATCATTGACCAGGTCCACCAATTTTCCCCTTTGCATCCTGTTGATCCTAATTATAAAGGGGAAGTGGCTACACGTTATCAATATGAGGAGGCTCGAGGCGAAATTGGCGTGATATCATCTGTAACAGATTCTTTCTGTTCCACTTGTTCGCGTGCCCGTATTTCGGCAGAAGGAACATTATATACGTGTTTATTTGCAACAGAGGGAACGAATCTACGAGATTTGTTAAGGTCTGGGGAAGATGATGAAACTATCACCCAACACATTTCGAATGTTTGGGAAAATAGAACAGATCGCTATTCCGATGAACGAAATGAACAAACGATGGAAAAAAGGAAAAACTCAAAAATCGAAATGTCACATATCGGTGGGTAGACGAAATTAGATGTTGGTGCTGGCTTGTTAGTATTAGTGACTATGTTAGGAACAGAAAAAATCGGCAAAATAATGCCGTTTTTATCTTCATTCAGCAGAAAGCTACTGCCCTAGAAGGTGGTGATATGGATGCGTATGAGATTTCTTTTTCAGTGGGTGTCTAAGTACCTGTACCTGTCGCTACGCTTTCGGTACAAAAGACACCTGCTGAATGAAGATAAAGCCTCCGGCGGATGTCACGGATTTTCAAAGGAATGAATTGTGCTAGCACAATTCAAAATCCGGACGCAATTACGCCAAGGCGAAATTGATTTGATGTTTATTTATGCACAAAGTCGCCACTTTTTCCGCCCGTTTTTTGAACGAGGTATGTTTCTTTAATCACCATAGATTTGTCGACTGCTTTACACATATCATAAAAAGTTAGTGCAGCAATGGATACGGCAGTTAGTGCTTCCATTTCGACACCTGTTTTGCCACTACATTTTACTGTAGCTTGAATGTGTAGTTCGTAACCAACTTCTGCTTTTGTATATTCAAATTGAAGATCGGTTCCTTGTAACATAATCGGATGGCACATTGGAATAATATCAGCAGTTTTTTTAGCACCAATAATCCCAGCAATTTGTGCCACTTGCGTAGGGTCGCCTTTTTTAATGCCTCCCTGTTGGATAGCTTGATAGACTTCATCGGATAACGTGATTGTACTACGAGCGATTGCTGTACGGTTTGTGATTGTTTTATCTGAAATGTCGACCATTTTGGGGCGACCTTCTTCATTCCAGTGTGTAAAATTATTCATTATTAGACTTCCTTTCAAATGTTTGTAGCCAATCTTGTTGAGAATTGATATTGATAAATGTTGAGCTGTCTTCTTCGAATGGGACATAACATACTTGGAGTTGCTCTAACAAGACTTTCATACTTCGCTTGTTTTGTTGGACTAAATGCTGTGCTTTTGGTAAAGCACTGCGTCGATATAAAGCAGCAAGCGGTTGTAATCTTGAAACTTGTTTAGGAACAATCGCATCATAACGATCATCGATAAATGTTAGCATAGTTTGGACAAATTCTGCATTAATAAAAGGCATGTCACTTGCTATTACGAAAAACCACTCTACTTCCGGGAAATTTGTCATTATGTTATGCAAGGCAAACAGAGGTCCTTGATGAGGCTGTTTTTCAATGATCCAATGGACATTTTCTTCTACAAACTTTGATTGCAAGTTAGCATTCGTAGCAATAATTAAAGGCTGTAGTTGATTTTTTTGTAAGGCTATGAGACTGTGCTTATATAAAGGTAGACCAGCAAATAATTCAAACATTTTCGGCTGACCATACCGTGAAGATTGACCGCCAGCTAAGACAACACCAGCCATTTTCATATGCGATTCAACTCACCGACAAAATGTTGAACAGTAGGAAGAATCAGTTTTGTCATGGCGAGTGTCACGGCATTAGTGGAACCTGGTAGCACATAGATAGCCGTTTTATTGCGACTACCCGCTGTTGCACGACTAAACATGGCTCTTGGGCCGATTTCTTCATAGCTTAGTGTTCGAAATAATTCACCAAAGCCCATCATTTCTTTTTCGAAAAGAGGGAGAATCGTGTCGTAAGTTTGGTCTCTCGGTGTAAATCCTGTTCCTCCTGTTACGATAATGGTATTAATGGCAGGATCAGCGCACCATTTTTGTACGTGGTTAGAGATTTCAAGCGGTTCATCTTTTGACATTTGGTAGTCTACTAATTCAAAAGAAGCTTCTTGAAGTAATGATTGAATACGCTGACCACCGCCATCATCCGCCTTCGTGCGTGTATCGCTCACTGTTAAAATGGCAGCTCGTATAGGAAGTTCACTATGTGTGGGATGCAAGGTAAATGACCTCCTTTTATAGAGTTGATTTTTGTTTTTGCTGAAAAACATTGCTTTTATTATAAAGCTATAAATTAAAAGGTCAAACTAAAATTCATAGAAAGAAAGGCAAAAGCGTTTATGCATAATAGATATTCTAGACAACAATTATTCAGCCCAATCAGAGAAAACGGGCAGCTACTACTACAACAAAAGCATGTCCTGATGATAGGAGTTGGTGCTTTAGGCAGTGCTAGCGCAGAGGCTCTTGTAAGGGCAGGCGTCGGAAAGTTGACAATTATTGATCGTGATTATGTAGAGTGGAGTAATTTACAAAGACAACAACTATATACCGAACAAGATGCACAAGAAAAAGTCCCTAAAGTAATCGCTGCAAAAAAACGACTACAAAGCATTAACTCAGAGGTAGAAATTAAGGAATATATTCTTGATGCGTGTACAGAGCAAATAATCCCACTGCTTGCAGATGTAGATATTATGTTGGATGCAACGGATAACTTTGATATTCGCTTTATGATGAACGATCTTGCACAAAAATATCAAATTCCTTGGGTTTATGGTTCTTGTGTTGGAAGTTATGGCGCTACTTATACGATTGTGCCAGGTAAAACACCTTGTTTACATTGTTTGCTAGCAGCGATGCCTAATACAGGGATGACATGCGATACAGTAGGAATTATAAGTCCGACTGTTCAAATTGTAGCAGCTTATCAAGTAGCTGAGGTATTAAAGTTTTTAGTAGGCGATGAAAAAGCATTACGCAAAAGTTATTTAACTTTTGATGTTTGGCAAAATCAACATTATGAAATAAACGTGGAAAAAATCCGTAATCATGATTGCCCATCCTGTGGTAAAAATCCGAGCTATCCTTATTTATCATATGAAAATCAAACAAAATTAAATGTATTATGTGGTCGCGATGCTATTCAAATACGTCCAGCAAAACCGATTCACTATAATTTTGATCAGCTCGCTGTTCAACTTAGTCCCTATGGTGATATTCAACAAAATCCCTATTTATTATCTTGCCAAGCAGAAGATTATCGACTAGTGATTTTCCAAGATGGACGAGTTGTCATTCACGGTGTACAAGATATACAAAAAGCTAAAACCATTTATTATCGTTTATTCGGATAAAGGAGTGTTCTAAAATGTTAGAAAAAAGAAAACCAATTGCTGTTGGAGAAGCTGTTCAACGTGTTATGGAGTTCGCATTCCAAGAAAAAATAGAGGTCGTTTCATTACAGCAAGCACATGGCCGTTTTTTAGCAGAAGATGTTGCTGCAGACCAAGATGTACCAGCTTTTGATCGTTCACCTTATGATGGTTATGCTATTCGCTCGGTCGATAGTCAAAAGTCATGTTCAGACAATCCAGTAACCTTTCAAGTAGTGGGGGAGATTGGCGCGGGCTATGTATTTGAGGGAGAAATCGGTGATCGAGAAGCGGTGCGCATTATGACAGGAGCTCCTATCCCAAACGGATGTGATGCTGTCGTTATGCTAGAATTAACGCACACATTTGAAGAAGACAATCAACGGTATATGTCGATTAAACGCTCTTTTGAAACAGGAACAAATATTTCCTATAAGGGAGAGGATGTTCAAAAAGGCGCTATTCTTATTGAAAAAGGACAATACATCAATCCGGGTGTTGTCGCATTACTTGCTACTTTTGGTTATGATCAAGTACCCGTTTTCAGAAAACCAATCGTAGGAGTTATTGCAACAGGAAGTGAATTACTAGAACCAAGTGATGCTTTGCAGCCGGGAAAAATTCGTAATAGTAATGCATATATGATAATGGCTCAAATTGAACGTGCTGGGGCAACCGTCAAATATTTTGGTAAGTTTAGCGATGATCTAAATTTATGTATTCAAGCTGTTGAAAAAGCTCTTCAGGAAGTAGACATATTGATTACAACAGGAGGAGTATCAGTAGGTGATTACGATTACTTACCTGCCATTTATGAAGCCATTGACGCACAAGTACTTTTTAATAAAGTAGCAATGCGACCAGGTAGTGTAACAACTGTTGCGGCTAGAAATGGTCAATTATTATTTGGACTTTCAGGTAATCCATCAGCTTGTTATGTTGGTTTTGAACTATTTACACGACCTATTATTCGAACGGCTTTTGGTAATAAGCAACCGCATTTACGTAGGGAGCAGGCTGTTTTAAATGCGGACTTTAAAAAACCGAATCCATTTACCCGTTTTGTGCGTGCGAATGTGTCTTACGAGAACGGTCAATTAGTTGCAGCTCCTTCTGGGTTCGATAAATCTAGTGCGGTTTCTTCCTTAGCAGAAGCCAATTCTTTTATTGTATTACCAGGTGGATCACGTGGATACGAAAAAGGAATGCAAGTAGTTGTCCTATTGTTAGAAGATTTGCAAGGAAGTGAGTGGCCATGGGGCATCATCGAAAAATCTTACAAATCGTAGGCTATCAAAATAGTGGAAAAACAACGTTAATGGAACAACTCATTACACAAGCCACTACAGAAGGTTTTCGTGTAGGATCAATCAAGCATCATGGACATGGTGGTATTCCTATGATAGAAAGTTCAAAAGATAGTGTTCGTCATGAGAAGGCTGGTGCAAGTGTGACAGCGGTTGAGGGAGAAGGTACTTTGCGGATGAGCATTCACCAAAATAACTGGCAGCTTGCTGATATACTAGCTATTTATGAAACATTTAATATGGATATCATTTTCATTGAAGGTTATAAAAATGAAGACTATCCAAAGGTTGTTCTTTTGCGACAGGCGGAAGATCAATCTTTGCTACAAAAAGTAACCAATATCGTCTGTGTTCTTTATTGGCCAACATATCCACTAAATAAACCGTTAGATTATCCCACTTTTTCAATTCAAGAAAAAGCACAATATATAGAATTTCTAATGCAGGAAATGAGGAATAAATCATGACTACATCGTTGTTTGAAATCATTGATAAACCAATTGATGTTGAAGAGGTTAGAGAAAAAGTAACAGATCGAAATGCTGGTGCAATCACTGTTTTCATCGGGACAGTACGTGAAATGACGAAAGGCAAGAAAACACTACATTTGGAATATCAAGCCTATCCTTCTATGGCTATAAAAATGTTTGAACAAATATCTAAAGAAATACAAGAGCGATGGTCAGAAGCGAAAATAGCCATTACACATCGTGTTGGTCATTTAGAGATTTCGGATATTGCCGTAGTAATTGCGGTTTCATCACCACATCGTAAAATAGCCTATGAAGCCAATGAATATGCTATTGACCGTATTAAACAAATTGTGCCTATTTGGAAAAAAGAGTATTGGGAAGATGGGACAGAATGGATTGGTGATCAATTAGAAAATGTTCCTTATCCAAAAGGAAATCCATCAATCAGTGAGGAGGAATCTTGTGATTAACATATTACTATTTGCTCACTTACAAGAAATAATCGGTGAGTCAAAATTATATGTAGACCTGTCAGACCGAACAGTTGGGCAAATTAAAGAATGGATGGAAATTCAATATCCACAAGTTAATTTACAACATGTCATGACAGCAGTAAATGAGGAATTTGCAACAGATGCAACGGTTGTAAAAAAAGGGGATACAATCGCCTTTATTCCACCTATTAGTGGAGGGTGAAAAGAAAAGATGTAGTTGGTACAGTTTAGTTTGCACCGACTACATCTTTTACTATATTTATCCTGAAAAAGCCCGTCAGAAGGGGAAGAGAAACCCTACTGGTTAAAGTTTCACTTTATGCCTTCAAGAGATGAACGCTCAGAAGCATAAGGAAGGAAATACCTATCATACAAATCACCCATGACCAAGCGAGTGACATGTTACCCGAACTAATCGCCATATAAATAGCAAGTGGCGTAGTTTGCGTTTTGCCTGGAAGATTTCCAGCAAACATTAAGGTTGCACCAAATTCACCTAAAGCACGTGTGAAACTTAAAATTCCACCAGAGACAATTGATTTTAATGCAAGAGGGATAGAAATAAAGAAAAAGATTTGCCATTCGTTAGCACCATCAACACGTGCAGCGTTCTCGATGTCCTTATCAACAGATTCAAAGCCAGTTTTTGCTGATTGATACATTAAAGGAAATGCAACAACAGTAGAGGCGATGACCGCTGCCCACCATGTGAACATAACGGGTTGGTTAAAAAGCCATGTAATCAAGTTACCTAGCACACTGTTTTTACCAAAAATAATAATTAGAAGAAATCCTACTACAGTAGGGGGTAATACTAATGGTAAAAGTAACACTGTTTCTAGAAATAATTTTCCTTTGAAATTACGTTTTGCCATCCATTTACCAAATAGAATACCCGCTACTATCACAATTATTCCTGACACAAGCGCTATCTCAATAGAAAGCTTAAGAGGTGACCAGAAATCAGTACTCATCTATTAATGAGTTCCTTGAAAGCCATATTTTTTAAATACTTTCATCGCTTGATCACTTTGTAAATAGTGATAAAAATCTTCCGCTTCTTTTGCATGCTTACTCTCTTTGATCACACCAACAGGATAAATAATAGGTGTATGTGTATCTTCTTTGGCTGTAGAAACGACATCAACTTTTTCTGACACAAGGGCATCCGTTTTATAAACCAACCCTGCATCAACATTTTCAGTTTCTGTATAAGTAAGAACTTGTCGTACGTCTTTTGTATACACTACTTTTGATTCTACATTTTCCCAAAGGTTCATGTTTTTCAATGTTTCTATACCGTACTTGCCAGCAGGAACCGTTTCAGGTGTACCAACGGCAATCTTATCAGCTTTCGTTAAGTCTTCAAATGATTGAATATGTTTTACATTGTTCTTAGGAACGACTAACACTAATTCGTTAGCTAAAAGATCCGTTCCTTGTTTTTTGTCGATTAAATCTTTTTGAACTAGCTCATCAAACTTATCTTGTGCTGCTGAAAAGAAAAGATCAACAGGAGCACCTTCTAAAATTTGTTGTTGTAAAGCACCAGAGCCACCAAAGTTAAATGTGATTTTAATATTATCGTGTTCATTTTCATAGGCTTTTTGAAGCTCTTCTAATGAATCTTGCAAACTTGCTGCTGCGGAAATCGTTAATTCAACTGGTTCGTTTACTTTGTTGTTGCTTCCTTGGCTACCACAACCTGCTAAAATGCCGACCAGTAGTAACAATGAAGCTATTAAACTATAATACTTTTTCACTTTGATTATACTCCTTTTATAACTCGTTATAACAAGACATAACTAATTATAATTAGTTATGTCCAAAAAAGAAATACCTAATCGCTAGAAACGTTCAAGATGCAAAAAGTATGGTTCATCACCAAAAGTTGTAGAGGAGTTTTGTAAAACGTATACTATGTAAATAAGTTGATTGGAGTGGAGGCTGGGCGACTCCTTGGGGATTAGCGTCTCATCGGACGCCCCCAGGAAGCTCTGCTCTGCGCGAAAGCGAAGCGTCAGCGGCAAATGTTTTATCTGCGCGAAAGCGAAGCGGCAGCGATAAAAGCGCCCAGTCGGAACGGAAATCAACCACACGTTTTGGTGATGGTCCAAAAATATTATAATTAAGTTACTATAGAATCAATAGAAGCAGAAGGGGAGATTTTTTTACATGTCACATGAACATTCCTATACGATTGAAGAGGTGGCTCAATTATTAAAGGTTTCAAAATTAACGATCTATGATTTAGTGAAAAAGGGAGATTTACCTATTTTTCGTGTAGGCCGACAAATGCGTGTGGATAGAAACGATTTACAGTTATATATACAAAAGGGCAAGACAGGAGCAACTCCTGCTGCATCAATTGCCTCGATTACTCCTTCGACAAAAAATAAAAAGATTATTATAAGCGGACAAGATTTAGCCTTAGACTTATTAGGAAAATATATAGAGAAAAAACAATCAAATAAAGTATTGCGCTCGCATGAAGGTAGCTTTAATGGTGTCATGGCGCTGTATAATGGTGAATGTGATATTGCTAGTTTACATTTGTACGATGGTGATACAGGGGAATATAATACACCTTATTTGAAAAAGATTTTTGTAAGTCACTCTTATATTCTTCTCAATTTGATTTCACGCCGAGCAGGCTTTTATGTTCAAAAAGGAAATCCATTGCAAATTCAATCAATTGATGATTTTAAGACCAAATCACTAAAATTGATGAACCGTGAAAAAGGTTCAGGAGCTCGTACTTTCCTAGATGAACAATTACGCATTCATCACATATCTCCATCCTCAATTGAAGGATATAACGAAGAAGAAATGAGCCATATAGATGTAGCTTCTGCTGTCGCAAATGGGAATGCAGACATTGGAATAGGCATTGAAAAAATATCAAAACTCATAGAGGTTGACTTTATTCCACTTAATAGAGAACGTTATGATATTGTCCTATTAAAAACTCCTGAAAACCAACAGCTGGTTGAATCAGTCAAAGAGATTTTAAATTCACCAGATTTCCAATCAGAAGTAGTTGCACTAGGAGATTATGACGTCACTCAAATGGGACAAATTATATATGAAACACTTTAAAACTGTAAGTGAAAAAAATACTTGCCATTTTGGAGGGCACTGAAAAAGTCCATCTCTTCTCACATTGCGAGGTATTCAACGATTAAATCGTTGAATACCTCGCTTTTTTCATTTGGCACTGTGACTCTACTGTTGTTTTCCGAAGCATTACGCTCGCTTTCCGCGGGCGAGCGCCGAGCCTCCTCCTACGCTTCGCTTCGTGCGGGGTCTCGTCTGTCTCGCTTTCCCGCAGGAGTCGAGCGATGCTTCTCCAAACAACGCAATGTATCATACTATTATTTTAGTCACGCTTTCCTTGCTTTCCTTTATAATAAAAGAATTTAATGTGCAGGTGGTGCCCCCGATGATTTGATTTAATGGTCGAAATTGAAGGGAAAGGAAATGAGGAGTTTAGGGAATTTGTTATTCCTATTGAAGAGGAAGGACCAATTAATTTGGGTATTGGAGGCATTGGAGCTACAGAAGATCTAATGAAAAGAATAACTGGAAATTAAAATTTTTCAATTGTTCTCATATGCTCATCCCTATTACTCCACATTCACTAAATAAGAGCGGTCATCAAGAAGTAACAGCTTTGATTCATTACCATTTCTGATTTCGATGCAACATTAGCAACAAAAAGCATAAAAGGACAGCAAACAGTTTAATACGATGATGAATAAGGTAGCAGGTGTTGTATTGGTCCTGGTCTAAAATTAATGGCGACGAAACCACAATAGATGTTTGACGAAAATTAAGTTTACTAACAAAGTGCGTTGATCTAAAAAGATTATCGCACCTTGTTTGTTGACCTAATTTAGTGACGGATTAGGTTAGTGAGAAATTGTATATATAATAAATCAGCTTTTGTACTAGACAAATATGATTTTTTATAATATAGTAAGTATAATAAAATCGTTTGCAAGGGAACAATAAATTCACATATTACAAAGAGTAATCGTGTTTTGTTTGATGCTTTTTGTAATATGTGAATTTTTTCTTTTGGATAGATATGATTTTATTTAATACAATTAATGGAGGTCATTCAAATGACACAAGGTACAGTAAAATGGTTTAACTCAGAAAAAGGTTTCGGTTTCATCGAAGTAGAAGGCGGAAATGACGTATTTGCTCACTTCTCAGCTATCCAAGGTGACGGTTTCAAAACACTTGAAGAAGGTCAAAAAGTTGAATTCTCAGTAGAAGAAGGCCAACGCGGACCTCAAGCTACAAACATCGTAAAACTTTAATTTTAATGATGTAACCATAAAAGAGGCATCCTTTCATTAGGATGCCTCTTTTTTATGCGAAAAAGGAAGCGTTGTTTTGAAAAAATGTATTGGCGCGATAATTGATATGGGCGAACTTCAAACTAAGTCTAATTTTGTTTTACATAACTGAACTGCATCTCCAAGAAAATAACAATTGCAATTTTTATTAGTGGTTTTAGTTGAAAACTGGAATAATAAAGGAGACAATTATTTGAATAAATTTCAAGTTAGTATGTTTTTCATGGTTTTTAATGAATGTAGGAGGGCGTTATGGAAATTTGGGATGTTTACGATAAGAATAGAAATAAAACAAATAAGCTTCATATGCGTGGAGAAGTCGATGGTGATTATCATATAGTTGTACATGTATGGATAAAGAATAATAAGGGTGAATTTCTCTTAGCGAAAAGACATTAGGATAAAACTTATCCTAATTTGTGGGAATGTCCAGGTGGCTCTATGTTAGCAGGGGAAAGTAGTCTTGATGGTGCTATAAGAGAAGTAAAAGAAGAGATCGGAATTAATTTATTTAAGTTTAATGGAAAAATGATAAAGAGTGAACGTAGAGATGCGTACAATGATTTTTACGATGTATGGCTTTTTGACCAAAGCTTTGAAATTACGGAGACAGTATTACATGAAGATGAAATGAGCGATATTAAATGGGTAACCAAATATGAGCTTGAAAATATGTATAACTCTAAAAATATAGTACCAACGCTTGATTATTTTAGATTTGTCTTTTAATAAACTAAAAAAGCATTCATTTCAATGTTGAGTGGCTTAAAGGATTATTTAGCTGGAACTGTGAATGTACATCTTGTGTTTCAATTCATTAAAAAACATCACCAAACATTAATTTATTTTCTTTGACACTTGCTACATGAATCTCTTAACTATCAAACACAAAAATGGTTGATAAAGTAAAAATTGGAACTTTATCTAGATTTAATCGTATACAGAGTAACGGACATAAAATGTAGAGAGGAGGGGTTTGTATGCGTAGTAAAAATTTAATTATTATGATAGTGGCATTTATTGTAGAAGTTTTAATTACGTATTTTATTGCTTTGTTTTTCTCCGTAAGGTTTATCGAGATAATGTTTTTCACTGGTATAGCTTTTGCTGGGGGCAGTTTTTACTTTTCGAGTAGTGGTGGAGCTATGACTAGGTTATTTACATCTCAAGTTAGTGGGCAAACAGGCATAATTCAGAAAAGGGAAAAGTTCACTTATCAACTAGGTCCGATATTTATTACGTCAGTTATATTCTTTTTAATTGGTTTAGTACTCTTTCTCTTATTAGTTTGGGGAATAATTCCTCCTGTGGAAGCTTGAAATACTTATAAAATTGCTGTAGACAAAGTAATGTGTGGCTTTGTCTACAGCAATTTTAATGATTAATCGCTTAGCATTGCTTTTAATGTTCGTTTTTGCCAGCCTAGCTTGAAGTATGAGTATTGTAATACAAAATGCACACAGAAGGCAGCAGGGTAAGCTAACCAAACACCATTTAGCTCGAATGTAGTGTAGTTCGATAAAATTAATACCAATGGCATGTCGACTACTCAAATACAAGATGTTCGTTTGGAGTTAGTTAATAATCGAGGCGAACGTTCCATCAAACCATTTGTGATTGATCGAAAGAATTGGTTATTTGCGAAGTCACCAAAAGGCGCCCAAGCAAGTGCGATTATTTACAACATCGTCGAAACAGTAAAAAAACGGATTGGATACACTTCGTTATATAATGCATGTGTTTGAGCAAATGCCGTTAATCGACGTCCAGGACAATGTAGCATTAGGTGCGCTCAAGACTTGGTCGGAAGCTATTCCAAACAACTGTCATGTTCCTAAAAATCTACATAACAATAGCGCCTCCCTGAGAAAGGTGGGCGCTATTTGGCGCATGTAAGTTTGGTGTTAATAAAGCTGAACGAATACAGTTTTAGTAGGGAATAGCAGCATGTTAGCTAATGTTGTTGTAAATTTACTTTTTTAAATCCTCTTTGTATGCTAACTTTTTTTAAGCATGCGGTATATTGAATCAAACATCTTACTCATAAGCGCAAGAAAGGACAATAATATATAAGGAGTGACCCTACCAGTCTTTTCTATTCTTCATCTTCTCTATCATATACATTGAGTAAAAGTATACTAACAATATACTGATTATCTTGAATCCATTGATTATAAATTCCGCTATTCTCTTCTACAATTCTCTTCACATTTTTAATTCCTATTCCCTCGAATCGTCTATTCTTTCGAGTTTTAAGCTCCACAGTATCAAATACATTTGAAATTTCTATAAGTAGGTGATTATTAAATTGTTTGATAAGAAGTGAAATCTCTTTTTCTTTAGAATTAGACAAACGTCCGACTGCGTTTATGGAATTATCTATTAAATTTCCTAGCACAACTGCAAAAATATCATTATCTAAATTAACTTTTTCAGGGATGAAAGATTTAACTCTTAAAGTTATTCCATTGCTTTCAGCAATAGATTTTTTTTCATTCAGAAGATAATTTAGCACATAGTTATTTGTATAAAAATAATCATTGTGTTCGATTTTCTGTATCGAATTTTGAAGATATTTTTCAGCACCAGCAGTATCTCCCTGACTTAACATCCCCAGTAGAACTACGTATTGGTTTTTTAAGTCATGCTTCATTGAATATAGTTTAGATTGTGAATGCTTTAGTTGTTTAAAAAAATTCAATTCTGATTCAAATACTATTTTTTGTGTTGTAGCTTTTGCAAGTTTTTTTAAAAAATTCCCTATGGTTATATAAAGATATAGTATGCATATATTCATATAAAAAATACAAGTAGCAATCAATATAAAGTTAGGATGATTAATAAATGTAATTCCAGATACTACAGATGTACTTAACATAAATACTGATATCGTTGGTATTGAAATTAGTGTCATTAGGAGAAAAACATTTATTGGTCTCTTTAATTTACGCTTTTGGAGAACGATAATTTTAAGAACAGCTACAGCCATTAGTTTTAAAATTATAGCAATAGCTCCTCCTCCAGCCATAAAGAGTAGATTTGGATTATAACCTTCTGATAGCAATACTTCTTTCGTAATAAAAAACGAAAAGGAATCACAAATGAAAAACATTAAAAGTAAGTAAATTAATGAAAAGAACTCTTTTCTTATATCTATCGGATTTCTGATTGTAATAACTAAAAACAATAAAGTAGTGAAGATGGTATTAATAAGAATATGTGATTGTTGATTAGAAAATAGTAAAAATGCAGTAAGAATAAAAGCCAAGATTGTAATAGTTAATTTTTCTTTAGAAAACAGTTTATGGATGGATTTATTTAGGGAATAATGATTAACCAACACTAAATTAACAACAAAGTTGAATAATCCAACGATAGTATCATTCATTATATTAAGTCTCTTAACTGCATCAAAATTTGTTTTCTGGCACTATCCTTAAATGTACGACTTATTGGTATTTCAACAGTTTTCTTATCATTTAAATTAGCAATAATTGTATTATTGCTAATTTGTTTTACATATTTAACATTAACAATAAACGAGGTGTGGACTTGCACAAAATTCTCATTAATTTTCGATAAAAGGGCTCTTGTTTGAAGAACCGTTTCATATATATCAGTTGGAGTGTGAATGAGTACTTTCCTTTTATTTTTTTCAAAGTAAATAATTTCACTAAAAGAAAGACTGTAAAAAACTTTGTTAAATGTAAACATAAATTTTGAATCATCTAAATCTAAATACTTAATAGCGCGATTTAAGGCAGGATATAGTTTATCTTTTGTTACTGGTTTTAAAATGTAATCAAAAGTGTTAACCTTAAAGACCTTTTCCATATATTCTTTGAAACTTGTAAGAAAGATAATTAGACAAGTATAATTATTTTTTCTAATGGTCTCGGCAATCTCTATTCCCGATATATTAGGAAACTCAATATCTAAAATAAACAAATCATATGTATTTTCTTTAAGTAATTCAATTAAACGAAATGGATTATTGAATATATCAATTTCAAATAATGAGGAGTCATACTCTAACATTAAATCTTCGATAGCTTTTGCAATAACTGGAACATCATCACAAATAGCAATTTTTATTACCATTGTTTCGCTCCTTTAATAATAGTAAATTGTAGCAATGATCCACGATTATGTCATAAACAACAATTTGTGTGTGAAGAAAAATTAAGTTTAAATACTTAGCCACTTCTACCATTCTACAACTATCTTCCCTAACCAGTTTAATTGTAAACAATTCGATTTTTAGACATTTTAAAAAACTATAATAATTAGCATAAAAGACCCTGTTCTATGTATCTGATTATTAGGTTAGCGTAGAAATGATGTCATTAGTTACATATAACTTGCAGTTTGTTACACAAAAAGAAAAATAGTTTGAAAATATATTATTATCAAAATAAATAGAATTTTTATTTCTATTTAATCTAATGTTAAAGTCATGTGAAATTGTGGTGTTTGCATAGTTAAAGGGGGTGAAATTCAATGACAAACGTTGTTTACTCTAAACCAACAATTGAGAAAGTTGCTAGTTTTAAAGAGTCTACTAAAGGGCTTTGGTTTGGTAAATTTATAGATGGTTTGGGTAGTCGAGCTTTCATTCACATTGAAATTGGATTTTAATTACAGAGAGAAAAGTGGTCATTGGAAAATTTTGAGATATCCAGTGACCACTACTTAATTTCCAATAGAATTTAACATACGAGACTTTAAAACAATCGATTCTTCAGCGAAAGGCGGCTACTATTATTAACATTCAGTTAAAAGAAAAGTTAACAAAATTAAGTTCTGATAAAGTACCATTTCAAGTACATATAAAAACGGCTTCGATAAATATTTTGCTTATTTCTCAACATGAGTATGTTAAGCATTCTAAAGCCAACTTAGAGATATATTGTATACCATGTGAATATCCAAAAATTGTAGACCATATACAGGTAATTAAGGAATTTGGAATGTCAAAATTAGCAGTAACTTTTCAAAAGATTGTTTCTAAAGGAATCTTTGTTCTAGTTGATAAGCGCGAAGTTATTATAGGAGGAGCATTATTTGATGTTTCTCTATCATGGAAAATGTTAAAAGCTATTGTCGGGCCTTCTGGTGCAGGGAAAAGTACTGTTTTACAATTAATTGAAAGATTTTATGATCCTATCAGCGGGCAAATTTATGTAGACGGAAAGGATTATCGCAGTTATTCACGTGAAGAACTTCGTAAACTTATCACTTATGTTGAACAAAATGCCCCTATTATAGCAGGGACTTTAAGAGATAATCTCCTTTTAGGAAATTCTAATGTATCTGATCAAGAATGTTACGATGTTTTAAAAGAGGTAAACCTTAGCTATTTGATAGAACGTTCTTCTGAAAAGCTCGACATGAAAATTGGAGAATCTGGTACTACTTTATCTGGTGGAGAACGCCAGCGTTTAGCTATGGCTCGTTCTCTTTTATCAAAGGCAGAGATTGTTCTTCTTGATGAATTGACATCCAATTTAGATAGTTTAAATGAAATTGGGATGAAAAAAGCTGTTGACAAGATGAGAGAGTGTAAAACTGTCATTGTTGTAGCACACCGTCTCTCTACAATAGTTGATTCAGATATAATCTATGTTCTTGAACATGGAAGAATTGTTGGTTCAGGTAATCATAATGAGTTACTTGATAAAGTACCATTATATAGAGAATTAGCTAAAGAACAATTTCTTGACAAGGCAATTTAAATAAATATTGTAAACTCAAAGAGATTTAATTATTTAAATATTAAAAAATCATATATTTAGTTATCTGAAATTTCTAACAATGTTAAGTTCCTCATTGTCTAATTTAGAAACTGAAATTTTGTTAATCATGACTAATATTATTTCGGAGGAGATGGTTATATTGACGAATACTACAAAAAATATTGTTATATCAAAATTATGTAAACGGCATGGAGAAAAAGATATATTAAAAGATGTGTCATTTGAAGCGAAAGAAGGGAGAATCACAGCTTTTCTTGGACCAAATAGTGCAGGAAAAAGCTCGACACTTCGTATTTTGTTAGGACTTGATCGTTCAACAGGAACAGCAACTTTTGGCGGAAGTAACTATGTAACATTTAGTACTCCATTGAAAGTGGTAGGAGCAGCATTTGACGGTATAGGTGGTACTCCTTCTAGAAGTGTAAAAACCCATCTGAAAATCATAGCACAAAGCAACAACATTTCTTTCCGTCGTGTGTCCGAAGTATTGAAAATAGTTGGTTTATCAGAAAAAAGCAAATCTAGGCTTGGAACTTTATCATTGGGTGAAGGACAACGACTTGGACTTGCGGTAGCTCTTTTGGGAGACCCTCAATATATTGTTCTTGATGAACCAACCAATGGACTTGATCCAACAGGAATTCGCTGGTTTAGAAAATTTATTCGTCAGCAATCAGACATGGGAAAAACTATTTTGTTGTCATCACATCTTCTTTCTGAAGTGGAAGCTGTGGCAGACGATGTAGTTATTATTAATCATGGAAAAATAATTGCAACTGGTGAACTTCAGGATGTTATGAAAAATCTAGAATCATTGGAAGATGTGTTCTTTTCTCTTACAGAAGAAGGTGAAGCAAAAGATGAAGACTTTTTCTAGAACTATACGATTTGAACTGATAAAGATTTGTTCAAGTAGAGTGTGGTGGGTAATTTGTGCTTTAGTTGTTGTTATTCAACCATTACTTGCACTTATCACAGCAAAAAGCTTCGCTCAGATGGGTTTAGACGCGACACCAGAAACTCATCCGGAATTAGCGGAAGCCTTGCCTCCTTTGGATTACTTGGGATTTGATGCAGTGCTTTTTGGGTTATTACCGATGGTTGTTTTTGGAGGAATTTTAGGAGCAAGTGAATATAAACATCATATGTTACGTACAACTTTACTATGTCAAAGCAGTCGTATTAAGGTTTTCTATGCGAAAGTACTTGCACTTTTAATATGTAGTACATTCATATCATCTTTGACAATTTTTGCCACAATTTCTATTACGCATTTTGGTTTGGGGGAACTAGGTTTACATCCATTTTATTTAAGTACAATAGCTTGGCAGTTTATTGGCTTTTCAGTGCTGGATTGGATTTTACTAACAATACTTTCTTTTGGGATCGGAGTGCTCTTTAGAAATGCTATAGTACCTTTAGTTTTTTTAGTTCCTCAGGTTTATAATCTTGGAAATTATTTAGAGCAAAGGTGGGGATGGGGGGAGTATCTTCCTGTGGCAGCAGGTAATCTTCTCTTTGCAACACCAACAGATCCTTTTGAACATGATCCATTAAAAGGTGGTATCGTACTGTTGATATGGGTGATTTTAACTTTAATCATATCTTATTATGCTTTTATTCGTAGTGATGTAGGAGGGAAATATTGATGTTCGCTGCGTTGCGTAGTGAGAAAACTAAATTTTTCTCTTTTGGTTGGTGTATTGTAGGTGTAATGGGAGCTATTATCGTTCCCTTACTCTTCTTATTAACATCTGATACTCCAAAGATAGGGAGAGAGAAGGAGATACTTTCTCTTTGCTTGCAAGCCCTCTATTTAGGTCAACTAGGAATTATTTTTGCCAGTGCAAGTTATTTTGGACAAGAATATTCTAACTCTGCTCTAAGAACAACACTTCTCACACAACCATCAAGATTAAAATTATTATGCGCTAAATTTGTAAATATTACCATAGTTGTAGTGCTTACAGGAATAGTTTCAAGTGGACTTAGTTTACTTGTTCTTTTTATTCAATATGATATGGAATGGACAGGTACTTTAATGATACGGTTACTTGGAAGTATTTCTCTTGGCATGCTTAGTTGGATTCAATTAGCTTGGATTACCTCTGCCTTATCCATTATGACAAAATCGCTTATAGCACCTACCGCTATCATGTTCCCGCTTATTTTGGGACTTAGCCAATTGTTGTTTACAATTTCTCAGTTGGCAAAATTTTTACCTACTCTTGCTACACTGAATCTTTTTTCAATACCTGCGGTAAATACCTTATTGGACAAATGGTCAGGGCTAGTGGTTCAATTTTCTTGGGTGGTATTATTATTACCTATTTCTGCTTGGTTGTTTTCATATCGTAATGTTCGTTAAAATAGTAATGGAATGTGTAAGCGAGCGGATTATGCAAATGTAAAACTTATTTTATTAACATAATTTTTTTCTAAATTCATTGTTGGAGCTGTTGAAGCATTAAAGATTATTCATGAACTGAGATACAAGACCATTTTTAATGTTTTAGTTTATAAGTAAGAATAATTTATTAATTTTTCTCAGGAGTTAATTAATATGCTTAATTAAGAATAAGCATTCTAGATACTTATTGTAAACATGATAATTGGGAAGAAGATGAGTGTCTTAAACCTATAGGTAAACAGAGCTATCGGATGTTCTATCAACCCTAAATACTTATGAGATTGCTGTAGACAAAGTTACATACGGCTTTGTCTACAGGTTCTATCATAAAGATTAATCGCTTAACATTGCTTTTAAAGTTCGTTTTTGCCAGCCTAACTTGAAGTATGCGTACTGTAACACAAAATGTACACAGAAGGTAATAGGGTAAGCTAACCAAACGCCATTTAGCTCGAATTTAGTGTGGTGCGATAAAATAAACGCCAATGGTACCTCGACTACCCAAATTGCGATGACTAGGAAGATTGTAGGCCATAAAACAACACCTGTAGCTCGCATTGTAGCCGAAACGGTTTGTGTATGGCCAAAAATTAAATAGCTCCAAAATGCGATATATAAATAATCTTTTGCGATAAGTACCGTATCATGTTTATCAATAAAGAAAGATAAAATAGGTTCCGCAAATAAATACATAATTAAAATAATAGCGCCGCCTAAAATATAGTTAATACGCACACCTAATTGACGAATTTTTTTAATCATATCCGTAGAGTTAGCCCCTAAAGCCTGCGCAACAAATACAGATGTCGCAATAGCAATACTCATCGCTGGCACTTGTGCATAACTGGCCACCTGATTGACAACACCGTAAGCGGCAGTAGCATCGGAGCCGTAAACATTAACGAAGCCAATTACAGCAATTTCGGCTACAGAGATCGCAACCATACTAATGCTCGATGGAATGGCTAACTTTAATAAAGAAGCTAAAATATCCTTCTTTAATTTGAAATGCTGCAAAATCGATTTGTCTAAGCGTAGAATATGTTTTGTTTTATGCAGGTAAGCAAATAATAATAACATCGTCACCAGATTAGATAAAACAGAGGCATAAGCGGCGCCGTTTAAGCCAAACTCAGGCAGACCAAGCCAGCCAAAAACTAATGGTGGCAGTAATGTGATATTTAAAATAACACTTATAACTAAAAATAAAAACGGTGTTTTAGAGTCACCGACACCACGCATAAAGGTTGTGTACACCATATACCAAAACATAATAGGTAATGTGAAAAATAAAATTTGAGCATAGCTAATACTCATATCTAAAATATTTGCGGGTGTGTGCATAAACCGTAAAATCCACTCAATGAAAAAGCCACCAAAAATCGCGACAACAATCGATAAAATCGTTGTGAAGGCTAAAGTTACCCCTACAACCTCCTTCATTTTCTCATGATTGCCAGCCCCATACGTTTGCCCTACTAAAATTGAGCTACCTGAGCCAATCCCAATTGCAAACGCCATTAAAAAGAAGAAGAATGGAAAGAATGCTGAAATTGCCGCTAGCGCATCAACACCTAAATTGCGCCCAACTATAAACATTCCAAAGACTTGCCCTAGTGACTGCAGCACATTCGCTAGCATAATAGGGATTAAAAAATTAAAAAAAGCTTTTTGCAGTTTTTTATCATCATGTAAAATTTGTTGGTCCATTTTTATGTCCTCTTGGGTTTTAATAACCCATTTCCTTTAAAATATGTGATAGCGTGCGTAGGCGTTCGCCGATTAGTTCACCATCCGCACTTAATGCTTGATTAAAGAGCTTAATATCCTCTTTAATTTGTTCATTTTCTGTGCATACTTCCACTGTCATTGCATCACCCTGTAAACCAACACGTTTAATAACAGGGTTTTCTTCATCATATAAATTTTCGTATTGATAAGCTTCCTTAAAATAAAGCTGAGACTCACATACTAAGATAGCGAGGTCAAGTACACGATGAAGAGGTAGTTCCTCCGATTGACGTGACCATTTACCACCTGTATGACGCCACACCTTAGCGGAAATATCTACCTTGCCTCTGTCATTCCATTGAGCTAAGCCAAGTGAAAGCCCCTGTGCATCTGTATGATAAGCAGTACGCCCATCAATATTGGCATAATTTTCAGCAACAATAACAGGTTTATGCTTTAAATGTGTAGGTATTTTCATCAATTATAACCCCTTCGTTAATTTGAATTTTAGTAATTTAGTAAATTACTGCATTAGTAAATATAACATTGGACAAATTCGAGAGTCAATTTTTATATGGAAAATTTTTCACCAAATGGATCGCTCATAAACAAACCAGTTATAAAGGGAAAATACCAAGAAAATCTTCGTAATATTAAAATGGGAATCACTACTGATTTGTTCGAAAGAATTTTTTGCAGACCAAAAAAGTTATCTTGCAAGACCGTAATGGATATAAAAGAGGGATAGCTAAATACGCTTTATAGAGAGTAGACCAAATAAATGGGATTGGTTAAAATGGTAATTAGTTTATATAATGGAAAATAAATTGCGGAAAAAGAGCAGAGTTCATTGAATGCCGAAAAACTAATGAAAGAGGGCAATAGAATGAGGATCCAATCTACAAATAATAATTACATAAATGTGATTAAAAAAGATGAATTAAATAGTTTATCTCCAGATTTATTTTTAGATAAAAATAAACAGGCAAAAGCGAAATATGAAATTAAAAGAGAAGGTGGTTATATTCGTCATTATGTAACTAAATTAAATGGGGAAAGAGTAATGATTAAAGAAACTAAATTACGACAAGATACAGATCAAAGCACAGGGGAGATGCCCGATGTGCTGAAAGATAACCTATTAAACCAATTTACAAAAACTTTAGATCAACAAACATCTAATGAATTATCGAAAACAGGATTAGCTGGACAGAAAGCCAAAGAAAAATTAATGTCAGTTTATCAAAATTCAATATAGTTACGTTAGGAAATTAAAAAGGAGTAATTTAGGTGATCATTTATGCAGTTTAAAAAGCGTTTAGGTTTATATATATCAGCTTTATTAATCGTATTACTTATAGGAATTGTTTTCAAAAATGTATTCATAAAAGAAACAACGATTAATCCGATAGTAGAAAAAGAAGATGGAACAAAACAACTTGTTTTTGATGCAAAGTTAACACGATTAGACGAATCATCAACTACGTTAGAAAAATACAATGGAAAGGTCCTAATCGTTAACTTTTGGGCATCTTGGTGTGGACCTTGTCAAGAAGAGGCTTCTGATTTAAGGGATTTTTATAACAATAAATCTGAAAATGTTGAGCTGTTAGCAATCAATGCAACTTCTAAAGATAGTAGTGAAAATGCTATGAAATTTCAAGAAACATACAATTTGAATTTCCCTATATTTCTTGATTTAGATGGTAAACTTCAAAAATCATTTGGAATATGGGCTTATCCAACAACCTTTATATTTGATTCTAAAGGTATATTGAAATATTCGATAGAAGGACAGGTTAATCAAAAAGAATTAAATAAATATATTGATACACTCTACTAATCTGGAAGCCCATTTCCTTTACGATGAGAGCGCTTTTCTGTTGCTTTACTAAAAATTTCGCAAGAAAAGAGGGGAATCATTATGTATCAGACATTAAATGGTTTTTTTAAGTCTTGGGAGTTCGAAGCCGATGGTACACAGAGGTTATTGAATACTTTAACTGATGAATCACTTAAACAGGAAATAACGTCTGAAAATTGGACTCTAGGACGTATTGCTTGGCATACTGTTACTGCAATTCGCATCATAACTTCAAATTCTAATTTAACTTTTGAAGGTCCAACTAAAGATTATCCTGTTCCTACTTCAGCACAATTTATTGCAGATAGCTATTCTCAAGTCAATAATGCATTTGTGCAAGCTGTAAAAACCAATTGGACTGATCAAATCCTTCACGAGTACATCAACTTCTTCGGTCAAAAAATGCAAATTGGAACACTATTAATGTTTTTGATTCAACATCAAAATCACCATCGAGGACAAATGACGGTTCTTATGCGACAGGCTGGATTAATTGTTCCAGGCATTTATGGTCCAGCTAAAGAGGAATGGGCAAATTTCGGTATGGAAGCTCCAGAAATGTAAAACTAATTAAGGTGAGGATATTGTGAAAATAGCAGTTATATCAGATACTCATGGAAATAAAGATGCATTAAAAGCAGTGTTAGAGGATATAAAATATAGAAGAATCGATAAGATATATAATTTAGGTGACACTCTTTACGGACCGTTATTCCCATTAGAAACCTATGAAATAATAAAGAGTACAGATATTAAAAGTGTAAGTGGAAATTGTGATCGGATATTATTACAGTCTTCATCGGAAAATCCAACCGTTCAATATGTAATAGACATGCTCACGGAAGAACATAAAAGCTGGTTAATGAACCTCCCTTTTTCAATTCAAACAGATGATTTTTACTTTTGTCATGCTTCACCGGAAAATGATGAACTATATATGTTGAATGAAATTACGCCAAATGGTGTTACTTTAAAACAACCAGAGGAAATAATGAAATTAGTAAAAGATATCCCACAACATATTATTTTTTGTGGTCACTCCCATTTTCCAACGACTATTTATTTACCTAATAACAAAATCATTATTAATCCAGGCAGTGTCGGTTTGCCTGCTTATGAAGAAGTTGAACCATTCTATTATAAGATCGAATCAGGTACACCTTTTGCGAATTATACAGTTGTAGAAAAAAGGAATGGTGAATGGATTATTGAGCAGTTAAGCATTCCTTATGATACTACGGAGGTTATTAAACAAAGCGAAGGTCAACATAGATCTGATTGGGCCAGAGCATTAAAATATGGGAGAGTTTGAAGTGATATTTTTTCAATTTAAAAGAGTAAAAGGACTTGTTGATAAATCAAAAAAACAAGTCCTTTATTTTATCATGTTAAATACTGTCGTGAGGGCCTAATTGATTTATAGTTCTTCCTGGAAATAAATCTTATAAAATTTTCGATTTGTAGATTCATCGTAGCCTACTTCAATTAGTTCATCCACTTGCTCAATATCCTGTACGTTCACCTGGATCTCAATATTAGAATCGAGTTTAATTTTACGTTTATATTTTTTTTCAGCCTTTTCAAGCGCGCTCTCAGAAATAACAGTTTCATAAGGTTTTACCGAATTTATGATAATATCTTTTTGTGTTGGCTCTGCTTTTTCAAATACCGTTTCTATATAATTATTTACTTGAAACTCATCTTCATTTCTGAAATAATCAAGCGTTTTGTTTAAAAGCCCCAGTTTCTCCGTATTTGTAAAGCTCTCTTCTTTTAAGATATATTTTTTGCATTCTGTTAACGCTAAATTTGTTTTGTAATAATGTTCATCTGCTGCTTTAATCTTTAGAAATCGTTCTTGCCAGTAGACAATATCTTCTTTCCTTTTCGTTTTTATAAAGACAGCAGGTGCCTCATCCGTCCCCATATCTATGATGATGGCCATGTTATTGATTTTCTTAACATTAATTCCATCAATACCATTAACAATCATTTTGTTTTGTTGGTTTTTTACATCTAAAAACATTTCCTTTTCATCAATCTTAACGATGGCGATTGCTTTTTTAACTTCTGTAGATAGAAAACAATTGTCAAATAATCCAATAAACAATTCGCCACTTTTAATGTTAGGATGTTGAGATACACTATGTAAGTGTTTAGCGATGTTTATTGATTGTTCAAGGAAATTATCCTCCTGATCAAAAATTGCCCTCACATATGTGTAAACCTCATTTAATCCAATATCTGTTTCATGAAAAAATTCGTATTGCTGCTCTAAATCGATTTTGCTAAACGCTAGCTGTGTAAAAGCTGCTTCTAGCATGACCTCTGGCTGTGAAAATGACTCCTCACCTAACACGAGTGTATCGTCAATAAAATGTATAATATATTGTTTTAACTTACTTTCACTTACTTCTAGCATGTTTTCCACCTTCTAAAATTTCATTGTAGATAATATACCATATCATAACCCTCGCAGTATTTTCATATATTTTATTTTTACGAATAATAAAATAAAAAAGAACAATGAATACATTCATTTAAGAGATTTTTTTTGGTCGCTTACTATAGGAGAGACAATTATATTGGATTTCCAATTAATTAGGGGATCCTTTTGGAATTGTAAGTTCATTACCGTAAATTGACATTAGTGGTAGCTGAAGTATACTGGGGTTAAACGGAAATGTGCATAAAGAAATCAACGAAGAGAAGAGGTCTTGAAATGCTCTATAATATTAAACCAATAGCTGTAGTGAGCAATTGTCGAGAAATGATTGAAGATGACAATTGGGGTGAAGTCATTTCTACCATTGTATTAACAAAAGATATTCATGAATCTTCTTTAAAAGGGATTGATGATTTTTCCCATTTAGAAATAATTTTTTATTTTGACAAGGTGGCAGATGAAAAAATTCAATATGAAGCGAGACATCCAAGAAATAATAAGGACTATCCGGAAGTCGGTATTTTCGCACAGAGAGGTAAAAATAGACCTAATAAAATAGGTGTAACGGTTGTAGAATTACTAGAATTAAAGGATAGAGCATTAATCGTTAAAGGCTTAGATGCAATTGATGGAACACCAATCATTGATATAAAGCCTGTAATGAAAGAATTTTTACCAAAAGGTGAAATAAAACAGCCACGTTGGGCAACTGATTTAATGAAGAATTATTGGGTCTAGTTTATGTATATGAAAGACTGTGGACCAGTTTATTTTTAATTGTTAAGGAGTATTTTTTTATAACATGGGACTTCTGCTTAATGAGTAGAAGTCTTTTTGTTATCGAACAAGATTCATACGTCCATTTTCATGTACCCTTATACACTTGGAAACTGAATAGTTCTATTTTTCTGTTTTTAAGACCATCTTAAGATAACGATTAAATAGCTATAAGGTTATTACGTTATTCTTTCTTTAAATGAATGGAAAGGGGAAACATGATGGGATTGAAGCGGGTTTCGTTCGTTGATAGTCTTCGTGGATTTAGTTTGCTTGGGATTTTACTTGCTAATTTAATAATTTTTCAATACGGCACACATGGAGCCTTAAAAAATTTATCATCACAAAGTGCAGGGGATTTTGTAAGGGTGTTTATCGGCGGATCTTTTATGCCTATTTTTACGCTGTTATTTGGATTTTCTTTTATTAAGCTAATTGAATCTGTCCGTGAAAAAGGGATGAAAAGTCGATGGATTATACTTCGACGGAGCATGGGGCTCATTCTATTAGGCTGGCTGCATACTACATTTATATGGGAAGGTGACATACTCTTATATTACGGTTGTATGATTCTGTTTTTGTTACCATTCATTAATCGAAAAGCAAAAACAATTATCATATGGGCTAGTATTTCCTTTGTATTTTCAGTTGCAATTATGATGAATATTAACTTAGATTTTGCAGCAAATCAGCAGGATATCAATACGTATATTGAAAAAGCAGATACCATATATGCACATGGTAGTTATTTAGATGTCGTTAATTTTCGTCTAAATAGGCTGATGCCTGAACAGGAAATATCTATCCTATTATTTGTAGCACCATTATTCTATACACCATTGTTTTTACTTGGTATGGCGCTTGCGAAAATGCGAGCATTTGTAAATATAGAGCGGGAACAAAAGTGGTATAAGCTAGGTATGATACTTGTACCTATTGGGATACTATGTAAATATTTGAGTTTAAAAGAAGGAGATTTGTCAACTATGCTTCAGATGAGTGGAGCACAAGTGTTAGCGTTAGGCTATGTATGTGTAGCCGCCTTTCTCTATAAGAAATGGCGTACGTCGTCTATTATTCATGCCTTTGAATGTGTTGGTAAGCTGTCTTTAACTAATTATTTAATGCAATCTATTATTTGTACAACTGTATTTTTTGGCTATGTTTTTGGGATATTCGGAAAATTAGGCATCTTGAATGGTATGTTATTTGGGTTAGGCATTTATTGTGTGCAGTGCATTGGCAGTGTCTTATATTTAAAAAAATTCAAGCGTGGTCCATTTGAGCAGGCTTTACGGATGTGGACGAATTGGTCCATTGATGGTCGATTAAAGCGAAAAGAACAGAGTATTAATAGAGTGATTGAATAACTTTACAACAAAGGGGATGAGAGAAATCCCCTTTGTTGTAATTATAGAATAATACCTTGTTGGTAAAGTAGATTAATAGCATGGGAACGGTTTTTAGCCTTTAGGTTTTTAATTGCAGATTTTACATATTGATTGATCGTAAATTCGCTTAAATCCATACTATTTGCAATTTCCTTCGTACTGTCTCCGTTAGCAACCTGCATCATAACCTCTAACTCCCGTTTACTAAGAGAAACATCTTTGCTTTAACGAGGCTATGTCAGGCTGGTGTTGATGTTGAATTCCATTTGTATCCTGGCTTTTATCATGCCTTTGAAAGCTTCGTCCCAACAGCAATAATAAGCCAAAGAGCAGCAGCAACCGAATATGTTGAGGCCGCTAAATATGTTTTAAATCGTAATGTTTCTGTTCATTTATAGTATAAATAATATATAAGTCTTGCGGATTTTTTCGAAAAATCTTCAAGTGAAATCCTAGGGTAATGGTCGATTTCAATGAAGTGTTACCCAAAGCAAAAGGAATCTGCGCACATTAAAGTATGCAGATTCCTTTATAATATTGTTTACTGTGCAACAGTTTGTGCGTTATCGATAATTTCTTTTGGTATGTCAATTGTTTTTAGGTTATTGAAATCAGTATATGTTACAACTGTCTTCATTTTTGACGAAAATTCTTCTTTTTCCACTTTTATTTTCAAATCCATATTCACATCTATTTTATTTGTATCAAAAGTTTCTTTATCAATGTATAGTACGTAGTCCATTTTATTAATCGTTAAATTATCAAGAGGATTTTCTTGAAGGTTAAGATCTTTCAACGATTTTTTCATTTCAGAATCGATAAGCTCTTTAAACTTATCGCCCTTTGCGTCTAAAGTTAAGACATATGCATCATCTGTTTGCTCGAATTTAAAATCACTTGCAAACTTTTTAAGCTGTTCTAATTGTTCCTTAGCGTTTGCTGCTGATGAAGTCTCCTTTAAAAGTGAATCGAAATCATCACTTGGCAACTTTAACCATTTATCGGTAGTTTCGTCTTTTACGAAAATACCTTGATCCTTATTCATGTACATTTCAACTGACACTTCATTATTCTTGTCGCCTTCGTCAAGCATATCTGGCGCTTTCGTTGTCATTGAGAAGTGCATACCTAATGGATCGGTAACTACATCCACGTCCATTTTTGTATCGCTGGTAAATTTCTCTGCTTTGTCACCTGACCCCATTTTTGCCTCTTGAGTCACTTCTGCTTTTGCACTCGCACTTTTAATGTCTTCCTGGCGTTTCACCGCTTTTTCATACACTTGCTCTAAAGTAAGTTCACTTGTTTTAGTTGTGTCTTTAGTTGGTGTAGCGCTACTGTTACAAGCTGCTAGTGTTAGTGCTAGTGCTCCAACACTTAAAACTTTAAAAAATTTGTTCATTACTTTCATCTCCTATTCTTGGTAAAAACATCATCTATTAGTATACATTACTATAAAAGTAAAAGTTTCATTATTTAAAAAACAGTACTAATTCAATATTAAAATAATAGTAAATGCCCAATTTATACCTGTATTTATAAGCCTTCATGCTTAGCTAAATAACAAGAAAAAGTAGTACAAGAATAATAATTGGTGATAGAAAAACATTGTTAGCTGAATTAATTTCATAAATAATATTTTTTGTTCGATACTTTTCATCGAAGCTGTCGTAATAGTAGCTGTGTTCATATACATATGTCGGGTCTGAAATGCTAATCAAATCCGAGATATTGCGCCTTCGCTGCAGACATTATAGGAATGCCTGCACGCATTTGATACGTACGTAATTGACGGAAAATGTGCTCATAATCATAACTGCTTCCAAAATAGCGGTCTTAAAATACCCCGGAAATAGGTCTTCTCCTTTTTTTATTATCATAACATTAGCTATATAAGTTCCAAAATCAAGTTTTGTTAATAATTGAACAAAACTTGATAATAATCAGAAAATTAACCTAAAATGTGAGTTTTACAACAGGGAACCGTTGCTAGAATATTTGCAGAGTGAATCATAAAGTTATAGAGCTTTAATAGTTTATGGTAGGGAAAACTAAATGCAGGGGTCTTGAAAGACGATATGGTATTTAGTGTTTGATTTGAAATAGGTGTGCGCAGGATATAGTTTAAATCAAGTATTCGAGGCATTAGAATTATTGGCTGCTACAGGGCGTAAAATAATAAGGACTGGTATTTAGGCTGAACTAGGCCTTATTTAGATGCAGAAATATTACTTTTTAAACTTTACGGAATGTTGAGTTATGCGAGATAGTGTTCATTTAAATTGACGAAAAAATTTTTCCCAAAAAGAAAAAGCCGAGAAAATGATATCATTTTCTCGGCTTTTTTTATCAGTTATAGCCCCAGATCATTGCGAATAATGTACCTAGGATTGTAACAACACCTACGAATACTGCATATAAAATCGTTATATATAACGTTTTCTTATCTTCAGATTCACCGATGTGCATGAATAATACTAATTGTACAGTTGCTTGTGCAATAGCAGTCACTAGTAAAATACCAAGTGCCATGTTAGCAGACATATCAAACTTAACAACAGCTAAAGCTACAAGTGTTAGTAATAGTGAGAAGCCGAAGCCCATCACATGTTGTTTTGGGAATAATTCCTTCATCAGCTAATCAGTCCTTTCAAGTAGACGAAGCTGAAGATGAAAATCCAAACAACGTCTAGGAAGTGCCAGTACAGTGAGAAGATAAACGCTTTGTTAGCCGTTTGTGGGTTTAAGCCACGGTTTGCTACTTGGATTAAAATTGCAACGCCCCAGAAGAAACCGAATGTTACGTGGGCACCGTGCGTACCAAGTAAAGTCATTAATGCTGATAAGAATGCGCTAGTTTGAATTGTAGCACCTTCATGAACATAAGTGACAAACTCATCAATCTCAATACCTAAGAAGCCAAGACCTAATAGAAGTGTGATGATGAAAAATGCCATCATCGCTTTTTTGTTGCCAATGCGCATTGCATGAACACCAAGACCAATTGTGAAACTACTTGTTAATAATAAGAATGTTTCCCATAATACTGGTGTTAATTCAAAGATTTCAGCGCCATTTGGGCCACTACCTGTACGTGTATGAAGTGTGAAATACACTGTAAATAGTGTGGCGAATAATACTATTTCGGCACCAAGGAAAATCCAGAAACCGAAAATTTTCAGGCGATTTTCCTCTGTACTATATTCTAATGGAAGTGAAGAATCGATTTTCATTTTATTTATCACCTCTCAAGCTTTTTTCAGTTGCCATAACTTCTTCAACTGAAATGTAACGACCATGATCTTTTTCAAATGAACGATGAATCATAAAGCCAAATACACAAAGCATACTTACGATGGCTGGAATCCATAGATTAAATACAGCGAAGAATGCTGCAAGGAAGAAGAATCCACTCATCCAGAAAGGTGTGCCAGTGTTGTTAGGCATATGAATTTTTTCAATCTTACCTTCAGTAATATCGCGACCTTCTTTTTTAGCGAACCAGAATTCGTCTAAACGTGAAACAGTCGGAACTACTGCGAAGTTGTATTCAGGTACTGGAGAATGAGTAGCCCATTCTAGCGTACGACCATCCCAAACATCTGCTTTTTCATTACGTGGCATATGTTTCCAGCTGTAGTAAATGTTATATACGATTAACGCGAAGCCGACAGCAAGACCAATTGCACCGATGAACGATACCATGCTCAATGGACCATATCCAGTTGAAGCAGAGTAAGTGTACATACGACGAGCGTAACCATCTAAACCTAAAATGAATAGAGGGAAGAAAGCTACGTTGAAGCTAATTGCGATAAACCAGAAAGCAGTTTTCCCTAGTTTTTCATTTAATCGGAAACCGAACATTTTTGGCCACCAGTAGTGGTAACCTGCAAGTACACCGAATACTGTACCTGGAATTAATACATAGTGGAAGTGGGCAACTAAGAACATCGTATTATGATATTGATAGTCCGCACTAGACATTGCTAGCATTACCCCTGTAACCCCACCGATTGTGAAAATCGGAATAAAACCAAGTGCATAAAGCATCGGAGTTGTAAATTGAATTTTACCGTGTCTCATTGTGAGCAACCAGTTAAATATTTTAACCCCTGTTGGAACAGCGATCGCCATTGTTGTAATAGAGAAGAAGCTGTTTACCATAACGCCATGACCCATTGTATAGAAGTGGTGGGCCCATACTAAGAATGATAGTAACGAAATAACAACCATACTCATAACCATTGATGTATAGCCGTATAAGTTTTTACGTGCAAATGTTGCAATGATTTCTGAGAAGATACCGAAAGCAGGTAGGATAACGATATAAACCTCAGGATGTCCCCAAACCCAGAATAGGTTGGCCCAAAGCATATCCATACCGCCATTTTGCATCGCAAAGAATTGTGTACCGAATTGACGGTCAAACATCATTAATGCAAGCGCTACAGTTAACACTGGGAACGCGAAAACGATAATAACGTTTGTGATTAAAATTGACCAACTAAACATTGGCATTTTCATTAACGTCATACCAGGTGCACGCATTTTAATGATTGTCGTGATGAAGTTAACACCAGTCAATAACGTACCAATCCCTGATAATTGTAAAGCTAAAGAATAGTAGTTGCCCCCAGCAGATGGACTAAATTCTGTCCCAGATAGTGGGAAGTAAGCTGTCCAACCAGCATCAGGTGAACCACCAATGATAAATGATAGGTTTAGTAAACCGCAACCAGCTGCAAATAACCAGAAGCTGACTGCATTTAGACGTGGGAAGGCAACGTCACGTGCACCAATTTGCAGTGGGATAACAATGTTCATTAAACCAATTACGAATGGCATAGCCATGAATAAAATCATGATTAAACCGTGTGTTGTGAAAATCTCATTATAGTGTTGTGCATCAAGAAGTCCGTTATCAGGAACTGCTGTTTGTGCACGCATTAACAAAGCATCGATACCGCCGCGGAATAGCATCAATAGTGCTGTAGCGATATACATAATACCGATTTTTTTATGGTCAACAGTTGATAGCCAGTTTTTATAGAAATAGCCCCATTTTTTGAAATAAGTAAGGCCGATTGCGATAACTACTGCTCCAACTATGATACTAATAGCTGCCCCCAAAATCATCGGTTCTTTAAGTGGATGGAAAATTTCTTCCATGCTCATTGGATGCGCTCCTTTCAGGTGTAAAAATAAAATTAATGTGAATGTGTTGCTTCAGAATTTTCGTGTGAATCAGAATGATTCCCATGATCCATTTTAGAGTGATCCATTTCATTTTCAGACATGTTCATATCGCTATGATCCATGTCACCCATTTTCATGTGTTCACTGTGTTCCATTGGAGCTGGGCTAAATTCTAAGTGTGTAGATGAATAGCTTGAACGACCAACGTGTTCTGCTTTTAATAGTTCATCAAATTTTTCTTTTGTTAATGGTTTTTCTTTTGTTTTCACATCAGTAGCCCATTTGTCGAAGTCTTTTTCTGTCATAGATTGAACTTCAAATTCCATTTGAGCAAAACCGCGACCGCTAAAGTTAGAGTTACGGCCCATGTATGAACCAACCTCATCTGCAGCTAGGTGAATAGTTGTTAACATGTCACTCATCGCGTATTTTTGACCAGCTAATTGTGGAATCCAGAAACTTGTGATTGGTCCGAAAGAGTATAGTTTGAACTCAATTGGACGGTCAGTTGGAA
The DNA here is from genome assembly GCF_050278745.1 of Lysinibacillus sp. NPDC094403. Taxonomy (NCBI): domain Bacteria; kingdom Bacillati; phylum Bacillota; class Bacilli; order Caryophanales; family Bacillaceae; genus Lysinibacillus; species Lysinibacillus sp. NPDC094403. The sequence continues at coordinate 124,057 of NZ_JBNNTL010000005.1, read as the reverse complement.
TATTTACATAGTTTACAGTTTCAATACCTTGCTCTGGATAACTAAAATGCCATTTCCAGTTAGAGGATGATGCGTAAATTACAAGTGGCTCTTTATTGTCATAACCTGCTGGTTGAGACTCTACTGTACTTGTTGTTCTAACAGTAACAATTGCTAAGAAAGCCACTATGATAATAGGGATAACTGTCCATGTAATTTCAAGTAAATGACTACCCTCTTCGTGAGGAGGCTCATAATCGGCAGGTGTTTTAGAAGCACGGTATTTAGTTAGCATAAATGCTAAAAGCACGTACACGACTAGTAATATAAAGGCCATTGTAATAATGGATAAAATAATTGTGTCTGATAATGTTTTGGCATTTGGCCCTTTTGGATCAAAGACTGTTAGGGGTTCACAGCCAGAAAGAACTGCAAGCGCACCAAATGCAACAAACATTAGGCTTAACTTTTTCTTCATGTTTGACTCCTTTCTATAAAACGGCTATTCATAAATTTTCTGTGTTTGTAAATAGATTCGAATTTATAAATAGTGGGTAATACGGTCACCTCTTTTAGTTGTTGTACCAATCAAATAATCAGAAATACTTACAATGGCATGGTTCAATATGAAACATTGAATCTAGTATTTGATTGGTCTAGTGCAAGCGTTCGCAAAGTCTTTAATCTGTGTAATCGATTTTCAGACAATGTGTCATAATCGACCGACACAAATGTCGTTGTTTGCACATTGGATTATACGCCCGTTTTAAAGAAAAAAAAATTAATTTTTTATTTTTTTAATAGTAATTTCGGGATGAATATGAACATTTTTTGAACAAAAATCGTTATTTCAATATTAGTATTTTTGTGTTTAATTAAATAAACACTGTTAAAACGTTGAAAATACTGAGTTTCTCATCTTTAACTAATTAAATAGTTTTTTTTGTGAAAATATCATTTCACAATTTAGACTTCGTTTTGTAATAAAATCGCTGTTTTGCTAAGGTGTAGAATGCTTTTTTGTTGCGTTTTTTTAAAAGGTGAGTGCGGGGGAAATAGAATTGTGGATATATAAGGATAAACTTTCAATGTAAGGGATGTTTGGAAAGTAGTATTTCGGAAACTAATATTAATTATGTTAATATAGTTATGGTATTCCATATATTGTATTCTTGATATTTTATCTGAAAAGTAAAAATAGCAAACTAAGGATATTCTTAGTTTGCTAAATTTGGTTATGGGGACGAAAATAAATGTTCTAAGCAGAGAGAAAGTGGAATTTAACTTCATTCGGCGCAATTAAGCAAATATGAAATTGATATTAAGCTCCGAGCTTTAGCCATTTTGCTACATGTCCATAGATAGTATTTTGAAGCTTTGGAGCTAGGTTATTCATTTTTAATGCAATGTACAATGTTTTCATTAAATTTAAAGTGCATGTACGTCCGCTAAAAAAGGCTTCGTTATAGCCCTGTGTCACTAAATGCATTTCAAATTTATCAAATACCTGTTCGACAAATTCTATTAATGCCTCCTCGGAGTAGTCTCGAGCTAGTAACGCTTCAATTATATTAACTAAGCGTTCCTCCTCATCGTTGACAAAAACAGTATCTTTCCAAGTAACAAGTTTCAATGCATGCAAGATTAAAGGCGCATGCTGTAAATCAAACTTAGGGTGTCTAATTGTCGTTGCTGCTAAATCTGCACCATGAGCAATGCTGTGCGCCCAGCCCTTGTCTTGAACATGACCTCTTGTATCTTTTTCCAATAATAAAAAACGACCAATCTTTTGAAAGAAAATTTGAAGACAATCATCATTTAAAATGTGTAGTTCAGCATCCTTTGCAAGAAGACTTGCTACAAGTAAAGCAGAAAACGAACGTGTAAAGACACTATCTGTCATTTCTTCCCCTATGTTTAAATATAAAAAATCGTTGCCTGTTGCTGAATCAAATAAATGTTGTAGTTGCTCGGTGCTCAGTAAATCATCACTAAGTAAATCAATAAAAGTACGGTAAATTAATTTGTCTCGTAATTCTGCATCTGGTGTACCGATGTGCGTTAACATTTCTTGTAACAACCAATCGCCTTTTTCTAACATAAATTCTTGTCGTGCTGAATGTGTCATTGTTGAAAACGATTGTAAAGTATTTTTGATATTCATATGTAATTCCCCCAAAGTAAAGTTAATGCGTTATAAGAGCATTTTTTCAACATATTTCTTGAAGATCACTTGTCTTTGCAAATTATATTTATAACAATGCGCAGACATAGTAAAAATGCTTTTATGGAGCTAGGTCTTTTTATTATAAGGCTTCAACGACAAATTTGCTGATTTGTGAAGTTTTCTAGTGATATAGGAGGATATTCGCAATAGGAATTCCAGAATCAAGGGAAAGTTGATATGATAGACAAGCAACAAAAAGGGATAGACTTATTAAAGGAGTACATAATCAATTTCGCCTTGGCGTAATTGTTGCTGACGCTGCGCTTTCGCACAGAAATTCTGAATGAAAATAAAAAGACATACCTATTTAAGTATGTCTCATCCTAGTTATAATATAACGGCTGATTTTATACCGAGTGGCAATTCAGTAAACGTATTTTGATTGGTTTTTAAATCTACAAGAATATTTGCATTTTTAATGGCGTCGATTAGCCACTCGCTATAATGAAGATTTGGTTGAGAGTGCTGTAAGATGCGTTGCATATCTTTTCCGTCGATACTTAGAAGTTTATAGTTGCATTCAATGTGTACATTTTGGGGAATAATAAAAAGTGACTCATGTTGGTGTCCAATTAAAATGGAGCCAGGAATGTAACCGTGGATACTTATAATATGTGTAATTGCTTCTTGCGTGTATAAATCAATCTTTGTCCGTGTGAGTAATTCAAATTCAATCGGATAATCCTTCTGATTGGGACCTTCCGCTGTAGAAAACGAAACAACTTTAATAGATAGCGCTTCAAACATAGGAGAGACGCTACTACCAAATTCACTAACTGTATCCATTGATTGCATGTATACCACTCCTTGTGAATAACTTTTTTTAAAATTAAACGAAGCTAGATGCCCTGTAAACGGTAATAAATGATAGTCATTATTAATTATAATACAATTTATTACAAAATATGAAATATGAAAGCGAAGATTTTTGTTAAAATAAGCAAGGAATAAAATTTATGGTATTTATTGTAATCGCTGAAAATTGAAAATAAAATTTGTTAAAACATGACGTATGCCAACTAATGAAGTTGAGTAGAGTGAAGGTGGGAAGCTTCACAGATGAGACCCTGGCGAGATCTAATAGAAGGAAAGCATCAAGTCCTGTGATAACTCCTTCATGACCAACATTTTGACTTTGCTAAGTGGCTTATCGAACGCTCCCTAGGAAAGGGCTCAGTCGGAACGGAAATCTACCCCCTGTTATTGTGATGATTCATATAGAAATTGATAAGTAAAATAGTGGTAAAGAGGTGAGGAGAATGACAAAGCGAAAACGGCATGTTATAAAACATGACAATATTGTTGTTTTTCCTGGTGCTGTTCAGACATTAATACGTGAAGGACATATGTATGCGGAAAATTATCAATATGAAGAAGCTGTGGCAAGCTTTGAAAAAGCGTTTTTGTATGAAACTGGAGATGAACTTGCATTAAGTACCTATGCGTATGCTTTATATGAACTAAAAGCATACGATAAAGTTAAAAATGTTTGTGAGCAATTGTTTGCAATGGGTACGACATTATATGTAGAAGTAATGGAACTGTATGTTACTGTATGTATGCAGTTAAAAGAATACCATCAAGTAGAGTCGTTAATTACGACATTAATTGAAGAAAACGTACTTCCGGAAGATCAGCTTGAGAAATTTGAACGCTTAAGAAGCTTGAATCAAGAGGTTGCTAAGAATCTTCAAAAAAAAGAGGATGCAAAACGATTGTTAGAAGAGCAAGAATATGAACTTTCGAAATTTAGTGCATTAACGCCAGACGAACAATCTATTCGACTGCATCGCTTAATGGATACGAATGTACGACAGTTAAAAACTGCATTGAAAGCTATTATTGAATATCCAACGATCCATCCATTTGTTCAGAGCTTAGCACTAATCCTATTAGTGGAACAAGAAGTGTCAATTGAAATTACTGTCTCGAAATTTAATGAAACAACGACTATTAATCCTATCAATTTAGTCCTACCAAATCAGTTGCCGCAGTATAGGGAAGTAAAAAAAATAATTGAGAATAAATTAGAGCAAGACCCATCGACGTTGGAAATGGTACAATATTTAATGGCGAAACATGCCATTGTGACGTATCCGTTTGAATGGCATCCATTCGAAGCCGACGATATTGCTTATAGTTATATTGACTTTGTACAATCTATGCTAGGAAAAGTACAGGAAATGGACTATGAAATCATTGACTTTTTACAAATGTTAGAAAAACTAACAGAACTACATGGCGTATGAAATAAGTTGAAACTATGCGCATCTATGTTATACTAAAATGGTTGTCAAAATCGTAGTTACGAATGAATTGTCTAACATTTAAAACTTGATTATTTATTTGGAGGTATTTATACATGTCAGCAAAATGGGAAAAACAAGAAGGTAATATCGGTACTCTTACAATTGAAGTACCTGCTGCAGAAGTAGACGCAGCAATGGACCAAGCGTTCAAAAAAGTTGTAAAACAAATTAACGTACCAGGTTTCCGTAAAGGTAAAATGCCTCGTAAAATGTTTGAACAACGCTTTGGTATTGAATCTTTATACCAAGATGCATTAGAAATCATCGTTCCTGAATCTTATTCAAAAGCTATCGATGAAGCTGGTATTATGCCAGTTGATTACCCAGAAATTTCTGGTACAGAAAACTTCGTACACGGTAAAGATTTCACATTTAATGCTCAAGTAACAGTGAAGCCTGAGCCAAAACTTGGTGAGTACAAAGGTTTAGAAGTTACGAAACTTCCAGTAGAAGTTACTGATGAAGAAGTAGAAGCACAAATTCAAGATCAATTAGCTCGTAAAGCAGAGCTTGAAATTAAAGAAGACGAAGCAATCGTAGAAGGCGATACAGCTGTTATCGACTTTGAAGGTTTCGTAGGTGAAGAAGCATTTGAAGGTGGTAAAGGTGAAGACTATCCACTAGAAATCGGTTCTGGCTCATTCATCCCTGGCTTTGAAGAGCAACTTGTAGGTGTGAAAACTGGTGAATCTAAAGATGTAGTTGTTACTTTCCCAGAAGAATACCATGCAGCTGAATTAGCTGGTAAAGAAGCTACTTTCAAAGTAACTGTAAAAGAAGTTAAAACAAAAGTTCTTCCAGAATTAAACGACGAATTCGTTAAAGAATTAGACCCAGAAGTTGAAGGCGTTGAAGCTTTACGCGCTAAAATCAAAGAGCAAACTGCTGAGCAAAAACAAGCTGAATCAGATGCAGCACTTCGTGATGAATTAGTTGAAAAAGCTGCTGAAAATGCTGAATTTGAAGTACCTGCTGGTATGATTAACTCTGAAACTGATCGTATGTTACAAGAATTTGGTCAACGTTTACAAATGCAAGGCATGAACTTAGACCTTTACTACCAATTCTCAGGTCAATCAGAAGAAGATTTACGTGGACAAATGAAAGAAGAAGCAGAAAGCCGTGTACGTGTATCTTTAACACTTGAAGCAATTGCTGAAGCTGAAAAAATTGAAGCAACTGAAGCTGATATCGAAGCTGAATTAGAAAAAATGGCTGCTCAATTTAACATGACTAAAGAACAAATTACTGGCGCTTTAGGCGGCACAGCAGTTCTTGAAAACGACATTAAAATTCAAAAAACAGTTGAATTTTTAGTAGAAAACGCTAAAATTACTGAATAGGATTTTTTTGTAACTGGATAGATAAATGAAAACAAGGTACGGCATTAAACCGTGCCTTGTTTTATCACATATTTATTGTTTAGGTTAAGCCAGATTCCCTTTTAGGTTTAGTTCAGTTAATTATATTATTAATATTATGACTACTTTCACCACGAAAAGCATCCTCCAAAAGGAAGTACTTTTTTAAGAGGGGGGATAGGCAGAGCCTCTACAATTCTCTAATACATAGTATTGTTTGACTTTTCACACGATGCTAAAATTTAACTTTATTCAGCAGAGTTAAGACTTAGTTTTATAGATGTCTCAATTCTTCCAAATGAGGAACAACGTAATACATCCTCTTCTGAATGAAGTTAAGCCTCTGGCGAATGTAATAGATTTTAAAGAAAAACAAGTTGCTCATTTGAGTATCTGTATCTTGTACTTACGGCTGTGACAGTGAGGTCAAAAGCCAATTATCAAGTGACGAGGGTCAGAGAGCTTGACTAAACGAAAGATCTCTGGTCGAAAGAGGTTTCTGAAGAATCAGTCAGTTACAAACGCATGGAAATTAAGATATAATTGGTAAATTCGTCAAGCTAAATAATTGGCAACTTTGCGATAAATGTCATTGTTTCTGTACTATGCATGTCGTAAGTTTTTTTAAAATCTCGAACCATAAATGCAGTGGTGTAAATGGATGCAGACAATTTATTTGATAAAGATTCAATAATCTTGTAAGATTGTTGCTTGAATAGGGGTGAAACATATTGTTCAAATTTAATGATGAAAAAGGCAATTTAAAATGCTCTTTTTGTGGAAAGCCACAAGAACAGGTACGTAAACTAGTTGCAGGTCCTGGTGTTTATATTTGTGATGAATGTATCGAGCTTTGTTCAGAAATCGTTGTAGAGGAACTGGGCGTTGAAGAAGAAATTGAATTTCAAGATATTCCAAAACCGAAAGAAATCTTAGCGATTTTAGATGAGTATGTAATTGGACAAGAACGTGCTAAAAAAGCTTTAGCAGTTGCGGTTTATAATCACTACAAACGTATTAATACGAATAGTAAAATTGATGATGTAGAATTAGCAAAATCGAACATTGTGTTAATCGGCCCAACTGGTAGCGGTAAAACTTTATTGGCTCAAACATTGGCGCGTATATTAAACGTTCCTTTTGCTATTGCGGATGCTACTTCTCTAACAGAAGCTGGCTATGTTGGTGAGGACGTTGAAAATATCTTATTAAAATTAATTCAATCAGCAGATTACGATATCGAGCGTGCTGAAAAAGGGATCATCTACATTGATGAAATCGATAAGGTTGCACGTAAATCTGAAAATCCATCCATTACACGTGATGTATCAGGTGAAGGTGTACAACAAGCTCTTCTTAAAATTTTAGAAGGTACAGTTGCGAGTGTCCCTCCACAAGGTGGACGTAAGCATCCTCACCAAGAGTTTTTACAAATCGATACTACAAACATCTTATTTATTGTCGGTGGAGCGTTTGATGGAATAGAGTCCATTATTAAACGTCGTCAGGGTGAAAAAGTAATTGGCTTCGGTTCAGATCCGAACAAGATTGATATGGATGAAGGCTCTATTATGGCAAAGCTGATTCCAGAGGACTTATTGAAATTTGGTCTAATACCAGAATTCATCGGTCGATTACCAGTACTTGCGAGTCTAGAGCAATTAAACGAGTCTGCGCTTGTACAAATTTTAACAGAGCCTAAAAATGCACTAGCTAAGCAATATCAAAAAATGCTTGAACTAGATGGTGTTGAGCTTGAGTTTGATGAAGGTGCCCTTTCGGAAATTGCAAAAGAAGCAATTGAGCGGAAAACAGGTGCACGCGGTCTTCGTTCAATTATTGAGTCAACAATGCTTGAAGTAATGTACGAACTTCCTTCACGTGAAGACGTGAAAAAATGTATCATTACGGCAAAAACAATTACGGATAAAGAAAAACCGAAATTGCTTCTTGAAGATGGCACTGAACTCGATGAAGGTAGCGACACAAAAACTTCAGCATAACGAACAGACCTGACTGTCTATTGTTATGAGATAAAGAGTAATTTAGCTGACTTCGGTTGTGCAATATTCGCACATATCGACAGTCAGCTTTTTATTCATTCTTACATAAAGCCAACTGTAATTAGATGAAATTTTTGACTCGGTTGATTAACTAGTGTGAATCAGCTTTTTAAACACATACTAGTAGCGCGGGAGTGAACAAGAAAATTTTGACGGAGGTGAATACCCGCATGGTGACAATACAAAAAACAACAAATGTACCATTATTGCCTTTACGTGGACTTTTAGTATACCCGTCGATGGTGTTACATATTGATGTGGGTAGAAATCGTTCTGTAGCAGCGCTGGAACAAGCAATGTTAGAGGACCAATTGATATTATTGGTAACGCAAAAAGAAATGCATGATGAACAGCCTGATGAGGAAGATTTATATACAATTGGTACGATGGCTTATGTCAAACAGATGCTAAAATTACCTAATGGAACACTACGTATTTTAGTGGAAGGTGTAGCGCGTGCAACATGGTCTAACTATCGTGCATTAGAAAAATATACGATTGTTGACATCGATGTTAAGGAGGAAACAATCGATAAGGATGTTGAAACGCAGGCTTTAATGCGTACGTTGTTAACGTATTTCGAAAGATACGCGAAAGCCTCCAATAAGGTTACATCGGAAACCATCAGTACTGTGGCGGATATTGAAGAGCCAGGTCGTTTAGCAGACATCATTGCATCACATTTGCCATTTAAGATTGCAGATAAACAAGAAGTATTGGAGATGCTCAATGTAAAGAAGCGTTTAGATCATTTAATTATTCGTTTACATGATGAGCAAGAAGTACTTGATCTTGAGAAGAAAATTAATTCAAAAGTTAAACAATCCATGGAGCGTACGCAAAAAGAATATTATTTACGTGAACAAATGAAAGCTATTCAAACAGAGCTAGGGGACCGTGAAGGGAAAACTGGCGAAGTAGCTGAATTACGTAAACGTATTGACGAAACAGGCATGCCTGAATCAACGAAAGAAGCTGTGCTTAAAGAGTTGGATCGCTATGAAAAGTTACCTGGAGCTAGTGCGGAGAGTGGCGTAATCCGAAACTATATAGATTGGATTGTATCACTTCCATGGACAAATGCGACTGAGGATCGCATGAATATCACACATGCAGAGGACATTTTAAATCGTGATCATGACGGATTAGAAAAAGTAAAAGAACGTATATTAGAATATTTAGCTGTACGGCAGTTGAAAAAATCGTTACGTGGACCAATATTATGTTTAGCTGGCCCTCCAGGTGTAGGTAAGACGTCATTAGCTCGATCTATTGCAGAAAGCTTGGATCGCAAATTTATCCGTATTTCATTAGGTGGGGTACGAGACGAATCAGAAATTCGTGGTCATCGTCGTACGTATGTTGGGGCGATGCCAGGTCGTATTATCCAAGGTATGAAAAAGGCAGGGACTATTAATCCTGTGTTCCTTCTAGATGAAATTGATAAAATGTCTAATGATTTCAGGGGAGATCCTGCAGCAGCTATGCTTGAAGTTTTAGATCCAGCTCAAAATAATACATTTAGTGATCATTACATCGAAGAACCTTATGATTTATCAAATGTATTATTTATTGCAACTGCCAATGATTTAAGTTCAATTCCTGGGCCGTTACTAGATCGTATGGAAGTTATCTCAATTGCTGGCTATACGGAAATTGAAAAAGAGCAAATTACTAAAAATCATTTAATACCAAAACAGTTGAAAGAGCATGGCTTGAAAAAAACGCAGGCTATCATTAAAGATGAAGCAGTTGTGGATATCATCCGTTATTATACACGTGAAGCAGGTGTTCGAGGGCTGGAGCGTCAAGTTGCAACCTTATGTCGTAAAATCGCTAAGATCATCGTTTCTGGTGAGAAAAAACGAGTAACAGTTAGCTCGAAGTCGTTAGAAGAATTACTCGGCAAACATCGTTTCCGTTATGGACAAGCAGAAGAGGAAAACCAAGTCGGTGTAGCTACTGGGCTTGCTTATACAACTGTGGGTGGTGATACATTACAAATTGAGGTATCATTAACACCTGGTAAAGGAAAATTGCAGCTAACTGGGAAGCTTGGCGATGTCATGAAGGAATCTGCCCAAACCGCTTTATCGTATGTCCGTACAAAAATGGAAGAGCTAAAAGTGGATGCAGAATATTTTGAAACACATGATATTCATATCCATGTTCCTGAAGGAGCTGTGCCGAAAGATGGACCTTCTGCAGGTATTACAATGGCAACTGCAATTGTATCTGCAATTTTACACCGTCCTATACGTCGTGAGGTCGGCATGACAGGTGAAATTACTTTACGTGGACGTGTACTGCCAATTGGTGGCTTAAAGGAAAAAACACTCAGTGCGCATCGAGCAGGCTTAACGACAATTATTTGTCCGAAAGATAATGAGCGAGATATTGAGGATATTCCGGAAAGTGTACGCGAACAATTAACATTTAAACTAGTGTCATCGGCTGATGAAGTATTAGCCATTGCACTGGACGGAGGTATTTAAGAAAATGAAAGTCCATAACGTCGAAATGGTCATAAGTGCTGTAAGACCAGACCAATATCCAGAAGATGGACTGCCAGAATTTGCACTAGCCGGTCGTTCAAATGTGGGGAAATCCTCATTTATTAACCGAATGATCGGTCGTAAAGCTTTAGCACGTATTTCTTCTAAGCCCGGAAAAACACAAACGCTTAACTTTTACAAAATTGAAGAGCAATTGTTTTTTGTAGATGTTCCGGGTTATGGTTATGCAAAGGTTTCAAAGACTGAGCGTGAAGCATGGGGGAAAATGATTGAGCGTTACATCACAGGGCGCAATGAATTAAAGGCAGTCGTACAAATTGTTGATTTACGTCATCCTCCTACAGATGATGATCGCATGATGTATGATTTTTTAAAGCATTACAATATTCCTTGTATTGTCATTGCAACAAAGGCAGATAAAATCCCAAAAGGTAAATGGGATAAGCATAAAAAAGTCGTGAAAGAAACGCTAGATATGGAAAAAAATGATCCTCTTATTGTCTTTTCTTCAGAAAAAGGAATTGGCTTTGAAGAAGCTTGGCGTACTATCGAAAATAAAATGTAATAAAAAAACATCTATTGAGTCTATTATTTAGGACAGTAGATGTTTTTTTATTAAATGGGGAGAATCGCTTGATGAAAGAAACAACTGACCGATAAATAAAATAGGAGGTGGACTAAATGGATATCGCAGCTTTATCAATGGCAATGAATCAAGCAACTTTAATGCAAAATGTATCTCTTGCAGTAACAAAACAGGCAATGGATATGCAAAAGCAAAGTACAGAACAATTAGTTGAAATGTTAGATGCTCCACATCCGACAGCGGGACATACAATTGACGTTCAAGTATGATGAAGGAAAGGTAGCTTGAAATTGGAAGCTACCTCTATCTTTGTTTCTAAAGGTAGATTGAAAAAGTCAGTAAAAGTACTAAAATGTAACTTTTTGAATAGGAAAAACTACCAATATTACGATATACTATTTATTAATAACATTTTTAAGGAGGCAGGATTAGTTGAAGAAAATTTCATACATACTAATGATTTTGTTACTAGCGGTTCTCGGATTTTCATCAAATCAAACGGCCCAAGCTGCCCAAATGGTGACTGGAACCTTTGTTGATGTAACATTTTCAGAATATGCAAATTCAAACGGAGTAATAGAAAAAAAGCTTAGTAAAATTACTTTGCAAAATGATAGCGGTCGTCAAGTTACATACAATATAAATGATAATGCCCGCCTGTATATTAATAATACAGTGACAACAATCGAAGGCTTTAAGCTGGGAATGAAGGTAGAAGCGGATATTTCCCTTCGAAGTGTTGTTGAGCTTCGAGGTACTTCTAATTCTACAATAGAGACAGAATCTCCATCAGTTGCTGAAAATACTAAAACACTGGCTGGGGTAGTGACAAGTATTGATCCAAATGGATTATTCATTATGTTGAAGCCGGATATTGGAGAGGAAACAACTTATTATATAAACAAAGATACAAGCTACCAAAAAAACTCCTCTGCAGTCGATATTAGCGCATTATATGTTGGGGATCGTGTTAAGCTTAACCTTAAAAATCGAAACACATCCATTGTCACAAAAATAGAAATTAGTGAGACGGGTACATTAGTTGAAAACCTATATAAAGGTGAGATACAGACGGTTAATGTCAATACAAATAAATTAACTGTAAAAAACCAACATGCATTTATAAATTGGCAATTTGGATCTGATACAACAGCGGCTTTGTCAACGATGGATTTTTCATCAAAGGTTCCAATCTATGTTGGAAATACAAAAATTGATAAAGGTCAGTTGAAAAATTACATTAGCAGTGAAGCATATTATGCAACGGTTAAACAGTTTGGCAAAGAAGTGATTGAAAAGATTGTTGTATTGAAAAACAACGAGCGAACTTACTATGAGCCTATGCTTTCTGTGGATACTAAGTATCAGCTATTAAAACTTAAATCTGCTGGTACATTATACTTCCACGATGGATCGATTTTAATTCGAAATGGTCGTTTAATTGAACCTACTGGCTTATTAGCTTATGGTACTGCCTTTGTTATTTCGGACGGTGCTGCACGTGATAATTATGCCCAAGTCGTGCAAGTAACAAGTGATAGCTTTATGTCACCAAACTTAGCAGGTCATGAGTTATATTATGGACGTTTGTCACAAGCAGATGGCTATTTAATCGAAATTGATGACGCGATGAAGATCGAGTCAAATGTCTTCAAGAAAACAGATCGTACTGTACTATCTGTTAGTAATTCAACAAAGGCAATAGTAGATGATGGGAAAAAAATATATAGTGTCATGCCTGATATCGAGCTTCATTTATACGAAGGTGAATATGGTTACTTCTATGTGAAGGACGGTCATGTACAGGCCCTTCATATACTAAATAAAGCTAAGCCTGTAGCACCATTAATGTTAACTGGTAAACTACAGTCAGTTAAATCGAAATATCCAGCTGTAATCAATGTGAAGAGCGTAAGTCAATGGCAAAATGGTCGTTGGTATGAAGCTGGTGAAATGATTGATATGAATATTGACCAAGCTACAATTATTAAAGCTGGTAAAGTTATTCAAGCATCTGATTTAAATCCTTCTGATCGTTTAGTAGTATTATCAGATCGTTTTGTCAAAGCTCATTTAATACTAGTCGATTAATAAGAAATCTGTAAGTAATATTTAAAACGAAGGCATTCAGCTTAAGCGAAGGAAGAACTTGCTTATGATGAAGTATGTTGTCGCCTACGAATAGAAGGCAAGCAGATTTCAGCCTTAACTTTTCTAGGTGTGTTGAGTAGCAAAAATTTAATAGTAAATTTTTGCTAATATAAGCCAGTTTTTTTGCTGATTGTAGAGGAGGATTACGAGCATTCGTTACAGAACAATACTTCCCGCTGGAAAAGCGAGATAGTATATTCTGTACGAAAGCGAGTGGTCTGAAGTGGAAATGAGCACCTACTAATTAATGAAGTAGGTAAAAATGGGTTAATCAACACACCTGATTATTTTGTAATGTTGAAAATTATTCAGCTGTAGATGCGGTATGCATGGAATGAAAGAAGGGACAAAAAAAGAATGCGAAAACATTTATCTAAAATAATGTTAGTGGTACTTGCTGCACTGGTTATTGGAGCTACTATTCCAGAAAATGCATCAGCTGCTTCATTAGAAACAACAGGTGCTGTAAAAAATGAATATACATATGAGGAAGCTGTTTTCATTACAGGAACACCCATTATATTTAAAGGTACTAGTAAAGACATAAAAATCACACAAAAAGAATCTAAAGGAAAGTTAACTGAGACACATAGTTTAAAGCTAACAGCAAGTAACGGTGCTACACTGACACGAAATATTGTATATGAATCTGATGTTGTAGATTATGCTACGATTGGTCAAAAGACATCGAATGGTGTAGTGAAAAAATATTCTGAGAAAATTGTTGCAGGGGGAAAAACATATACATTGGTAGATTACCAATTTTCACAAGGCACGGTAACGGACAATCGTGCAGCCTCTGATTATTACTCAGGCAATGTGATTTCGAGAAAAACATATGCTTATCAAACTGGAAGTGGGAGAAATACAGTCAATAATACCGTAACGATTGATACTGATAGTCGACATGCAGGCTATGAAAACTTCTGGGGAGCAACAGAAACACAAATTACAGAAGCTGTTTATAAATATAGCGACGGTAAGACAAGCCATGTGAAAAATCGTTTATCTACAAGCAAATCACGTGTACTAAACTATGAAGAAAACCTAGGGAGTTTAGGGAGCTTTGATGGTGGATATGCGGTAGTAAGCGAAAAGGATGTTATTTCTGAATATGCGTATGATTTAGCCTCTGGACAAAAAGGTAAAGTTGACTTAGACAAAGAATATATGCCAACAATTCAACGTTTAATCATTCCTAAGTTCCGTGATTTATCAAATCATAATGCAAAAGAAGCTATTGAAAAATTATACTCTTTAGGTATTTACTCTGATGCAAGTAACTTCTTCTCACCGAATACCCCTATGAGGCGTTGTGACTTTACAACGGCGATTGGTAAGGCAGTCGACTTACGAGTTATGGAAGAACCGAAAACGAAAAAATCGACATCTTCTACAAGTATTTTTAAAGATGTCAAACGTACTGTAAAAGATTATGCCTATATTGAGTCCGCGTTTAATAAAGGAATTATTAAAGGTGTAACTCCGGAGTATTTCAAACCTGATAATCAAATTACTCGAGCTCAAGCAGCTACGATTTTTGTACGAGCATTAGGGCTAGAAAATAAGGCGCCAGATCCAGGCTATATGACAAAGTTTAAGGATGATGCACAAATTCCAACCTATGCAAAAGATGGTATATACATTGCAAATGAATTAGGCTTAATGAATGGTGACCCTGTAACAGGTCGATTTAATCCAAATCAACCATTAACGCGAGCACAAGCATCATTAGTATTAGTACGTTTCTTGAATTATTTAGAAAATGACTTAAAACAAAACTATCGAGATGACATATTGTTCTTTAATTAAAGAAAGGACTGAAAAGTAAATGACGTATGTTAAAAAAGCATTTCTATCCCTGCTTTGTTTCGTACTAGTCCTGATGACAGCAACTCCAGCTGTGACTAAGGCAGCTACGACAATTAATGATGTGCCTACAAATAATAGTAAATATAAAGCTATTTCGTGGGCAGTCGATAATGATTTACTCTCATTGAATAGCGCTAACAACTTTTTACCTAATGAACAAATAACTGAGCGAGAGCTTGTTGTAATGTTTGCAAAGCTTGATCGAAACTATGCATTAACATATAACGATAGTGTAGCTTATAACTTCTATAGTGATTTTTATTTACCGTTTAATGGTACCTATACAACAGCCAATCGTTCAAAAACTGTTACACGTGGACAATTTGCGCGAATATATGCTGCCTTTAAAGGCTTAGATTTAGATGAGCCTCAGGCGGTTCAATATTTATACACAAATGATATTTCAACAGGTAACACTGGTAAAAAGACATTTGCCGATTTCGATCCTTCAACAAAGCTAACTCGTGGAGATATTGCTGAATTTTTATATCGCAGTGTACAAAACGGTAACTTTGCTGTACTAGGATTAAAACGTGCAGCGACAGGCCGTGATAACGATAAAATCACGTTACCTTCAGGCTTCATGGGCTCAAGCAACGCAGACTTTGAAAAGCCAAAAGATAATAACAATGATTTTACTGGTCCGAAGTATGTTAATAATGCTCTACAAAGTATTGATGTTGAAAAACCAGACTTAATTGCAAATGACGAAGATTCAACGCTAATTACTGTATCCTTAAAGGCTTGTAATGGTGATCCAATACCTGATGATAAATCCTATACATTCCGTGTAACTTCATCATATGGGGCGAATATCGTTGATACTTCTGGTAAAGCTGCTCAATATGTACACTCAGATGGCTCTACTGTCTCTGCGATTGTTATAGCACCAAAATTAACAAAATCTGTACGTGATACAATTTCATTTGAGCTTATTAATAACACTGATCCTAGTATGAAATGTCTTGTAGGCGAAAAATTAAATGCACATGTCCGGTACTTACCTCAACCGGAAATGCGCATTGATTATCAAGTGTATGATCCAAAAAACATTGATGATGACAATGGAAATGTAATACCTCCATATGATAAGTTTGAAAAATTACCAGAGTTCTTTACAGAAAACATTGTTAACGTCCATTGGATTAATAGAGAAGAAAAACTATTTAGTATTGGACAGCAAACAAATGTAACAAGTACTACAGGAAATGTTGAAAATAAATATTTACAATATGGTGGCAGTGATAAAAATTATCCTGCATTAGGCTATGAAAAAGCTAACTTACAGTTTGAAAACTATAAAATTTCAGTTTGGCTGTTCGAAGAGATCATTGAAAAACGCCGAAGAGAATCGATTAATCCTGATAGTACGATTGAAATTATGTATATGATTTCAGATAAGAGACAACCAATTTATCGTATTCAAGGAATTGATGATGCGATTGCCTCACAGGTTGAGAACATTAACCCGGTCGGTGCTATAATTCAACTTATGAGCTATTTACCAGACGAAAAGAAACTGACACTTGAGCATTATGATAGTGTCATGGATATTTATTCTATTTTCACAAACTTAAGTAACTATGATCGAACAGTATTATTAAAATATCAAGGTGGTAAATTGCTCGGTCAGGTAGAAGCCTATAAAAAACGAGTGGAAGCATTAAAAGAAAGTGCGGATGCGGCATCAAGACCATCTGGTAAAGATCGTTACACAAAAGTTATGGTTACATTAGTGAGACCAGGTGGAGAAGTTATTACGGACTACCAAGGAACTGTAAAAATTAAATTTGATGGTGTAGAGAAAACAGCTTCATTTGTTACAAATACTTCGGATTATTTAAATAACACAGGAAACGCTGGGACAGCCGTAGCGTACTTTGACTCGGTTGTTTACGGGAAATCTAAAGCTGAAGCAACATTAGTTAATAAAATAGATCCTCGTTATGCAACAATATTGAAGGATTTAAAAGATAAAACAATTACAAAGGAAATATTCACAAATCCTTACTTTAGTAAAAATTCTTGTTCATTAGCAACGGAAGTCGCTTATGTAGTCGATTACTCTGCTTCCATGAAAGCTTCTGACCAAACAAATTACCGCGGTAGGAAAATGATGGAAGTAATTAATCAAATTAAGGCTAAAAATAATATTGTTATTGAAACAAATACAAAAGCTACTGTTCTAGGAGAGGGCAGTACAGACAATGTTTTGAAAAAAGATTTGTATAAAGCATCAAAAGAGAATGGTGCCACAGATATTTTTGAAGGTATAGACCTTGCATTGTCTAAATTCTCCAATGACTCGAAAACTTCAAAATCTATAATTGTTGTATCAGATGGCAAGACAAGTAAATCGAAAATGACAAAAGTACTGAACGATGCAAAAAATAAAGGGATCAAGATTTACACTGTAAGTATGGGTAAAAAATCACAGGTCAATGAAGCAATTTTAATGCAACTGGCTGCTGAAACTGGTGGTACTTATTACCACGCAATTGATAACTTACAATTGCATCAAGTATTCCAAAAACTTATTGATTCAATTTTATGTAAAACTTCGTCTTCTAGTTGTGTGACTCCTGAAAATTTATTTGAAGAAGCGACAGTAACTCTACGCAAAGGCAATATTACAATGAATGCAAGAATTGATGGCAATTGTGCAAATGTTGCAAAGGTTAATGTACGATTCCCTTCTTTAAGTGGAGATGTGCAATTTGAATTGAAAAAGCGTAGTGATAGTGTCTACATGCTAACAAAAACAGTTCAAACAATGCAGGATTTCAAAGTTAATAATGATATAGAATTTGTAGCATACGATAACGACGGTAAAATTATAGCTATAAAAACTGTAACAATAACAGATTAATAAAGTTATTTTAAGCTGAACTAATACTAACAATTAGTTCAGCTTTTTTACTCTAGATAAAATATTCATATAGTAATTACCAACGTGGGGGTGATTGCTGTGAATGATTTAGTTTGGTTTCGTTACTTAAATAGCAAGGAATATGAGAATACTATATCGAATAAGAAAAATATGGTGATCACTTCTTGCCTGTTTACGGATAATATTGAAAGTCATACTCGCACTATTGGGGGGATTATTATGGTTAAGGACTCGTGGTTTACGATTCAGGAAATCGATTATAAAACATTCGCAATTAGTGAATATGGACATTGGGAAAAGGTGCATTCATTTCTATTAGTTGGCGATGAAAAAGCAGTTCTTATTGATACTGGTCTTGGAATAGATAATATTAAACGCATAACGGATCAATTGACTGATTTGCCGATTGTTGTTTTAACAACTCATGTGCATGCTGATCATATTGGAAACCATGGAGAATTTGAAAATATTTATGTTCATGAAGCTGACTCTGATTGGTTAACTAATGGTATTAAAGGATTGACCCTAGAACAAATAAGAAGAGATATTAGTAGAGATATAACAATTCCTACTCCAAAAACATTTAATCCGGAAACATATAAACCATATCAAGGAACACCAACTGGCTTATTACAGGATGGTGATATGATTGATATAGGGAATAGAGAATTAATTATTCATCATACTCCTGGGCATTCTCCAGGTCATATATGTGTTTTTGACAAAACTAACGGATATTTGTTTACCGGTGATTTACTTTATGATGAAACACCTATTTATGCTTTTTATCCTTCTACAAACCCTATTGATTTAGTGGATTCCTGGGAAAAGATATCAAAGATCCCATATGTCACAAAAATTTATGGTTCACATAATACATTAGGTCTTGAACCAAGTATCCTACAAGAACTCGTAAACGCGGTTAAGGAACTTAAAGAAAAGGATCTAGTAAAGTTTGGAACAGGGATTCATAAATTTAAAGGGTTTAGTGTGCAGTTTTAATTTTTTCTTGAACGGTGATATAAGCTCACCGCCTTTCATAGAAGGCGGTGGTTTTTTCATTATGGTGATACTCTTATTCATTTAATAAATTTATTAAATTCGGCAATATTATACCTAAAGATACTTTGAGGTGAAGACCAATGAACAGAACCGTTTCTTTTTTCTTAGTTTCATTTTGTGCGTTTTTTTTAATAACATTACATGCATCTGCAAATGATAAACCCAGTCCTTATGAAGAAATATATCCCGAAATAGGATATAAATCGGTAGAAGAAGCAGTGAATGATTTTGAACAACATTTTAACCAAAAATTAAAGTTACCTCTTAGAGTACCCCCAATAAGCTTTACACATCATTTTGGACGATTTACAGATTCAAAGTATGAAGGTAATGACGTATTTGAAGTGACATTTATAAATGATCACTCATCCGAAAATCACTATAAAATTGACATTCGCCCACTTAAGTATAAATTGCCTCTAAGAGAGAAATATGTAGTAAATACTTTTGAATTAAAGAATGGGAATGTAGCCACATATATGACCATTTCAGGTTTTAATGTGCTTGTTTTCGAGAGAGACAATTTGCAGTATCTGCTAAGTATAGATAAACGAGTTTCAAATAAAGTAACCCCTGAAACTTTAGTGGACATAGCCAATTCTATTGATTATTAAATGGGAACGATAATTTTGCTGTTCGATTTACAGAGATTCGTTGAAATAATAAAGTGAAGCTGCCTTGTTAAAAATAAATCGACAAATGCTATTTTTTTTAATTAAATAACAATGGGGCTGTTTTAAAATCTATTTAATAGTATATATTTTTTATGCCCATTTTTATGATTGTAGCGGAGGGCTACTCGACTCCCGCGGGAAAGCGAGACAGACGAGACCCTGAGGCCAACACGATGTTGGTCACGAAGGCATTGTCACAGGACGTGACGCACTTAGCCTTCGTTCCTTAAGCGGAGGAAGCGGCTCGACGCTCGCCCGCAGGAAAACGAGTAGCCTGTAGCGGAAATTATTGTCTTCTAATTAATAGAAGTAGATGAAGATGGTTAAACAATATATCATGATTCTTTATAAAATTCCCGGACAAACATTAAATTTGAAACCGAACGTATAATTTGTTACACTTAGTTTATAATAATTCTAATGTAGATGACGAATTTCAGTTCTTCATGACATGTTCACAAATTATTGATGAACTCTTGTCGAACTGTGCTATAATGAGATTTGTCAATTAGAACGTGAGAGGTGTTATTCATGCATACCATCGTAGTAGGCTTGAATTATAAAACAGCGCCTGTTGAAATTCGTGAAAAGTTATCATTCATAGAGAGTGAACTACCACAGGCAATGGAAGCGCTACAACAACAAAAAAGTATATTAGAAAATGTTATTGTTTCGACATGTAACCGCACAGAAATTTATGCAGTAGTTGATCAATTGCATACTGGACGTCATTTTGTTAAACAATTTTTAGCAAAATGGTTCGGCCTGCCTGTGGAGACATTTTCTTCGTATTTAACAATTCGTGAAGAAGATCAAGCAATCGAGCATTTATTCAAAGTGACAGCTGGAATTGATTCGATGGTACTTGGCGAAACTCAAATTTTGGGACAAGTAAAAAAAAGCTTCTTAAGTGGACAAGAGATTGGAACTACTGGAACGGTATACAATCAGCTATTTAAACAAGCAGTGACATTTGCGAAGCGTGCACATAATGAAACAGCTATCGGTGAGAACGCGGTATCTGTCTCTTATGCAGCAGTTGAACTAGCAAAGAAAATATTCGGATCTTTACAACGTAAACATGTAGCAATTTTAGGTGCAGGGAAAATGGGGGAACTTGCAATTGAGAACCTATACGGTAGCGGTGTTGGAAAAGTAACCGTTATTAACCGTACGTTCGAAAAAGCAGAAAGTTTGGCAGCTAAATTTGACGGTGAAGCAAAATCTATGAAGGAACTACAATGTTCGTTACTTGAAGCGGATATTTTAATTACTTCTACAGGTGCAACAGATTATGTTATTGATTATGAATTGATGCAATTTGTTGAACGTTTACGTAAGGGGAAACCATTATTTATGGTAGATATTGCAGTTCCACGTGATATTGATCCACGTGTTGGAGATTTACCAACTGTTTTCTTATATGATATTGATGATTTACAAGGCATCGTCGAAGCAAACTTAGCAGAACGTGAACGTGCTGCTGCTGATATTTCTTCGATGATTGGCAAAGAGGTTGTGCAATTTAAAGATTGGGTTGCGACTCTTGGCGTTGTCCCTGTCATCTCGGCTTTACGTAAAAAGGCGAATCATATTCAAGAAGAGACAATGATTAGTATCGAAAATAAAATGCCGGATTTAACGGATCGAGAACGTAAAATTTTAAGTAAGCATACAAAGTCTATTATTAATCAATTGTTAAAAGAACCAATTTTACAAGCTAAGGAAATGGCAAACTCACCAAAAGCAAATGAACAGTTACGTTTATTCCAACAAATTTTCGGTATTGAGGATGCTGTGGAAGCTGAAGTTACTGCGATGACAGAACAAGAGCTTGAACGCAAAGAACGCTTACAGTCGTCACAATCTTCCACTGAACCAAAGTATTCTTTCTAACTTCTTTCAGCAAATCTCTTTTGTAGCGAAAGCAAAGCGTCAGCTACAGAAGTCTCCCACCTCTGTAGGTGATGAGATGAATGCAGGTTAAAGTTACTTTTCAGCGGGTGTCCAAACTCCGCTGAAAGAAGTTAAGCCTCCGGCGGATGTCACAGAATCGGAAAGGAGTTCTTTGTGCTTGCACAAAGCCGATTCCGGACGCAATTATGCCAAGGCATAATTGATAGATGTCTATGTGTTCGCGGTGCAACTTTAGAAAAGTTGTCCTTCGAGCTTTTTCCTGCGAACGAGATTTTCTACTGATATCAAATGAGGCGTTTTCGTATCTGTATGGTAAACTAAGGATACGAAAACGTTTTTTTTCTAGGCTAAAGTACACTACTTTAGCACTTTCAAAATAAAGAAGGGATGTCTATTGGCTGATTTGACAATGACAAGGCTCTATGAAGTAATGATCGTCTTGTATGCGATCAGTCTAGTATTTTACTTTACTGATTACTTTTATAAGCAAATACGAGCAAGGCGAATTGCTTTTTGGCTTGTTTCATTCGTATGGGTAATTCAAAGTGCCATTATTATATTAACTTTTGTGGAAACGAAACGATTTCCGATTTTATCCTTGTCTGAAGGGATTCTCTTTTATTCCTGGCTACTCGTGACACTATCTATTATTTTGCACTGTATTGCACGAGTTGATCTACCGGTATTTATTATTAATATACTAGGATTTTTATTCGCTAGTATCTTTACTTTTATGCCGAAACGACCAACAGGAATAGTTAGCGATACTTTAATTTCGGAAATGCTTTTTATTCATATATCATTTGCAATTTTATCGTACGCAGCGTTTTCATTAACATTTGTTTTTGCGATATTGTATTTAGTATTATACCGTTTACTTAAAAAGAAAAAATGGTCACATTTATGGACAAGGTTGCCATCATTACAGCAAACGAGCAACTGGATGAATGTTTCGTTTTTCATTGGTATTCCAGTGCTATTTGTAAGTTTAGTTTTAGGGTTTGAATGGGCACTACTAACGCTAAAGAGTCTTTCGATTTTTGATGCGAAGATTATTGGGTCCTTTATTATTTTAATTTTGTATTGCTTTATATTGTATGTGAATCGTAAAAGTAAGCTGACAGGGACAACTTATGCGTGGGTACATATATATGCTTACCTATTAGTTGTTGTTAACTTCTTTTTAGGAAGCAGTTTATCACGATTCCATTTATGGTATTAGAAGAGAGGTTGAAGACTGTTGAGAAAAATTATTGTAGGTTCTAGAAGAAGTAAGCTAGCTTTAACACAAACAAATTGGTTTATCAATGAGTTAAAAGCTGCTGGTGTACCATTTGAATTTGAAGTGAAAGAAATTGTCACGAAAGGTGATCAAATTTTAGATGTGCAGCTATCTAAGGTCGGTGGTAAAGGGCTTTTCGTAAAAGAGATTGAACAAGCACTTTACGACAAAGAAATTGACTTTGCAGTTCATTCTATGAAGGATATGCCTGCAGTATTGCCTGAAGGATTAGTAATTGGCTGTATCCCACCTCGTGAAGATGCACGTGATGCATTTATTTCAAAAGGACATGTGAAATTTGCCGATCTTCCAGCAGGAGCTGTAGTTGGGACAAGTTCTCTTCGTCGCAGTGCTCAACTTTTAACAGTCCGTCCAGATATAGAAATTAAATGGATTCGAGGAAATGTAGATACACGCTTAGCTAAACTTGAAACTGATGAATACGATGCCATTATTTTAGCAGCAGCTGGACTTAAACGCCTTGGCTGGAGCGATGAAGTAGTTACTGAGTTTTTACCTGTAGAGGATTGTCTACCAGCAGTAGCACAGGGCTCTCTAGGTATTGAATGCCGTGGAGACGATACGGAGCTATTAACGGAATTAGGCAAGTTAACAGATAACATTACTTGGCAAGAAGCACATGCAGAGCGTGCTTTCCTAGCGGCTATGGATGGTGGTTGTCAAGTACCTATCGCAGGATATGCAAAGTCTAATGGGGAAGAAATTACATTAACTGGCCTTGTTGCTGCACCAGACGCTTCAGTTGTTTATAAGGAAACTGTTGTGGGTACTGATGCAGAAGCGGTTGGAAAAGAGCTTGCTGAGATTTTAACGAAGCAAGGTGCTTTTGAATTAATTCAACGAGTAAAGGCAGAGCAAGATGCAAAATAATTTACCTTTAAAAGGTAAAACTATTATTTTGACGGGTACATCTAAGACGACAACAATAATAGATGATATTACAGCTTTAGGTGGCCAAGCAGTAATTGCCCCATTGATTGAAACTTGCGAGCTTATCGATAGAAACGACGAAGTGCAATTAGAATTTGCGCGTCAATTTGAATGGCTCATTTTTACGAGTCAAAATGCTGTAGAAGCCTTTGCCAGCAAGATGCAACGATTTAATAGTAGTGCAGGGCATTTTCGTGGGAAAATTGCTTCAATTGGTACTAAAACTACTGCAGCTCTAGAAAAGCTAGGATTCCATGTGAGCTTTATGCCTTCTATATTTAGTGCAGATGTATTTGTTCAAGAATTTCCTAGTGTAGCCGGTAGCAATCCTACATGTCTATTTATTCGTGGAGATAAAGCGAAAAAGACATTAAAGGTAGGGCTGCCCTTTAAATTGAAGGAATGGACAGTTTATGAAACGATTGAGCGACACGACCAAAAACAATTAATATTTGAATGTATCCGTGCGAATAGCGATGTCACAGTGATTTTTGCTAGCCCTTCCGCTGTTGATGTCTTCGCCAAGGATATAGCTTCGATAATTGGTTGGGAGGAAGTACGTGTAGCAGTAATCGGTCATATTACAGAAGCAGCTATTTTGAATCACGGTGCTATTGTGGATGTTATGCCGAGCGTATATACAATGCAAGCAGTCATCGAGGAAATAACGAAAGTAGGAGAAAGAAAATGACAAAATTACAATTTCAAAGACATCGTCGTTTGCGTGCAAATGCTGCAATTCGATCTATGGTAAAAGAAACATACTTACACAAAGAAGACTTAATTTATCCAATTTTCGTTATTGAAGGCGAAAATATTAAAAACGAAGTATCTTCTATGCCTGGAGTTTTTCAATTTTCATTAGATAAACTTGAAGCTGAGATTGATGAAGTTGTTGCTTTAGGTATTCCTGCGGTTATTTTATTTGGCTTACCTGCAGAAAAAGATGCAGTCGGAACTGGTGCATTCCATGATCATGGTATTGTGCAAGAAGCAACACGACTTATTAAAGCTCGCTACCCAGAGCTTTTAGTTATTGCAGATACATGCTTATGTGAATTTACAGATCATGGTCATTGTGGCTTAATTGAAGGCGATCAAATTTTAAATGATTCTTCATTAGATGTTTTAGCACGTACAGCAGTATCACAAGCAAAAGCTGGTGCGGATATCATCGCTCCTTCCAATATGATGGATGGTTTTGTGGCAGCGATTCGTGCAGGTCTAGATGAAGCAGGCTTTGAAAATGTTCCGATTATGTCATATGCCGTAAAATATGCATCTAGCTACTATGGTCCATTCCGAGAAGCAGCTGATGGTGCGCCTCAATTTGGTGATCGTAAATCATACCAAATGGATCCATCGAATCGTATGGAGGCATTCCGTGAAGCGGAGTCGGATATTGCAGAAGGTGCAGATTTCTTAATTGTTAAACCTGCTCTAAGTTATTTAGATATTATTCGTGATGTAAAAAATAACTATACATTACCGATTGTTGCATACAATGTTTCTGGTGAATATGCAATGATTAAAGCAGCGGCTATTAATGGCTGGATTGAAGAGAAAAAAGTAGTGCTTGAAACATTACTTAGCATGAAACGTGCAGGCTCTGATTTAATCATTACGTATCATGCTAAAGATGTTGCACGTTGGTTGGAGGAGAAATAAATGACGCGTTCTTACGAGAAATCAAAACAAGCTTATGCTGAAGCAATTAACTTGATGCCAGGTGGTGTTAGTAGCCCAGTACGTGCATTCAAATCCGTAAATATGGATCCAATCTTCATGGAATCTGGTCACGGTGCTATTATTAAAGACATTGATGGCAATGAATATATTGATTATGTATTATCATGGGGACCTCTTATTTTAGGTCATTCACATCCTGAAGTTGTACAAGCAATTGCAGAAACAGCAGCGAAAGGCTCTTCGTTTGGAGCACCAAGTTACACAGAAAATCGATTAGCCAAATTAGTGTTAGATCGACTTCCTGGTATGGAAATGATTCGTTTCGTGTCTTCTGGGACAGAGGCTACGATGTCTGCTTTACGTGTAGCTCGTGGTGTGACAGGGCGCGATAAAATTTTAAAATTTGAGGGTTCTTATCATGGTCATGGAGATTCCTTGCTAATTAAAGCTGGCTCTGGGGTAGCTACGTTAGGCTTACCTGACAGCCCTGGTGTCCCAGCAGATATTGCACGTAATACATTAACAGTAGCGTACAATGACTTAGAAGGGGCAAAACAAGTTTTCGATAAATTTGGTTCAGAGCTTGCAGCAGTAATTGTTGAGCCAGTCGCAGGAAATATGGGCGTTGTGCCTCCACAACCAGGCTTCTTACAAGGCTTACGTGAATTAACAAAGGAACATGGATCATTGTTGATTTTTGATGAAGTTATGACAGGCTTCCGTGTTGACTATGGATGTGCACAAGGTTATTTTGATGTAACACCAGATATGACAACATTAGGAAAAGTAATTGGCGGTGGACTTCCTGTAGGTGCGTTTGCAGGGAAAAAGGAAATTATGGAGCAGGTAGCACCAGCGGGTCCAATCTATCAAGCTGGAACATTGTCAGGGAATCCATTAGCAATGACAGCAGGCTATGAAACATTATCTCGCCTTGATAATAGCTCTTATGAGTACTTCAAAAAGCTAGGAGATCAATTAGAGGCTGGTTTCCGAGAAGCAGCAACGAAATTCAATATTCCACATACTGTAAATCGTGCTGGTTCAATGATAGGTTTCTTCTTTACGAACGAAGATGTTATTGATTTTGCTTCAGCAAAAACGTCTGATTTACAATTATTCGCTGAATACTTCCGTCTAATGGCAGAGGAAGGTATTTTCTTACCGCCATCTCAATTTGAAGGTTTATTCATTTCTACCGCACATACGGAGGAGCATATCGCAAAAACGGTTGATGCCTTCCATAAAGTATTTGCACAATTAG
Organism: Lysinibacillus sp. NPDC094403; assembly: GCF_050278745.1. NCBI lineage: Bacteria > Bacillati > Bacillota > Bacilli > Caryophanales > Bacillaceae > Lysinibacillus > Lysinibacillus sp. NPDC094403. The sequence continues at coordinate 97,264 of NZ_JBNNTL010000005.1, read as the reverse complement.
CAAGATAATAGGTTGTTACAAAATAGCATGCTAGAAGTATTATCTGGCATGCTGTTTTTTTGTTAAAGTAATGCCGTTAAATTAAAATGAATGGGCGATTGTTACCGCTTGGAAAAATTTTTGTCAAAATTATAACTTTCAGCATAGCCAAATTGTGGGTCAAATCGTATATAATATAGCTATTCGTAAAAGAAAGTAGTGAATTGATATGGCAACAGGCACACATATGGTCGAAGTACCCGTAGGAATTGAAAATGTATGGGATTTCGTCAGTGATATGGAAAAATGGGCAAAGCTTGTCCCAGGTTATAATGCACATGAAATGATTGATGAAAAACATTCAAATTGGACGTTTAAAGGCAATGTTGGTGTTCTGAAAAAAACAGTACAAGTAGAGATTACTATTTTAGAATGGGCAGCGCCTACAAAAGTAACTTTCGAATTAAAAGGAATTTCTGATAATTTTTCAGGAAACGGTTATTTCCTAGCAGAAAGTATTGATGCAGAAAATACAAAAATGACAGGCTTCTTGGAAGTAACAGCAGGTGGATTAGCTGGCCCTGTTTTAAATCCAATCTTTAAGCCGATCGTACCAAAAGCAACACAAATGTTAACAGATCGTGTAGCAAATAAAATTAAATTGGTGAATGTATAATAACGCTGTTGAACCAACAGTAAAAAAGCATGCTAGAATTTTCTAGCATGCTTTTTTAGGCTCATCATTAAAGCGTAGGGTTGATTTTCGTTCAATTATGCCGTGGCATAATTGATTGATAAGCCATTTTTAATAATCATCCTATAGCATACTATCCTCCGGAGCTTCATATGATGCAACAGGAGGGATTATTATCGAACAAAAAACTTGGAATATGAGTGAAACTTTTTGCTTTCCTGGTTATGGCTGCCCCACAGAAATAGCAGCTGTGCAAATTAAGCCAAGGTGGCAGACAATGCAGTTAGAAGATTCTCTACGATTAATGGGTATTTATCATATCACAGCACATGTACGCTTTGATTTTCAAGACATGAAAGCATTCATGGGTGATGAAGAATTAGTACAAATCGAAGCGCTGGATCTTCAAGGGGATACTGGCTATTTTGAGTATGCTGTTCCTTTAAATGTGGATTTACCAAAGGATGCAGCTATTGAAGATTTAATGGTAAAAGATATTCGACCTATATTGACTAATCAGATGTGTCAGCTCGAATGGACGGTTACAAGTATTTTTAATGAGTCTGAGCCAGCATTTGAAAAGGCTCATGCATTAGAGAAACAGCCTGTCACTGTAAATGCTTCAGCACTTATAGATGCAACGTCACAGGTAAAACAACCTACTACTGTAGTAGATTCGATTCAAGAAGAAAAAATTGCAGTTGTAGCTTCAGCACAAGAAAAAAAATCTACAATTGTCACAACATCAATACAAGAGGAAAAATCAAAGGCAGCAACATTTTCAGCACATAAAGAAAAGTCTGAAACTGTATTAGCTTCAGACAAAAAAGAAAAACCTGCACCAGCTGAGCAAAAAATAGTGTTGAGGGAATCCTCAAGTCATATTGTAGTCCGTGAATCCAGCTCCTGGCATGAAGTTCCATCGATGATTTGGGATTTAACGGAAGACTATACACCGCTAAAGGTTCGTGTTTCAAATGACCTCATTCAAAAGTAAATAGCATAGAAGCAGCAGGAGCAATAAGATGATAAAATCACCAGATGTTGGAATGATGATGACACGTATAAACTGAAAAACGCAAATTGGTACAATTATCGTTTTGCAATAAAAACGAAATTGTCGTAGCCATGGTGGTAAAAGCCAAGGATTATACTTACGTCGTCTCATTTGAATTTTCACTTCCTTTTCTAGTAGTGCTTCCTAAAAAATGACTAAATCACTTGAAAAATTGCCTGATTTTGCGGTACAATGTGAAAAAGTCGAATATAGATGCTATGACAGGGAAGAGTAAATTATTAGTGCATTTTAAGAGAGGAAACGGTAGCTGAAAAGTTTCTATTTGTACCTAATTGAATGTAGCCCTCGAGCAGCTTTAGTGAACTAACAGTAGTTAAAGCCGGTTAAACACCGTTACCGAATTGAGAGCCAGTAGTAAAAGGCTTAAGCAAACAAGTACATTCTGTTGAAATGTGTGACTGCTTAACTCGCCTCTGCTGGAAATAAAGGTGGTACCGCGAACTTAAACTCCTTCGTCCTTTTAGACGTTAGGAGTTTTTTTATTTTCATTAAATCTTCTGGTAAATGTGTCTATGCATGAGACATTAAAACAGAATGATTGGTATTATCTCGTACCGGAAAATTAATAAGTCAACAGGAGGAGTCAAAATGACAGAAAACATTTCAATGCCAACAAAATATGATCCACAGTCCATTGAAGCTGGTCGTTATGAATGGTGGTTACAAGGGAAATTTTTTGAGGCACAGCCTACTAGTGAAAAGGAGCCTTATTCTATCGTTATTCCACCACCGAATGTAACAGGTAAATTACATCTTGGCCATGCTTGGGATACAACATTACAAGATATTTTAATCCGTATGAAGCGCATGCAAGGTTTTGATGCACTTTGGTTACCAGGAATGGACCATGCAGGTATTGCGACACAAGCAAAAGTAGAGGCCAAACTACGAGAAGATAATATTACACGTTATGATTTAGGTCGTGAAAAATTCCTCGAAAAAACATGGGAATGGAAAGAAGAGTATGCTGGGCATATTCGCGACCAATGGGCGAAGCTTGGTCTTGCATTAGATTATTCTCGTGAGCGTTTCACACTTGATCAAGGTCTTTCCGATGCAGTTAAAACCGTTTTCGTTCAATTATATGAAAAAGGCTTAATCTATCGTGGCGAACGCATTATTAACTGGGACCCTGCTGCAAAAACAGCATTATCAGATATTGAAGTTATCTATAAAGATGTTCAAGGCGCATTCTACCATATGAAATACCCATTAGCTGATGGCTCAGGATATGTGGAAGTAGCTACTACACGTCCTGAAACAATGCTAGGTGACTCTGGGGTAGCCGTTCACCCGAAAGATGAGCGCTATCAAGACTTAATCGGTAAAACAGTTATTTTACCAATCGTAGGTCGTGAAATTCCTATCGTAGCAGATGACTACGTAGATATGGAATTTGGTACTGGGGTTGTAAAAATGACACCAGCACACGATCCGAATGACTTTGAGGTTGGTAACCGTCACAACCTAGAACGCATTCTTGTAATGAATGAAGATGGTACAATGAACGAGCTTGCTGGCAAGTACAACGGTATGGATCGCTTTGAATGCCGTAAGCAAATCGTAGCTGATTTACAAGAAGCAGGCGTGCTAATCCGTATTGAAGAGCATGCACATTCAGTAGGTCACTCTGAACGTTCTGGTGCTGTTGTAGAGCCATATCTTTCAGCGCAATGGTTCGTAAAAATGCAACCACTTGCTGATGCTTCACTTGCTCTTCAAAAAGATGAAGAAGGAAAAGTAAACTTTGTACCATCTCGTTTTGAAAACACATATTCTCGCTGGATGGAAAACATTCGTGACTGGTGTATCTCCCGTCAACTATGGTGGGGTCATCAAATCCCTGCTTGGTATCACAATGTAACAGGTGAAATTTACGTAGGAATAGAAGCACCAGCAGATGCCGAAAATTGGACTCAAGATGAAGACGTATTAGATACATGGTTCTCGTCAGCATTATGGCCATTTTCTACAATGGGTTGGCCAGATGAGACAAATGAAGAATATAAACGTTACTATCCAACAAGCACACTTGTAACTGGTTATGACATTATTTTCTTCTGGGTTTCTCGAATGATCTTCCAAGGTCTTGAATTTACAGGTCAGCGCCCATTCAAAGATGTATTAATTCACGGTTTAGTACGTGATGGTGAAGGACGTAAGATGAGTAAATCACTTGGCAATGGTGTAGACCCTATGGACGTTATTGATCAATATGGTGCCGATTCATTACGTTACTTCTTAGCTACTGGATCTTCACCTGGTCAAGATTTACGCTATACAACTGAAAAAGTAGAAGCAGTTTGGAACTTCTCTAACAAAATTTGGAATGCCTCTCGTTTTGCGTTAATGAACATGGAAGGTATGACATATGATGAAATCGACTTAACTGGTGAAAAATCAGTTGCCGATAAATGGATTCTTACTCGCTTAAATGAAACAATTGAACGTGTAACATCTCTTGCTGAACGCTACGAATTTGGTGAAGTTGGCCGTGAGCTTTATAACTTCATTTGGGATGATTTCTGTTCTTGGTATATTGAAATGGCGAAATTACCGTTATACGGTGATGATGAAGCGGCTAAGAAAACAACTCGTTCTATTTTAGCTTATGTTTTAGATCAAACTATGCGTCTATTACATCCATTCATGCCATTCATTACTGAAGAAATCTGGCAGCACTTACCTCATGAAGGTGAATCAATCACAGTGGCAGCATGGCCAACTGTACGTGCGGATCTTCATTTTGCAGAGGAAGCAGACAATATGAAGCTCCTAATGGATATTATACGTTCAGTACGTAATATTCGTGCGGAAGTAAATACACCAATGAGCAAAAAAGTGCCACTATATATTTCAGCGAAGGATGCCGCTACGGTTACAGTACTTGATGCAAATAAAGCATATTTAGAAAAATTCTGTAATCCAGAATCGCTTACAATTGGAGCAAGCTTAGAGGCTCCTGGTCAGTCGATGACAGCAGTAGTAACTGGAGCTGAGCTATTCCTACCGCTTGTTGGACTTATTAATCTAGAAGAAGAAATTGCTCGTCTTGACAAAGAATTAGAAAAATGGGCAAAAGAAGTGAAGCTTGTAACTGGTAAGTTATCGAATGAGAAATTCGTTTCTAAAGCGCCAGAAGCATTAGTTAATGCGGAGCGTGAAAAATTAGCAGATTACGAAAGTAAACACGCGGTTGTTTTAAAACGTTTAGAAGAACTAAAAAATATGTAAGTATGAGACAGCGGATGGCGAAAGTCATCCGCTGTTTTTTATATGCAACAAAAGATATATATTGTTTTAGGTAAAAATATATAGTAATTTTTATAGGAATCAGTATAATAGGTGGGTATGTACTTATAAATACAATGGTAAAAAAGGCTATACAGAATTATGGATATCTTGATGGATATAAATTGCTAAATGGGGGTTTTGTATGTCGGGAAACATCACAACGATTATTACAAAAATAAACAAAGCCTGTGATGATATAGATTTTGTTAGTGCAAGAGTATTAATTGAAACAAATTTAATAAAATTATCAGAAGCAAAATATTATCGTTTATTAAATGCAAGTGGTCGGGTACTCATAAAGCATGTATTAGCAGATAGCAAGGATCAAGTGGAATCTAATAATAAATTAACACGGACAGATTTATTAACGATCAAAAAAATTAATGAATACTGCTCAAATTTTGATATTTCCATGCTAAAAAGAACTTTAAAAAACTCCTTTGAATTAATGCAAAGATCGGATGTTCCTCCACTTTTAAATAATGATGCAAAGATTATATTAGATAATATGGGAGCACTATTAGGTGTGCAACAGATCTAACTTATTTCAGTGTGTGTCGAAACATCTGCTGAAATAGAGAACTCAGTCTAAGGACGTCACGGAATTATATCGAGGCATAATAGATTAGTATGAAATCAACTTAAAAACACACGGATTCTCACTTTATAAAGTGTTTTTCTGTGTGTTTTTTGCTTTCATCTCCGGTATAAGTAAACAATAGATTTTTTAGAAATGTATGTGTATTGGACGCTACTTGTACTAAAATAGAGATATTGTAGTAAGAGGGAGTGTTTCTTTTGTTTAAAACGATGAAAGAATGTACAGAATTTATTTTTACGTTAAAGGCAGTTGATCATAAACGTGCACCGCTCGTCTTGATGCGAGAGGTACTAGCACTTCTTAATAACCCGCAGGATAGGCTGCGCGCTATCCATTTAGCAGGCTCGAATGGAAAAGGGTCAACAGTGAATGCGCTAAGAGAAATGTTACAACATGCTGGCCACAAAGTAGGCGCCTTTACTTCACCTCATTTAGAGCGTGTTAATGAACGCATGACTATTAATGGAAATCAGATTTCTGATACACAATTTTTACACTATATGAACAAAGTTGCTGAGATTATTGAGACACATTATGAAGGTGACTTTCCGAGCTTTTTTGAAGTTGTAACACTTATTATGTATCAATATTTTGCGGATGAAGAAGTGGATTTTGCGCTGATTGAAACAGGACTGGGTGGACGTTTAGACGCTACGAATGTCATTACGCCCCTAATTTCAATTATTACAACGGTTTCACTAGAACATACTGCGTTTTTAGGAGATACATTAGCAAAGGTAGCGTTTGAGAAGGCGGGAATTATTAAAGAAAGTGTACCTGTTGTAGTGGGGGTTAAAAGTGAAGAAGCACTTACTGTAATCGAGGAGGTAGCGAATGAGCGTCATGCCCCATGCTTTGTTTTAGGGAAGGATTTTACGGTTGCAAACATTGAACAAGGCATTAATATACAGCACTTTAATTACCGAAAAGCAAAAGTGGAGATGGTAGCTGTCCCATTAAAAATGGCTGGACCGCATCAAATAAATAATGCAAGCCTTGCGATTACGGCTATCCTAACGTTAAGAGAGAATGGAGCCATTGACATTTCAGATGAATCAATCCGTCAAGCTTTAGCGAAAGCTCAGTGGGCAGGCCGTTTTGAGCAATTACCTGGAAATATTATATTGGACGGAGCACATAATTCTGAAGGAACTGCTGCATTAATTCAAACACTTAAAACGGTCTATCCACACCAAAACTATCGATTTATATATGCAGCATTATCGGATAAAGATCATGCGAATAGTATTGCTTTAATGGATAGTATTGCTACATCAATTGCATTTACTCAAATTGAACTACCGAATGCTATGCCTGCTGACAAATTAGCTGCATTATCTACTAATACGAACAAAATGTATAATGCGAATTGGCGTGAGATGGTTCAAACAATGCTATATCAAAAGAATGATGAAGATATTATAGTCATTACAGGCTCGTTGTATTTTATAGCTGAAATACGACATTGGCTACAGGGGGAACAACGATGATCCCAAAATTGAATAGCTACAAGGAAAAGTGGAATGTTCAGAGTGATGATGTTATAAAACCAGGTCTAACTGCGATTCAAGAGGCATTGGCACGACTAGATAATCCAGAAAATAAATTACAAGTAGTGCATTTAGCGGGGACTAACGGTAAAGGCTCGACACTTACATTTCTAGAATCAATCTCTAAAGAACATGGCTTACGTGTTGGTAAATTTATGTCTCCTTGTATTTTAGACGTACATGACCAAATCCAAGTAGAGGGTCAAGCTATTACAGAAGAGGAAATGAATCATGTATTCCGACAAATGCAGGCAGCCGGACTTAGTGGGAAACTAACAGATTTTGAACTATTAACTGTTGCAACATTTTTACATTTCGTTGCAAGTAATGTAGATATTGCCCTTATTGAAGCGGGTATGGGGGGCTTGCTTGATAGTACGAATGTAGTTACACCTATTGTGTCAATCATACCGAGTATAGCATTAGAGCATACAAATTTTTTAGGAGATACGATTGAAAGTATTGCCTACCATAAAGCCGGAATTATTAAACCGTATCGTCCAGTTATTATCGGCGATTTACCGTTAGAAGCGAAGAAAATAGTCTATCAGGAAGCCCGAATAAAACATTCATCCGTTCTTGAGCTAAATCATCAATTTTATGTAGAACAAGGAAATGATGGAGAGAGCTATGGGCATAATGACAATGGCTTCCGTATAACAAAGCTTACACGCACAATGAAGGGAGCACATCAGGCGAATAATATGGCACTTGCTATTACAGCCTTTTTTGAAGTGGCGGCCGCATTAGAGTTACAACTTAGTAAAGAAGCTATTCAAAAAGCTGTGAAAAACGCGACCATTTTAGGTCGTTTTGAAGAAATTATGCCTTATATTTTTTTAGACGGTGCGCATAATCCAGCGAGTGCTGAGAAATTAATAGAAACGATTAAGCAGGAGTTCCCAGATGAGCAGATTACTTTTGTCATTGGTATTCTTGCTGATAAAGCTGTAAAAGAGATTTTGCAACAATTTGAGCAGGTAAGTGATTATTTTTACTTTGTTGATTTCGATAACCCCCGTGCGATGACTGCTCATAAATTGCTTGAGCTGTCCAATGCCTCTCATAAAGTAGTTTTAAAAGATTATGTGCAATTTTTAAAACTACAGTCAGAAAGCAATTCGAAGACAATTGTATCGGGTTCGTTGTATTTATTAACGGAAGTACGTAGTAGATTAAAAAATAATTAACTTCTAGTTGAGTGAACTATATATTTACAGTAAAGATCAGGTACTCATCAAAAAAATGAGTCCTGATTTTTAATTTAATAATTGATTTCCACATGGATCTACAATTTCTCCATTAAGCTCTTAGCCTAAATTCGGCTTATGTGAAGCACTTGAAAGAACTCATTAGTCGCATTTTAAGATTGAGTAAATCAAAGCTTAAAGGAGTAATCAGTCAATCAGTTACTATAACGTATATAAATTAATTTCTAGGCATTCTCTCCTTAATTTCCTCAAGCACTTTTTCCCAATATACTTTCATTTCTTCTCTTGCATTCTGATCGGACAGTTTTTCTTGATGAAAACTAATAGTTGTTTTATTACTTTCGATTGATATAATCCGGACTTGAACTGTTGATGCCTTTTCCCATCCTACCTTTTGCCAAGTCAGGCGAAGTTGCTGTAAAGGTTTGACAACACGTATTTCTCCTGACCCTAATTTCGTGATATATTTCTGACCTGGTTCAAGGATAATGTTCATACTCTCTCCTAACCATAAGCTTAATCCATCTTGGGAAGTTACAAGGTTCCAAGCCACTTCTTGGGAAATAGAGAATGTCCTTCTAACACCCACTTGAAATCCAACCGTTTTTGTTTGTCCTATAATTTTTTGATTATCCATCTTATCACCTTCAATAAGGATTATTTAGCTTATCACCATAACGTGTGGTTGATTTTCGTTCCGACTGGGCGCTTTGTTCGCTTTCGCACAGATAAATGGCATACGTATTAACAAATGTCATCCACAACTTTTGGATTAGCCGATTATTTATCAGTAAATAATATTATTTCTATTTTCTTTCTATTAACACCTTTTCTCATTCAGAAGAATTGTTCTTTGATAGAGGTACACTAGAGTAGTGGAAAGAATCCACCTCTTTTTTGTTTATAGTAAATCTTCTGTTACAAAAATATTTAATTTTGAAGTAAAACTTCGAAAATAACTATTAAATCAAAATGTAGTAAATTCGCATTTACACATCCTTTTATACATATACTTATATCAAATTGTAACACTCCCGTCTTTTATAAATTACTTTGATATGTTGAAGAAAGAGGTGATGGTCGAATGAAAATTGTCAGTCATGTGATGAGAAAACAAATATTTCGAGCGATGGTTATTGGAGGAATAGTCGGACTTTTTGGTGTAGCTATTTTTTTAGGTATTCTTCAAGCAAGCACTAAATTTTCTTTAAAAAATGATAGTAATGAGGTAGCGAATAAAAGCAATAATGGTAATACAGCCGGAGAAACAATTCCGACAGCGGGAGGAGCAACGAACGGACCTATGTTTTTTGCAAGCCAAGCAGGGGTCTATTCAAATTATGAAAGTGCAAGTGCATTTGTATCTGAACATCCTTCGTTAAAAGAAAGTGCCGTTGTCGAGGTAGATGGAAAATTTTATGTTTGGACAAGTATAGAAACAGATGAAAGTCAGCTTGTCTTTTTAAAAGATCCTGCAACATTTAAAAAAGCATTTACTTTGAGTGGTGACAGTTGTAAGGAGGCAACGGTTGCAGAGCTTCCAGCTGTGCTAGCTGACAAAAATGCAACAAAATTAAATTTTAAGGATAAATCGAAGGATTCTACGCTGCCTGCTGATTGGCAATCTATTGGAGCGGCAGCCTCGTCTATTTCAACTGATATTAGCATCATTCGCTTACAAGTTTTTGCCCATTACAAATCGAAAAATGCTTGTCTTCAAGTGAAGTTTTAAGCACAAAAGATAGTGAAATAAGCATTATCTTGATTTTTAGAAAATTTTCAAATCCCAAATTCTCCGTTATGATAACTAATAAGGAGGAATGGTCAGATAATGTTTAAAACTAATCACAAGTTAGTGCTTGCTTCCGCTTCACCACGCCGAAAGGAATTACTTGCTATGCTATCACTTCCATTCGACATAATAACTAGTGAAGTAGAAGAGACAAGCGTCCAGGCAACTACAATGCAAGATTACGTAAAAGATGTAGCTCTATTAAAAACACATGATGTGGCGAAAAAAACTCCAAATGCAACGATTATCGGAGCGGATACTATTGTTGTTTATAATAATGAGTTACTCCATAAACCAAAAAATCGTGAGGAAGCAATTTCTCACTTATTGCGCTTATCAGGTAAGCGTCATGCGGTCATGACAGCTGTTGCCATTATTGAGCCTAACGGTAATGAAACTACATTTGTTGAAGAGACAACTGTTGTCTTTCATCATTTATCGCAGGAGCTCATCGAAGCATATGTAGATTCGGGAGATCCATTTGATAAAGCCGGTGGTTACGGCATTCAAACTGCTGGAACCCTTCTAGTGAAACGAATTGAAGGAGATTATAACAATGTTGTCGGTTTACCACTTGCAGCGTTGTTTAAGCAATTGGTAGCACTCAATATTATCCAATTTGCGAAGGAGTGAGCTTTTTTGCCGAATGATGTTTTACCAAGGACGATGATACGAGACGTTAATATTGAGGATCGACCTCGAGAAAGACTTCGGAGACAAGGCGCTATGAGTTTATCAAACCAGGAGCTGCTGGCTATTTTACTAAGGACAGGCACTAAAGAGGAATCTGTTCTTGTACTTGCAAATCGCGTACTAAGCGTTTTTGAACGTTTACATCATTTGAAACATGCAACTATAGAAGAAATGGTTGCTATTAGAGGGATTGGTGAGGTTAAAGCTATTCAATTATTAGCAGCAATTGAACTCGGTAGACGTCTCGCACAGAAACATAGCGAAGAAAAATATACGATTCGCTCTCCGCAAGATGCTGCTGCCTATTTAATGCCTGATATGACCTCACTGAATCAGGAGCATTTTGTAGTTCTTTTTTTAAACATAAAAAATCAAATTATTCATAGACAGACGATTTTTATAGGCAGTTTAAATGCTTCGATCGTCCATCCTCGGGAAATTTTCCGCGAGGCTGTAAAAAGATCTGCAGCCTCTATTATTTGTGCCCATAATCACCCCAGTGGCGTACCAACACCCAGTGATGAGGATATTGAAGTGACGAGAAGGATTATAGAGGCTGGTTATATTATAGGCATTGATTTAATAGACCATCTCATCATTGGTGATCATCAGTTTATTAGTTTGAAGGAAAAAGGATATTTTTAACTCTGCATGCATTTTGCAGGGTTTTTTAATTTAGTTTATAGATGAAAATCTCTAGCTCAATAAAATTTGCTGAGGTTTGTAATTAAGACTGAAGGGTAGTCGCTGAATCGTTTCGGGCTGCCTCACATTTTGTTCCTTATTCTAACATTTGATGAAGTATCAAATCGCATCATTATTTTAAAAATAAATCTTTTTGTATTTTTTTGCGAAAAACTAAAAATGAATGCGAACCTTTTTTTATATAAAGCGTTATTGTATTCGTAGAAATGTCTATAATATTCACAAAAATTGGTAGCCTATTACACGTTGTCTTACATGAATAAAAATTATATGCTAATCTATACGTACTATTTTTGTTTAGGAGGAAATTAAAATAGTATCTTTTCCGCGAGAAGAGGTATGTAGCACTACAAATTCTTGCGTTTTTCCGTTATAATGAACGGTATGATTTTATCTTTATTCAAAAGAAGACTCTCAATTCAACAGGTGTGAGATAAATGAGTGTGTAGTTTTTTCAGTTGGTGTCTAACACCGAGTGAATGAAGATAGAGCCTTGGGGTGTAATTACGCGCCGGGGTATAGTTGATGTCAACGAAAGTATGGCTTAAATAGAAAGGGAGTACACAATTTGTTTGGATTAGGAAGTAAAGATGTCGGGATTGACCTTGGCACAGCGAATACATTAGTGTTTATTAAAGGGAAGGGAATCGTTTTACGCGAACCTTCAGTTGTAGCGAAAAATACAAAAACTGGAGATATTGTTGCAGTTGGTAATGATGCGAAAAATATGATTGGTCGTACACCTGGCTCAATCGTAGCTATCCGTCCTATGAAAGATGGCGTTATTGCTGATTTTGATATTACTACAGTAATGATAGAATACTATTTAAAAGAAGCTTGTAAAAATTCTGGTGGTAATTGGAAAAAACCAAATGTTATGATTTGTGTGCCTTACGGTATTACATCGGTTGAACAACGTGCGGTTATTGATGCTGCTCGCCAAGCAGGTGCTAAAGAAGCATTTACAATTGAAGAGCCATTTGCAGCAGCAATCGGTTCAAACTTACCAGTATGGGATCCAACAGGGTCAATGGTCGTTGATATCGGTGGTGGTACAACAGAGGTAGCGGTTATTTCATTAGGTGGTATTGTAACAAGTGAATCTGTACGTGTTGGCGGGGATGCAATGGACCAATCCATCATTTCGTATATTCGTAAATCATATAACTTAACAATTGGTGAACGTACTGCGGAAGCAGTGAAAATGGAAATCGGTACAGCGTTGGCTGAAGGTCCAGAAGAAAGAATGGAAATTAGAGGACGCGACCTTTTAACAGGTTTACCTAAAACAATCGAAATTTCTTCACAAGAAATTTCTGAATCTTTACGTGAAGCGGTAGCATCTATTATTGATGGTGTTCGAAAAACGCTTGAACAAACACCTCCTGAATTATCTGCAGACGTAATGGAACGCGGAATTGTACTAACAGGTGGTGGTGCGCTATTAACGAATTTAGACAAAGTTATTAGCCAAGAAACTAATATGCCAGTATTTATCGCAGAAGATCCACTGGACTGTGTTGCTATTGGTACAGGTAAGGCTCTAGAACATATTGATTTAATTCGTGCACAACAAGTTAAAGGGTAAGGAGGTTTAGGCAATGCCACATTTTTTTTTCAATAAGAAATTAATTTTGCTGCTTATAGGCATGGTTTTTCTTGTGGCATTGATTAGCTTCTCATTACGTGAACGGACGAATGCTTCTTTACCAGAGCAAATTATTAAAGACACTGTCGGCGTCGCACAATCTATTGTTGCGAAGCCGGCGAATTATATTACTGGTGTTTTTAATAGTATTGATTCCCTCTTAAACACGTACGAAGAAAATAAACGTTTAAAAGCACGCTTAGATGAATTTGCTGCTGTACAAGCTGAGGCATCGGACTTGAAATCTGATATTAAAAAGTATCAAGAGCTTATGGACAAATCGGAAAGCTTAAAAGCCTATGATCCGATTCATGCCACAGTGATCGCTAGAAATCCTGACCAATGGGAAGAAAAAATTATTTTAGATAAAGGTTCTTCGCAAGGTGTAGAAAAAAATATGGCAGTTATGACAGCGAAAGGGTTAATCGGTAAAATTACTTTAGTAACTCCTTTCACCTCTGAGGTAGAGCTTTTAAATACAAATAATCCTAACTATCGTGTTTCTGCGATGGTTCAAGGAGATAAACAAGCATACGGTTTAATCGAGGGCTATGATAAAGAGCGTAATGAACTCATCATGAAGCGAATCGATTCAAGTTTAACAGTTAAAAAAGGTCAGCAAGTAGTTTCATCAGGACTTGGCGGTATTTTCCCAAAAAATGTGCCAATCGGAGAAATAACTGAAGTAAGCACAGATGATTTTGGCTTAACAAAAATGGCCTATGTAAAACCATCTGCTGATTTTTCAATTTTAGACTATGTTGTTATTGCTAAACGTTCCGCTACTGTGATAGATGGATCTGATGGTAATGCATCGAACGAGGATTTAACACATCCACAAAAGGGTGAAGAGGAGGCGAAATAATGGTTCGAATTCTCATCCCCACTGTGGCAGTTTTGCTATTTTTACTAGAACCAGCGTTTGCTATGCTTTCACCGATTGAAGTGAAAGGGCAAATCTATTATTTAGTTCCGAGATTTTTAATCTTATATTTAATATTTATATCCATCTATTACAGCCGTCAGCGAGCGGTAATGTATGGACTTTTTTTTGGTGTCTTGTATGATGTGTTTTACATTGATATTATTGGATTATATTCAGTGCTGTTTCCGCTTACTTGTTTTTTAGCAGGGTCAATTGTGAAAGTTATTCATCAGCACTTAGTTGTGACAACGACGATTTCAGTTGTTTTAGTAGCAATTTTAGAATTTATACTCTATCAATTCTTCTATCTTATCGACTTTACAGCAATCCCATTATCGGATTTCTTACGTTCACGACTACTGCCAACGATCATTGCTAATGCACTATTTTTAATGATTCTTGGTTGGGCCTTCAAGTATCTAATTAATGCGCGTGTCTTACAGAGAGCACGTGAAGTTTCTTAACAAAGAACAACGTGGGGTGAGGCATTCATGAAAAAACAGTTAGTTAATATGAAGGGAACAAAGGATGGATTTGTTCTTCATTTAGACGATCAATGTGCGTATGTCGATTTAGTAGAAGAGCTTAAAAAGAAAGTTTCAGAAAGCGGTATCGATAGTAAAGTTGATGTACAATTATATTTGGGCTATCGATACTGTTCTGATGAACAAATCAAAGAACTTATTAAAATTGTTCAAGAAACAGAGCAACTAATCGTTTCAAAGGTGCAAAGTGAAGTACTGACTGTCCATGAGAGCAACCAGAAAAGGATTGAAAGTCAACAAGATACATATGTAGGTGTGGTCAGATCGGGTCAAGTTCTGCGTTCGCCAGGAGATATTATTATCGTAGGGAATGTCAATCCGAACGGACGTGTAGAAGCAGGTGGCAATGTGTATGTCTTAGGCAAACTCAAAGGAATTGCGCATGCTGGTGTTCATGGTAATAGGGAAGCAATCATAGCAGCATCTCGTTTTGAAGCCACACATATTATGATTGCTGATCAGGTTCAGGCAATGTCAAACGAACATGTAAAAGCAATTAATCATGATGAGATGACTTGTGCATTAATTGGCTATGATGGGCGCATTACGTATGATCAAATTCACGCGTTAAAAAATATTCGACCATTGTTAAATGTGTCTAAGGGAGGTAGCTAGTGTGGGAGAAGCGATCGTCATAACTTCAGGTAAAGGCGGTGTCGGAAAAACAACGACAACGGCTAACCTTGGGACTGCATTGGCTCTACAAGGTAAAAAAGTATGTTTAGTAGATACTGATATTGGTCTACGTAATTTGGACGTAATTTTAGGTCTTGAAAATCGAATTATTTATGATTTAGTAGACGTTGTTGAGGGGCGCTGTAAGATTCATCAAGCGTTAATAAAAGATAAACGTGTAGATGAGAAACTATTTTTATTACCTGCTGCTCAAACGACAGATAAAAATGCTGTTACACCTGAGCAAATGAAGAGCTTAGTAGAAGAATTAAAAAGAGACTATGATTATGTTTTAATAGACTGTCCAGCGGGCATTGAACAAGGCTATCGCAATGCTGTTGCTGGTGCAGATCATGCAATTGTAGTGACAACGCCAGAAATCTCTGCTGTGCGTGATGCAGATCGAATTATTGGCTTACTCGAGCAGGAAGAAATTACTGCACCTAAACTAATTATTAACCGCATTCGTCAGCATATGATGAAAAGCGGTGATACATTGGATGTTAATGAAATAACAACACATTTGTCAATCGATTTATTAGGGATCATCGTAGATAATGAAGGGGTTATTTCATCATCCAATAAAGGTGAACCAGTAGTAATGGATCCTACTAATAAAGCATCTCTAGGCTATCGTAATATTGCCCGTCGAATACTTGGAGAGTCTGTGCCACTTATGGCAATTGAAGATGAACATAAAGGTGTATTTTCAAAACTAAAAGCATTATTTTCAAGATAATCATCAGCCTTTTCGTGCATTTGTACGAGAAGGTTTTTTCTTGTGCATGAATGGACATGCAATCTCATATAGTGTGAAAAAAGGATGAGAGCTTGTTTAAGAAATGGAAATGGTTGGTCACAATACTGCTTGTGGCTGCAATTATGCTTGTAATTCGTTTAGAGGATCAAGGTGTATTGGAAACACCAGTGCGAAAACTAGTTACGACATCAGCTGATTTAACCTATTTAAGCGAGCTCGGACAAAGTTGGCTAAATAAAGAGGATGCAACAATTTTGGTATCGAGTGATGTTGGGCAAACTGAGCTATTATCATTTGCCAATGCGCAAGTTTTTAAGGAAGGGTTTTTATTGCAATATGACATGGGTCTACCGGTCTATGCTGGAAAGAATGGTCTTGTCGTTTTTACCGGTCATACAAAATATACTGGTAAAACTATGACGATAAGCTATGATGACGGTACAACAGTATCCTATGGTATGTTGGATAGTTTAGCACAACTTCCCTACACAACAGTGCAGGCAAACGATTTAATCGGCATGAAAGAGGCAGGACAACTCTATATCTCGATTGAAAAAGATAAGACACATTATAGTTTAGAGCAGATTGTACAGTGGCTTGAAGCAGCGGCGTCCAATGAAAATTAAACTGCATCTTCTATGTATCCCTCTCGTATTTTTAATGATTTTTACTGGCCAAATTGCTTATTACGCCATTATTTTATCTACGTTATTATGGCATGAAGCAGGTCATTTGATAACGGCAATGCTTTGTGGTGTTAAGGTGAAATCATGTGTTATTACACCTTACGGAGGGGAAATAGAATTTGAAAATCCAGCGGTTGTGCCAGCAATGTCACTCCTTTGGATTGCCTTAGGGGGACCAATCGCTACAATATTAGGGATTGGCCTTGCTTTTTTTATGCCAGAGCTGCTTGCTACTAAGCTTATTAATGTGCAACTTGTGCTATTAGCAATTAATGTTTTACCGATTATTCCGTTGGACGGTGGCAGAATATTTTTAGCATGCTTATTTTTATTCAGTCCAAGTGTTCGTGCATTTGAATATTATTACTGGTTTTCTCTTATAATGGCCTTTATACTATTCATCATAACTTTATGTTACCTCCCACAATCTATTTTTTTAGCAATTCTATGTTTATTTATTTGGCTTCAAGTGTTAAAAGAATGGAATTATCGAAAATATCGTTTAGCATTTGAGAAATATGTAATGAATAGATTGACTTAAAATAAATCGTGTGGTAATATTTTAATGTTATTGTTTGTAGCACCTGTGCTACTACAACCGCACTGGGAAGGTTTAAGTATCGTATGATCACCTTTATAAACAGGCGAGTCTGAGTCTATGAGGAGGTGCAGTAAAATGTACGCAATTATTGAAACTGGTGGTAAACAAATCAAAGTAGAAGCTGGTCAAGAAATCTATGTTGAAAAATTAGGTGTAGAAGCTGACGAGGTTGTAACTTTCGATAAAGTTTTATTCGTAGGTGGCGAAAACGTTAAAGTTGGAGCTCCATTCGTAGAAGGCGCTACTGTAACAGCTAAAGTTGTTAAAGAAGGCCGTGCGAAAAAAATCGTTGTTTTCAAATTGAAAGCTAAAAAGAACTACCGTCGTAAACAAGGTCACCGTCAACCTTACACAAAATTAGTTGTTGAAACTATCAACGCTTAATTGTGAGGTGTAGCGAATGATACAGGTTACGATTCATCACAATGAAAATAGACATGTGTCAGCATTTGAATTTTCAGGACATGCTGAGTACGATGAATCTGGTAAGGATTTAGTATGTGCAGGAGCATCTACCATTGCCATAGGTACGGTGAATGCTATTTATGCACTATTACAATTACAGCCAGAAGTTGAACAAGCTGCTGAAGGTGGAGGCTATCTTAAGGTAGATTTACCATCAGATATAGAGCCTGAGATTGATGCAAAACTACAGTTAATTGTCCAAGTAATGACTGCCCAAGTGTATTCAATGGTGCAAAATTACGGACAATACATCCAAATCAACTACAACCAAGTAGGAGGTGGAACACGATGAAATTATTATTAACATTAGACTTACAATTTTTCGCATCTAAAAAAGGTGTAGGTTCTACTAAAAACGGACGTGACTCTGAGTCTAAACGACTTGGTGCTAAACGTGCTGATGGCCAATTCGTAACTGGTGGTTCAATTCTTTACCGTCAACGCGGTACAAAAATTTACCCAGGTACAAACGTAGGTCGTGGTGGTGACGATACACTATTTGCTAAAGTTGACGGCGTTGTTAAATTCGAACGCTTAGGTCGCGATCGCAAACAAGTATCTGTATACCCAGCATCACAAGAAGCTTAATCTTTTATAAGATAACATAAAGCGGAGGACTGCATTTATTGCAGTCCTTTTTTTGGCTAAAATTCGATGAAGAATTAAGGGAAAAATAAAGCAAAACTTGTTATACTAGTAAGGATAACTTTATTGGAGTGAATGGGATGAACAATCAATCACTAACCATTAGTGAAGTATTACGTTTTGCAAATCATGATTATGTGAATCAGCTTCAGCTTATTCGCATGAATTTAGATTTAGGTAGAATTGATGAAACAAAAAAACTTATTCGAGATTATTCAGAGCAATTACAA
Organism: Lysinibacillus sp. NPDC094403; assembly: GCF_050278745.1. Taxonomy (NCBI): domain Bacteria; kingdom Bacillati; phylum Bacillota; class Bacilli; order Caryophanales; family Bacillaceae; genus Lysinibacillus; species Lysinibacillus sp. NPDC094403. The sequence continues at coordinate 78,487 of NZ_JBNNTL010000005.1, read as the reverse complement.
GTACTTTCTATCCTTAATCGTCTACAATTATCACAAACAATCGAATGGCTACAAACAGCAGGCTGGCGCTATCCTTCATTACCAATGAAGCTAAGCGGTGAGATAAAAAAGCCTGTTACAAATACTATTGATTCGGAAGTTGTAGATTACTTAAACAAAACAGTTATGCATGTTTATGATACATTAGATCCATTTACAGAGCAGAGCTTAGCGCTCGATGTACGTGTTGATGAACATACATTTGCCGTGACATTCACGCTAAATGGGCTATGGAGTGCTGATGCATTCACCGAAAAAGGTTTGAAACAATTAGACATTCAAACAATTGAACAGACGAATGCGTACTGGCAATATGTATTGAAAGCAAATAGGGAGTGAACTAAATGTTTGTCGATCACGTTAAGATTTATGTAAAAGGTGGCGACGGCGGGGACGGAATGGTTGCCTTTCGCCGAGAAAAATATGTACCGAATGGTGGTCCAGCTGGTGGTGACGGTGGACATGGTGGTAACGTAGTATTTGAAGTTGAAGAGGGCTTACGAACATTAATGGATTTCCGCTATAAACGCCATTTTAAGGCTGACCGTGGTGAGCATGGTATGAGTAAAGGCATGCATGGTAAACGTGCAGATGATTTAATCGTTAAAGTACCACCAGGCACAGTCGTAATGAACGAAGAAACAGGTGCTGTTATTGCCGATTTAGTCGAGCATGGTCAACAAGCAATTATCGCAAAAGCTGGCCGTGGTGGACGAGGAAATTCTCGTTTCGCAACACCAGCAAATCCAGCACCAGAACTTTCTGAAAAAGGTGAGCCAGGACAAGAATTAAATGTTATATTAGAGTTAAAAGTTTTAGCAGATGTGGGACTAGTAGGTTTCCCAAGTGTTGGTAAATCAACGCTTTTATCTGTTGTTTCTGCTGCGAAGCCAAAAATTGGTGCATATCATTTTACAACAATTGTCCCTAATTTAGGAATGATTGAAACAGATGATCATCGAAGCTTTGCGATGGCAGATTTACCTGGTCTTATTGAAGGGGCACACCAAGGGGTAGGATTAGGCCATCAGTTTTTACGACATATTGAACGTACGCGTGTTATTGTCCATGTTATTGATATGTCAGGAATGGAAGGCCGCGATCCGTACGAGGATTATTTAACGATTAATGAAGAGCTAAAGCAATATAATCTTCGTTTAACAGAGCGTCCACAAATTATTGTTGCCAATAAAATGGATATGCCTGATGCAGAAGAAAACTTAGAGGAATTCCGCAAAAAAGTGGGAGAAGATGTGCAAATTTTCCCGATATCAGCTGTTTCACGTCAAGGTTTAAAAGAGTTGCTATTTGCTATTGCTGATTTACTTGAAGTAACACCTGAATTCCCTCTATATGATGATTTAGAGGAGCAATCAGAAGCAACGGTAATGTATAAACATGAAGCAAAAGGTGAAGATTTCGAAATTACTCGTGATGATGATGGTACATTTATCATTAGTGGTTACGCAATTGAACGCCTATTTAAAATGACTGACTTTAGCCGTGAAGATGGTATTCGCCGTTTTGCTCGTCAATTACGTGCAATGGGTGTGGATGAAGCTCTACGCGAACGTGGAGCTCAAGATGGCGATACTGTTCGTCTGCAAGAGTTTGAATTTGAATTTGTCGATTAAGACAAGAGTTTTAGGGGGAAGCGTATGAAGAATGTTGCGAATCAGCGATATTATTTAGTTCGTGAAGATGTTTTAACGGATGCTATGCAAAAAACTTTGGAGGCGAAACACTTACTTTCAAGTGGTTCGGTATCTTCCATTTGGGATGCGGTAAAGCAGGTGGATTTATCGCGTAGTGCGTTTTACAAATATCGTGATGCTGTATTTCCTTTTCACTCAATTGTGCAGGAACGCATTTTAACAGTCTTTTTACAGCTTCAAGACCGTAAAGGAACACTTGCAAAGCTTTTAGAAACAGTGACAATTACGCATTGCAATGTACTGACTATCCATCAAACAATACCGATACAAGGACGTGCTAATGTTACATTGTCATTAGATGTAACTAGTATGACATGTGAACTTGATGATTTAATACAGCAACTCAAACGTTTAGATTTTGTAGAGTCCGCGGAAGTAATTAGTTCTGGTGCATTGTAATGACTGAAAGTAAGCTTGAATTTTTGACAGAATGTAAATAAACTCAAAAGGAGCAGTCCCATGTGATGTAATAATATCGCTTTATGGGACAGCTCCTTATTCTATAACAAAAGAGAAAATTCATAGAGAGAAAAGCATAAAGAGAGGTTCCAAACGCTTGGGAAGCTTCGTATTATGCTTTACCAACATTTGTTGTAGAATGAAAGAAGTTTTTAGAAACTAAAAATTCTAAATTTTTACATTAGTGAAATTTAAAAAGTTTCTTAAAACGTAAATGTATATAAGTTGATTGGAGTGCAAGATGGACGCCCACAGAAAGGCGCCCAGTTGAAATGGAAATCACCCCCACGTCATGGTGGTGGGCCAATCAAATTAAACAATGAACAGGAGGTAGTTGAAATGACAGAACAACAATGGGAAAAACGAATCGGATATTTAGGACCGGAGGCATCATTTACATACTTAGCAACAAAGGCAACCTTTCCGAATGAGTGGCTTGTTCCTTGTTCTACAATTCCAGAATGTATTGAGGCAGTAGCTGAGGGGAAGGTAGATTTAGCAGTTGTGCCACTAGAAAATGCTTTAGAAGGATCTGTATCGCTAACGCTCGATTATTTATTCCATGAGGCGACCCTATATGTTACAGGTGAACTTCTATTAAAAATACAGCAGCATTTAATGGTCAATAAAGAACATAAGGACAATTGGGAATCGATTACTGGTGTTTATTCACACCCACATGCGCTAGCCCAATGTCATAAATACTTATTCTATCGTTTCAGTCATGTTCCGTTACTTCAAACGACATCAACAGCAGCAGCAGCAAAATTCGTATCCGAAAATCCAGACGAGTGCATAGCGGCAGTTGGAAATGCAGCTGCAGCAGTTAAATATGACTTAGAAATCGTTCAACCTGATATTCATGATTTCCATTTTAATCATACACGCTTCTTCGTATTATCCAAGCAAAATAGACGATTGCCGCAAGAATTATCGGATGGACAGGCGAAGACAACTTTCATGATTACATTGCCAACGGACCGTTCAGGGGCATTACATCAGGTATTATCAGTATTTGCATGGCGACAGCTAAATTTAAGTAAAATCGAATCACGACCATTAAAAACGGGCTTAGGTGATTATTTCTTTATGATTGATGTATTAGCGGATGAAAAGGAGCCTATGATGCGTGGAGCTATGGAAGAACTAGCTGCACTTGGTTGCAAGGTGAAGTCACTTGGTACATACTTTACTTATCTTACATCGGACGAGTAATAAAAGTGACTAGGAGGAATCGTTGTGGGTGGCATTATTTTGTTTGACGGAGTGTGCAATTTTTGTGATAGTAGTGTGCAATTTATTATCAAATATGATCAGTCCGCATATTTCCAATTTGCATCCATCCAAAGTGATGCAGGACAAGCACTACTTGCACAATACGGAGTGCCAGAAAATATAGATAGTGTCATATTAATTGAGCATGGAAAGGCATATTTTGAATCCACAGCAGCTCTTAAAATCTGTAAGCGATTAGATAGTTTTTGGCCTGTCTGCTATATTTTCATCCTTTTTCCTCCATCTATACGAAATATAATGTACCGAATGTTTGCTAAAAATAGATATCGTCTTTTCGGACGAAAAGAAAAATGTTTATTGCCAACACCTTCACAACGAAAAAGATTTCTCTAACTCTGAAGCTATCCAATTAAAAAGTGGATAGCTCTTTTTTTAGAGGAATAGCTGCTAGTCTCCTTGAAGGCTAGCAGCTATTAATCAATTATTTGATTTTACACTTTATTGAAGCAAAGTTTGTTAATTTATTGATCTACAACTAAATAGCTCTTTTTTTGTAAAGTAAGCTCAATTAAATCTAGAATTTCAACAGAAGGCGCAGAAATAACATGAAGATGTGTACCACCTGTTAGCTCAGATAAGTAACTTGCCTGTGTTTCGTTGACACGTTGAATAAATTTTTTTACCTCATGACGGTTAGAGACCATAATGGATGCGGTGATTTCCCCATAAATTGGATGTTCAACAATGACATTTTTTACTGTACCACCGCAATCAACTATTGTTATAAGTTCATCTTCTGCATCCTCTGCGGTGTGGAAGCAAGGAATTGTACGTTCAACAGTTTGATGTAATTGTTCCTGGTGCATATAAAGATATCCTTGGCTAGTTGCAATAATAGGTTCATTTCTAGCTTTTAATAATGTCATATCATTGACAATGACCTGTCTAGAAACATTAGCGAATTTAGCTAGGTCCGTCCCTGTTATAGGTGCTGGACTTTTTTTAAGTTGTGCTAGAAGTTGCAGTCGGCGTTCTTCGCCTAACATTTTTTTCATAAGAGATCACCTCTGCCTGTAATAAAGGAAGCAGTTTTCCTTAAAAACTAGTGTACCACGAAGCTTTTCCAACATGCGTGAATTTTTTGTATCCAAATGAAACATTGAACATATGATACGGAGAGAGGAAGGGAGGAAGAAATTGCGTATTCATATTGTCCAAAAGGGAGATACGTTGTGGAAGATTGCAAAAGAATATGGCGTTTCGTTTGAAGATTTAAAGCGGCTAAATGCCCATCTTGCTAACCCAGATTATATTGTACCGGGCATGGAAATTATCCTACCTGAAAAAATAAACAAAGAACCACATAGAGAACAACATAGAGAACCACACAGAGAACATAGTCGAGAAACAGATTGGGGAGTGCATAGAGAGGGGGGACATAGAGAGGGCCACAAAGAACACATGCACAAAGAACATATGCACAAGGAGTCACCTACAAGGCACGTGAAAGAAAAAGAGGTTCAAAGACCGATGCCACCACCAATTATTGTACCACCACCACCAATGCCAGAACCACAGATGATTCCAATTCCTTATCCGATGCCAATGCCGATGCCTCAGCAAGCGCCTTTTGAGCTTAGCTGGAATCAACAAGTTGTCATGCCAAATGTAGAGCAAACTCAAACTGTATCACCAATTCAAATTCAACCGCCGCCACAGCCTATGGTCCAACCGGAGGCGCCACCACCACCAATGCCGCAACCGATTTTTATCATGCCACAAATGCCAGCAGTACCACATTGTGCTAGCTGCCATCAGCCAGTGCATCATCATATGTATTGGCCAATGCCAATGCCGATGCCAATGCCAATGGAACCGCAAGTTGAGGCTTATACAATGCCGGAGCAACCAATGTCGTGTGAAATGCCATGCGAAAAAGGGGAGTTCTTAGAATCTAGTACATCTCCATTCTTCCCTATGCAGCCTATGCCAGAAATGGAACAGCCATGTGGTTGTCATGCACAACCAGTCATGATGCCAACTTGGCAAATGGATCCATGTCATTGTCCACCGCCATGTCCGCCACCATGCCCAATGCCATGTCCAACACATGGCCATATGCCACATTCGGTAGGACCATGGATGTCACCGCACTTTTACCCAGGCGGGATGACGCCTTATCGATGGTGAAAAAGCGTATATCATTGAAGAAGTAAAGCCGAATATTTGGAAGTATAAATATCAATCTAATAATTATTTTGTGAAACGAGCAAAGCAGATAGAAGTAGCAGAAAAGGTGAGGGTTATTCACCGACAGCTTGGACATCTGGAACCTTCGCTAATCTTGCCTTTAATGAGAAGTGATGATGAGTATTTAATCGTGCAAGATTGGCAAGAGGGAAGTCATAGTGCTAATTTTGCACATAAAAAAGATCGGAAGGATTCACTCAAGTTATTAAATACGTTACATGATACACATAAAAAAATTGCTTGGCAGCGGGTGCCAGGCCTGCATACCTATTCACAGCTTTTAAAATGGCAAATGCGTCATATGCGTTTTAAAAGCAGACGAAATGACTTTCGTGCATTCTTAACAAAAAAAGAAATCGATCAAATTTTACATTATAGTGAGAAATCGTTACAGCTAATCGCTCAGGAAGATGTACCTGAAAAAGAAATAACGCTTTTACATGGAGATGTCGTACATCATAATTTTTTATGGTGCTCAGATGGGAAATTGCGTTTAATTGATTTTGATATGGCTCATCTTGGAGAAGCGGATGATGAATATATCTTATGGTTACATCGTGTATTGCCGGCTGTAGATTATGACCTTGGAAAAATATTTGCAGAACTACCAGAGATGAAACGATTAGATAAAAGAAAGCTACATCGTTTAAAATATCCAAATGAGCTATTACGTGAATGGCTTTTTGCAGTAGATTTACCATTAAATCAACAGCTCGTATTTTTAGATTATTTAGTGCCATTCACAAAACGAGCTCTCACATATTGGCCTAAACTGTGGTACGATATTGATAAAATGATAAAGAAATGACCGTCTTTCGGCGGTCATTTTTGTATGTGAACGACTAATTGTGCTATTTCTTATAGTCGAGCATTCGTTCGCAATATGCTATAATCGAAGACGATGATTGTGAGGGATTATTGAATGTATGATTATTTAAAAGGACAAATAAAGCGAATAACTCCTGAGTATATCGTCCTTGAACAGCAAGGGATTGGCTGGCAGCTGAATACACCCAATCCATTTGTGTTCAGGACATCTGCACTTGATCAGCAAATATTTGTACATTTGCATGTACGTGAGGACGCACAAGTGTTATATGGCTTCCCAAATTTAGACCAACGAGAGCTATTTCGTAAACTTATTTTAGTGTCTGGAATTGGACCGAAGGGTGCGCTTGCTATTTTAGCTACTGGAAATCCGCAACAGGTTATCAGTGCGATTGAACGAGAGGATGAATCGTTTTTAGTAAAGTTCCCTGGTGTGGGTAAGAAAACTGCACGTCAAATGATTCTAGATTTAAAAGGTAAACTTGGCGGATTGTTGGAGACTATTGAATTACCTAGTACAGAAGATGAGCTACCGTTATTTGGTGTAAATCCATTTAAACATGAGCTTGAGGAAGCTATTCTTGCCTTAATGGCACTTGGCTATTCTGAAAAAGAATTAGAAAAAATACGTCCACAGCTAGAAGAAAACGACAAGCTTGAAACAACAGATGCATTTATGAAACAAGCTTTACAATTGCTATTAAAGTTAAAATAGTGAAAGGGGGAGAAGTACATGTCTGAACGTATGATGGCTAGTGAGGCAGGTGGCTATGATGAACAGTTTGAATTATCTTTACGACCACAAAGATTAGCACAATATATTGGTCAACATAAGGTAAAAGAGAATTTACAAATCTTCATTGAAGCGGCAAAGCTTCGTCAGGAAAGTTTAGATCATGTGCTGTTATATGGACCGCCTGGACTTGGTAAAACTACATTAGCTGCTGTCATTGCTAATGAAATGAATGTCAATGTACGCATGACTAGTGGCCCTGCGATCGAACGTCCTGGAGATTTAGCAGCTATTTTAAGCTCACTGGAGCCAGGAGATGTGCTATTTATAGATGAAATACATCGCCTTCCTCGTGCAATAGAAGAAGTGCTTTATCCTGCCATGGAGGATTTTTGTTTAGATATTGTCGTTGGTAAAGGTCCTGAAGCGCGTTCTGTTCGACTTGATTTACCACCATTTACACTCGTGGGTGCAACGACAAGGGCAGGCGCATTATCAGCACCTTTAAGAGATCGCTTTGGCGTATTATTAAGATTGGAGTATTATGATAATACTTCACTTGCAGAAATTGTAGTCCGTAGTGCGCATTTATTTGATGTTAATATTGAACAAGTAGCAGCACTTGAAATGGCGACACGCTCGCGTGGTACCCCCCGTATTGCTAACCGCTTGCTTAAACGAGTGCGAGATTATGCACAGGTGCTTGGAGATGGTATGATAACGGAGGGACTTGCTAAGCAAGCGCTTGAGCTATTACAAGTCGATCCTAGAGGGCTTGACCATATTGACCATAAACTTGTGACCAACATGATTGAGCGCTTCCGTGGTGGCCCTGTAGGCTTAGATACGTTGGCAGCATCTATTGGCGAGGAACGCGTAACGATTGAGGATGTGTACGAGCCATATTTAATGCAAATTGGCTTTATACAACGGACGCCACGTGGACGTGTGGCCACACATTTAGCTTACGAACATTTTGGATATGAATATCCCCAACAAACCTAGAAGAAGGAAGTATTTTCATGCGTGTAGAAGATTTTGATTTTGAATTACCAGAAGAACTTATTGCACAAACACCACTTGTGGACCGTACAGCAAGTCGTTTAATGGTAGTGACGCCTGGCTCAAAAAATGTAGAGCATCATCATTTTGCTCATATTTTAGATGAGCTACGAGCTGGGGACTGCCTTGTGTTAAATGATACAAGAGTCTTACCAGCGCGATTAATGGGCGTTAAAGAGGAAACTGGTGCCCATATAGAAGTACTGCTATTAAAGCAAATGGCTGGTACAGATGAATGGGAAACACTTGTTAAGCCAGCTAAACGTGTAAAAGTCGGTACCGTTGTAACATTTGGAGATGGCTTACTGACAGCTATTTGTACAGGAGAGCTTGATCATGGTGGACGTACATTTGAGTTTAAATATAATGGGGTTTTTTATGAAATTTTAGAGCAACTTGGTGAAATGCCACTACCTCCATATATTCGTGAAAAATTAGATGACAAGGATCGTTATCAAACTGTTTATGCTAAAGAGCGTGGCTCAGCAGCAGCACCAACTGCAGGCTTGCATTTTACTGAGGAATTACTGAAACAAGTAAAAGCAAAAGGGGTCGAAGTTGTATTTATTACTTTGCATGTGGGACTTGGAACTTTCCGTCCTGTAAGTGTAGATTCAATTGAAAATCACGAAATGCATGCCGAATTTTATAGTGTAACGGAAGAAGCGGCATCTACCATAAACCGCGTAAAGAGTAATGGTGGAAAAGTGATTGCAGTTGGTACAACCTCTACACGTACATTAGAAACTATCGGTTCTAAATATGGAGGTGAAGTGCGAGCAGAACAAGGTTGGACGTCTATTTTCATTTATCCAGGATATGAATTTACTGTTGTGGATGGGTTAATCACAAACTTCCATTTACCAAAATCAACCCTTGTAATGCTTGTTAGTACACTTGCAACAAGAGAAACCATTTTAAGTGCGTATCATCAAGCTGTAGAAGAAAAATATCGCTTCTTTAGCTTTGGTGATGCTATGTTTATTCGTCCAAAAGGAGAATAACGAAAAAAATCGAAGTACTGTTTTTACTTTAGATAAGAGAGGAATTTTTTATAATATGACACAACCAGCAATTCGTTATGAGCTACTTCATACTTGTAAGCAAACAGGAGCACGCCTTGGCATCGTGCATACGCCGCATGGCTCTTTTGAAACGCCAGCATTTATGCCTGTTGGTACACAAGCGACTGTTAAAACAATGTCACCTGAGGAATTAAAGGAAATGAATGCAGGTATTATTCTGTCTAATACGTATCATTTATGGCTGCGACCAGGCAATGATATTGTTAAGGAAGCAGGAGGCTTGCATAAATTTATGAACTGGGATCGCCCGATTTTAACAGATTCAGGCGGTTTCCAAGTGTTCTCACTCAGTCAATTCCGTAAAATTGAAGAAGAAGGGGTTCATTTCCGCAATCATTTGAATGGGGACAAATTATTTTTAAGTCCAGAAAAGGCGATGGAAATTCAAAATGATTTAGGTTCGGATATTATGATGGCTTTTGATGAATGTCCACCTTACCCTGCGACATATGACTATATGCTGCAATCAGTAGACCGTACAACACGTTGGGCTAAACGTTGTAAAGAGGCTCATAAACGTACAGAAGAACAAGGTCTATTCGGTATTATTCAAGGCGGAGAATACGAAGATTTACGTCGTCGTTCTGCAGAAGCATTAGTAGAGCTAGATTTCCCTGGTTATGCAATTGGAGGGCTATCTGTTGGTGAGCCTAAGGACGTTATGAACCGAGTATTAGAGTTTACAACACCATTAATGCCTACAAATAAACCACGTTATTTAATGGGTGTTGGGTCACCTGACTCATTAATTGATGGTGCTATTCGAGGCATTGATATGTTTGACTGTGTATTACCAACTCGTATTGCCCGTAATGGGACATTAATGACATCTGAAGGGCGTTTAGTTGTTAAAAATGCAAAATATGCACGTGATTTCGGGCCAATCGATCCGAACTGTGATTGCTATACATGTAAAAACTATTCACGCGCGTATATCCGTCATTTAATCCGTACGGAAGAAACTTTTGGCATCCGTTTAACGACTTACCATAACTTACACTTCCTATTGAAGCTAATGGAACAAGTACGTGAGGCAATCCGTGAAGACCGCCTTGGCGATTTCCGAGAAGAGTTTTTCGAGAAATACGGCTTTAATGGACCAAACGCAAAGAACTTCTAATATTTTATGAAAAAAATGTAAAATTATATATAATGCGAGTGTTTCTGACTCATCATCAAAAGGTTGTGAATGACATTCGGTAAAACGTTTGCCATATAAAAGTTGATTGGAGTGGAGACTGACGCCCTAGGAAAGAGCCCTGTCGGAACGGAAATCAATCACACGTTATGGTGATGATCCATATTTTAGCAAAATATTGTCGTTCTTAGAAAAAATATTAGTAATATAGAAAAATTTTGGGCTTGTCCATCGCTTTTTTATGATGGAATAGTCTATACTAAATAAGAATTGGAAAGGGGGCAAGAATGATGGACCAACTATTAGGGTTAGCACCAATATTATTAATGTTCGTTGCAATGTGGTTTATTTTAATCCGCCCTGCTAAAAAGAGACAGCAGGAAACACAAAATATGCAGGGTAATTTGCAACGTGGAGATAAAGTTATTACAATCGGTGGCTTACATGGCGTTATTGACTCAATTGAGGACACAGCTGTGACATTAAAAATCGCAGACAATGTGCGCGTAAAATTTGATCGTCAGGCAATCGGACGTATTGTTAATGACTAAAATTCGTCGTAAAGGCGTTGAGGCGTTGTCCAACATTAGTGGACAACGCCTTACATCATATAAAAAGCTTTGTCAAAATGTGAGAATCCATTTTTGACAAGGCTTTTTTTGTATAAAAAATAACTTACACGGTCACCTTGATTATAAGGGGGTGATTGCATGGAAGAATATTTAACGATTATTTTTAGAACATGCTTTTTATATGTGTTTATCCTAGTAATTTTTCGTTTAATGGGTAAACGTGAGGTCGGCGAATTATCTGTAATCGATTTAGTTGTTTCTATTTTAATGGCTGAGGTTGCAGCATTTGCACTTGATGATTTCGAAAGTCCTTTATTTAATGTAATTTTACCAATCATCGTGTTGTATTTCATTCAAATAACAACTGCATATTTATCACTCAAAAATAAGAAATTCCGTGACCTAGTCGATGGTGATCCAGTATTACTTATAAAAGATGGTGTTATTTTAGAAAGTGAAATGCGCAAGCAACGCTATAATTTAGATGATTTGTGTCAACAATTACGCGAAAACGGTAATGCTTCCGTTACAGATATTGCTTATGCCTATTTAGAGCCTTCTGGCAATCTGTCCGTATACCAAAAAGATGAAAAAGCATTCGTTTACCCACTGATTATCGACGGTGATATTCAGGATAGGCATTTAAAGGTCTTGCATAAAGATGCTGATTGGTTAATGGCAGAGCTTGCAAAAAATAATATTACGGATAGTAACACTGTATTTTTTTGTGTTTGGGAGGAAGATCGGCTTCATATCCAGCTGAAAGAATCTTAAACTTTCTTGGCCAGCTTACGAAGGTAGCGTAAATCAGTAATGCGTAACTGATTGGACAATAGTAAGAAAGTAAATAGTAAAAACAAAGTTACGCAGCTACTTAATATTAATGGCAGTGGCATAATTTGCATCAGAAAATACTGCGTAACACAAACAGCAATAAAACAGCTATAAGGAACTACGAACATTCTAAATCCAGCACGCAAATTTTTGCGCTGTCTTACTGTTGCGATATGCAAAAATGAAGTTAATAATACTCCAAAGCCAATTGCTACAACGGCACCTTTTTCCTGTATACCGGGCTGAGAAGCAAGCACGAACATAATAAAGAGCTTACCAAGACCACCGTAAATGGAGTTCATCATTGCTGCGCGAGCCTCACCGATTGCTTGTAATATAGAGTGCAATGGACTTTGTATATAATAAAAATAAAAAATAGGCGCTAATATTTTCACATAACCACGATTTTCTTGTAAGTGAAAGAGCTTTACAGCTAAGTCGTCTCCATGAACGAAAAAGTACGTAGCAGCAACACAGCCCACTAAGGATGATAGTCGCAATGATACTGAAATACGTTCTTGCAGGAGCGGTATATGCTGACGTGCAACAGCATCACTTACAGCCGGTATAAGAACGATTGAAAGTGCTGCAGACACAAAAGCCGGGAATAATAAAAGAGGGACTAATACACCCGAAATAACCCCATATAAAATTGTTGCTGCTGAGGCAGTCAGTCCGGCCATAGTTAAAGCCTTTAAAAAAATGATAGGCTCTAAAAACCAAGTAAAGGATCCAAACAGCTTGCTTCCTGCAGAAGGAAGGGCAATTCGTAACATCGGGGAAGCAGGATAAGCCTCGATTTTGTCTTTTCGCGTCAATAATTTTTTCTTAGAGACAATATAATGCATCCACAAATACAAGAACGCCACGACTTCAGCTAGAAGCGTAATACCCATGGCAGAGGCTGCTGTAACGGCAGGATTATTATAGGCAGCCACAAAAGGTAGCGTAAATGTGATGAAGCAAATGCGGATAATTTGTTCAATCATTTGAGCCCAAGCAGTTGGTGTAATTTTCGCAATACCCTGTAAATAAGCGCGCAATAACCCAGAGCCAACTGACACCGGTACAGTAAAGAGTGCAATCCAAAGCGTAATTGTTGTATGTTCATTATGTAAAAGCGTAGTCGAGATATATGGTATTGTAAGTGCAACAATCGGCATAAAGATGATCATTCCAATAAATGACCAAAGAATAGCCGTACGCATAACACCATAGATGCCTTCGCGTTTGTTTTTTGCTAGTAATTCTGCTACAATTTTTGCCACAGCGATAGGTAGTCCAAGTTGAATGAGTGAGATGAAGAAAATGAACGCCGGATAGACGGTCATATATATACCGACCGCCTCTTCACCAGCGATACGCATAAATTGCATTCTATAAAAGAAGCCAAAGAGTTTCGATAAAAAAATCACGAACATTAAAAATAGTGTACCTCGTACAAAAGAACTCATGCCATCCGTCCCTTCTCAAGCCACAAAAATTCATTTACACTATTTGTATGCAAACTTGTCTTACGATACTACTTTGATTGGAGATGATTCAGAATGAGTGTGCAGCATGAGCAACTATTTGAAAAAATTCGTCCTGCAATTGATAGTAAGATGGAAGAGTTTAAACATTTTCAATACGATGCGATTACAGCTGAAGAACTATGGCGCTATTGTGTAGAGAAAAAATGGCGCAGAAAAAATATTGAACAATTACGTTTACATGAAATTATCGCAACTATTTTTGCAGTATCACCCTCTGATATCGTATCATTTAATCAAGTGGAATTTTTACAAAGTAATGATTGGTTTACAGAATTGAATACGGAAGAGTTAAAAATGCTACTTGGTCCGATTAAAACTTAAGAAGAATGTGTGAAATTTGTCAAATAATAAAAGAATACTAACAGTGTTGAATTGACACCAAGCGCAACGTGTTTCATAATGAGTATGTTGCGCTTTTTTTATTTGAATAAGTATATTTACTGAAAAACTTCCTTATGAAGTTGGAGGCTTAACACCTATTCACACAGGGATAAATTTGCGCGTTATGAACGATTGAAATAAATAAGTAGAGCAACCTTTTTGAAGCACAGGCAACATTATTCTAAGGAAAAGGAGGAATAAACGTTTCAAAAGGATTTGCTATTATACTTGTTTGTAGTGTAAGGAATTGCCTTACACCTATTCGAGGAGGATTTATAAATGAAACTAAAAAGTCGTATAGTTGCATTCGTACTGCTTTTGGTGATCTTTACAGCAACCATTAGTACGACTGTAGGCGGCGTCTTAAAGGACATTAAGCTAGGCCTTGACTTACAGGGCGGGTTTGAGGTTCTTTATGAGGTGAAAGAATTACACAAGGGAGACGAAATTACACCGGGTGTTTTGTCGGCAACAGCAACAGCTCTTGGTGAACGTGTAAATGCTATCGGGGTAAGTGAACCGAGCATTCAGGTTGAGGACAAAAACCGTATTCGTGTGCAATTAGCGGGTGTCGAAGACCAAGAATCAGCACGTAAATTATTGTCTACTTCTGCAAATTTAACAATCCGTGATGTCGATGACAATGTATTGCTGGATGGTAATGACTTAAAGCCAGGTGGTGCTAAAGATTCCTTTGATCAGCAAAATCGTCCGATAGTTTCGCTAACGTTAAAGGATGCGAAAAAATTTGCTGATATAACAAGTAAAATTGCCGCTAAACCAGCAGGTCAAAATTTACTCGTTATATGGTTAGACTTTGAAGAAGGTGTTGATTCATATAAAGCTGAATCACAAAAAGCGAAGCCTCGCTATGCATCTGCTGCTAGAGTTACCCAAACATTAAATACAACAGATGTTATGATTAGCGGGAACTTTACAGTTGAAGAAACAAAAAATCTTGCGGGTATTTTAGATGCTGGGGCACTTCCTGTAAAACTTGATGAAATTTATTCTACTTCAGTTGGTGCACAATTTGGTGACCAAGCACTGAAAAGTACAATTTTTGCAGGCGTTGTGGGCGTAATAATTATTTTCTTATTTATGCTATTCTATTATCGTTTACCGGGCTTTATTTCCATCATTACACTTGCTATCTTCACTTTCCTAGTACTAGTTGTATTTGGTTGGATTAATGCAGTGTTAACACTGCCGGGTATTGCGGCAATCGTGCTTGGTATAGGGATGGCGGTAGATGCGAATATTCTAGCCGCAGAACGTATTCGTGAGGAACTACGTGTCGGTTATTCGGTTAAACAAGCATTCCAGATTGGTTCAAAGCAGTCCCTATCAGCGATTATCGATGCACAGCTAACTACATTATTAGCAGCAGCTGTACTATTCCAATTCGGGACAAGTTCAGTTAAAGGATTTGCAACAACTTTAATTATCAGTATTTTACTAAGCTTCCTAACAGCTGTTTGGGGATCTCGTGTACTATTAGGTTTACTAGTCAACAGCGGATATTTCAATAATCCAGCGTGGTTCGGTATTGCAAAATCTAAACAGCATAGCTTGGATGAAAATATCGAAACATTAGATTTATCAACGAAATTTGATCGTTTTGACTTTGTACACAACCGTAAGAAATTCTATACATTCTCATTAGCTATTCTAGTGGCTGGTTTAGTGGTCCTTGGTATTTTCCGCTTAAACCTTGGTATTGATTTCTCAAATGGTACTCGTGTACAAATTGAAGCAGACCATACGTTGACTAAAGAAGAAGTATCTAAATATCTTGATAGTATCAACTTCTCATCTGATGATATCGTTCTTACAGGTGAAAAGAGTAACTCTGCGGTTATCCGTTACAAAGATGACCTATCGCAAGCAGAAGTTTTAAAAATTAAAAAAGAAGCAGGCGAGAAATATGGTCATGACCCAGCGGTAAGTACTGTGTCACCAACTGTCGGTAAAGAGCTTGTGAAAAATGCAATAAAAGGATTATCTATTGCAGCTATCGGTATCATTATCTATGTAGCGATTCGTTTCGAATGGCGCATGGGTGTTGGGGCAATTGTTTCGTTAATACATGACGTATTCTTGATTGTTGCTGTATTTAGCTTTATGCGCTTAGAAGTCGATATTACGTTCATTGCTGCTGTACTGACGATTGTCGGTTACTCTATTAATGATACGATTGTTACATTTGACCGAATGCGTGAAAACTTAAATCGATATGATACGATTAAGGACCGTGAAGTGTTAGCGGATATCGTTAACAAATCACTACGTCAAACAATGGGTCGATCTGTCAACACAGTGTTAACGGTTATTATCGTTACAGTGGCACTTCTTCTTTTAGGTGCACCATCGATTCAAAACTTCTCAATCGCGTTATTAGTTGGTTTAATAACAGGTATGTATTCTTCGATTTGTATTGCAGCACAAATCTGGTATTCATTAAAAGTTCGTGAAATGAAAAAGTCAGATGGTCAGATTCACAAAAAAGAGAAAAAACAATGGGGAACTGATGAGCCTACTGTTTAATATTGGTGTTTAATACGAGGCAGGGAAAGAAATATTTCTTTCCCTGCTTTTTTAATGGAAAATAAAAGCGACGGAAAGAAAAGTCGAACAGACGGATTGTTTCATCTCAAGCATTTAATGCAAAATCTTTTAAATAAAAAACAAAAGAAACTGCTTGCTTTCTTCGGAAAACAGTAGTTTCTTTTGTTATGATCTATTAAAGTTTAAATTGTTGTAGTAAAGACTGCAGTTCCTGGGCGTTGTTGCTTAATTCCTCTGCTACCTCATTAACTTGATGCATGGCTGCTGCTTGCTCATCTACTGCTTCAGCGATGATTTGTGCATTACCCGCTGAAAC
The DNA here is from genome assembly GCF_050278745.1 of Lysinibacillus sp. NPDC094403. Lineage (NCBI taxonomy): Bacteria > Bacillati > Bacillota > Bacilli > Caryophanales > Bacillaceae > Lysinibacillus > Lysinibacillus sp. NPDC094403. Next base: position 61,736 of record NZ_JBNNTL010000005.1, on the reverse strand, counting down.
GCTCGAGCCATTTGCAAGTTCTGTTACAGAGGTAGCTACTTCTACAGCACTTGCTGAAATCTGTTCGGAAGTGGCTGATATATCTTCAATTTGATCAGTAAATGTTTGAACAGATTCTGTAATAGAATAGAATGCATCCCCTGCTTCGTGAATTTTCGCTACACCATCCTGTACAGATGCTAATCCTGCGTCAACTGCAGCTGCTACATTGCGTGTATCCGTTTGAATTTCATTTGTAAGAGCGACAATTTGACCGGCAGATTGATGTGATTCCTCTGCAAGCTTTCGTACCTCATCTGCTACTACCGCGAAGCCTTTGCCGTGCTCACCAGCTCGTGCTGCTTCGATGGCAGCATTCAGTGCTAGTAAATTTGTTTGTTCAGTAATCGTAGTAATCACTTTTGTAATTTGTCCAATTTCTTCAGATTGCTTACTTAGCTTCTGCGTTAAATCGGCAATTCGAGTAGTAGTCTCAGAAATGGTATCCATTTGTTCTTTAGCCGTTGTAATCGTTTTGCTTCCTGTATGGGCAAGTTGTGTCATATTCTTGGCATTGTGATGCAAAGTTTGTGTAGCTTCAGCAATTCGTTGTACACCAGTAGCTGTTTCATCCATAGCTATCGCACTTTGCTGAGAGACACTAGCAGCTGAAGATAAATGATTTGTCGTATCTTGTACACGATATGCAATGTCATTAGAAGTTGCTGTCACTTCTTCTGTGCTCGCGGAAAGCTCTTCAGACGCAGCAGTTAAATGTGTAGCGTTGTCCTGAACATTTTTAATAAGTACAGATAAGTTTTGTTTTAACGCATTCACTGCTGTGGCAAGTGTACCTATCTCATCTTTTGAGTTATGTTCAAGTTGAGCAATTGTTAAGTCACCGTGTGCTAATGTATCGGCTGCGTCAATCACTTTACCAAGCGGTTGAGTGATTGAGCGTTTTACAAAATACATAAAATATAAACCAACAATTGCACTTAAAACAAGTAAGACAACGGAAATAATAATAGCTCGTGCAACTGTTGGGACAACACTGCTTTTAACTTTTTGCAGCTGTTCATCATGATAATTTAATAAATCATTTGTCAGTGTGTAAATTTCTTTGTTGCTTTTTGTAACTTCTCCATTTATGTATGACAAAGCTAAATCTGTATTTCCACTATTAAATGCTTGCACTGCTTTATCAGAACTTGTTAGTAAATCTTGCTGTAATTCAGTTACTTGCTTCATTATATTTTTTGTGTAATCGGAACGAACGATACCTGATAGTTCTTGAATTGTCTCTGGTAGAATTTTTTCATAACGTTCTAAATTTGCTTTTGTCGTCTTATCCTTACTATTTAGAATATAAGAACGTAAAAAGAGCCCTTGTGAGGCAAGCTCCTGCTGTATTTTCTCTGTTAATTGAATTTGTACGATTCTGTGATCAAGGACCTCTACTAAATCTCCTTCAACCGATTTAAACTGAATAAATGAAATAATACTTGATATTAAGAGTAAACAAGTGAGTGATATAAAACCAATATTTAGTTTTTTTCGAACGGACATATTCGTGCCTACCTTCTTTTATGTATTAGAGAATCAATTTCGCCTTCTTAATTGCGTCCGGATTTTGAATTGTGCTCAGGCCTGCACGATGCAGGTCAGTTAGCCGTTTTCGCAGGATGCGAAGGTTTTAGGCTAACATCCTTTATTCATTCCTTTGAAAATCCGTGACATCCGCCGGAGGCTTTACCTTCATTCAGTAGGTGTTTGGACATCCACTTAAAAGGAACCATATCTGCATTCATTTCACCACCTTTAGAGATGGGAATTTTCTGTAACTGACGTTACAAAAAACATTTGTAGCTGACGCTTTGCTTTAGCTACAGAAAACATAGCTGAATGAAGATAAATGTTCTAAAATTACTATAACTATATATTTTTATAAGGTCAATACTTGATAAATACCCAAAAGTAGGTAGTTTAGTTTCCTTTTTGTAGTATAAATAGAGGGGAAATTCTTTTTTATATAATTTCAAAACTGCTTTTAACATTTACTCTTTTTCTCTGAATAGATTGACAATTTCTGAAGTTTGGCATAGAATAAGTCTAACTTTTTTGTTCGATACAAGGTAGTTGGTCTCGGGAGCGAGGTCAGCCTTAGAACAGATGAGCTGAGTTTAGATGAGAATAGCTGAGAAATTGTTGAATAAGAGTAGTAACATAAGTATGCAATTTAGAGAGTCAGTGGATGGTGCAAACTGATTTGTAGCTTATGTGAATGGACTTATGAGAGTCGCTAATTATAATAGTTATAATAGCGAACGGATTCCCCCACGTTAAAGGGGGTGCTTTGACTTAGATAAATCTTTTGTTATTAATTCAAAAGGTGCGTCAATTTAGCTGACGAACTAAGGTTGAGCACATAAGGGAGAGCAAATACGCTCTAATATGAGGTGGCAACGCGGTCATGATCGTCCTCTGCAATTAGGAAAAATCCTTTTTGCAGGGGATTTTTTTGTTGTTTTTTTCTGGAGGGGGATGAATGCTTCGCTTTCGCACAGAAAACATCTGTTGCTGCCGCTACGTTGCACTACGCTTTCGCACAAAAAACATCTGCCGCTGCCGCTACGCTTTCGCGCAAAAAACACCTGTTGCCCCGACGTCACATGGAAAATACCCAGTCGGAACGGAAATCAACCTTACGCTATGATAATGATCCTTTTTTCAACAAGAACCGATTCAGCAGCTAAACATTTGTAAGTTAAACGGTAGTTAATTTTTAAGAAAAGGAGCTTGGTAATTATGCAATCAACGAGTTCAAGAACAAAAATGAAAACTATTAATGCTGATTCTTTAACACCGATTTTAATTTTTAGACGCCTACAAGGAAATCAGAAATTTTTGCTTGAGAGTTCAGCACAGCATGAGGGGGCGGGACGTTTTTCTTTTATCGGTGCTAAACCAAGAAAAACGTATAAAGGCTTTGGAGATGAGATTCAGGAATATTCATATAAGACCGGTAACAAATATACACATAAGGGTGACATGTTTGTTTTATTAAAAAGATTAATGCCACGCATTTCCAATACGACACAATTCCCGTTTTCAGGTGGAGCAGTTGGCTATGTTGGTCAAGGTGCCACAACGATATTATCAACTGCTCAGGATAAAGTGCAACTACCGGATGTGCATTTCCATGTGTATGAGACAGTCATTGTGTTTGATCATGTAACAGATGAGGTTACTTTGATTCATACAAATATTGATGCAGAAAAAAAAGAACCAAATTTAGAAGAGTTAGCAGAGCAACTTCTAAAAGGCAGAGAGGATGAGGATACAACTTGTAACTATGAACTTATTGAATCGACTACGAATGAACAGTTTGCAGATTCTCTTTCATCTATCAAAGCTACTTTAGATGAAGATAATACAAGAGTCGTTTTATCAAAGTGTTTTTTAGCAAATTTACAAGGAGATGCTTTCGCTTTATATCGTCAATTGCGTAAAAAACATCCTGCTCCTTATATGTATTATGTAGAGTTTGAGGATCATGTTGTATTAGGAACATCTCCAGAAAGCCTAATTAGAGTAAAAGGTGAACGTGTGATTGCGACACCAACAGAGGGGACATTGCCTAGGGGTTCCACAAAAGGTGAAGATTTAGAACATGAACGAAAGCTATATGAAAACACAAATATTAGGAAGTCACATGCTGTACTTGTTTCTGCCGTGCAACAAGAGCTACAGTCTGTATGTTTCCGCGATTCCATTCAAGCCATTGAGGTAATGAGAATTGAGGGTTCAAAGCATGCATTACACATGACATCGAGAGTCGAGGGTCAAATATTACCGATGCTTCATGCACTGGATGTATTAGCAGCGATGTTACCACCCTTTGCACCAACAAGTATTCCAAAGGATCAGGCAAAGGACTATTTAGAAAAATCTAGTCACACTTCTAGGATATTTGGAGGAGCTCTTGGATTTATTGGTTTTAACGGTCATCTTGATTTTGCTTTAACAGGAAAATCCATTGTGATAGAAAATGAAACGATGCATATGCAATCAACTGTAACGGTGACTAAATATACAAATGTTAAAGAAGTTTTAAAACAAGTAGAAGAGGACGAACAGGGATTTTTACAGTTACTCGAAAAAGAAGGAGGTCAACACTAGTGGAAGATATTCGTCAAAAAGTACAACAACGAGAGCATTTAATGTATGAGGAAATGCTACAGGCAGCAAAATGGATGTTCCAAGATGATACACCGAAGGAAGAAATCGCAAGCTTTTTAACGGCATTATCTATCAAAGGTGAAACAGCTCACGAAGTAGCTGCATTAGCCACAATTATGCGTTCGTTTGCATTAGACGTACCAGCAAAAGAAGGGGTCTATATGGATAATTGCGGTACTGGTGGCGATGGCCTTAATACATTTAATATAAGTACAGCTTGCGCCTTTGTATTAGCAGGAGCAGGCGTCAAAATGGCGAAGCACGGCAATCGCAAAATTTCTTCGGCATCAGGAAGCTCAGATGTTTTGGAAGCACTCGGTATTCATACGAATATTTCCATTGCGCAAACTGTTGAGCTGTTAGAGAAAGAAGGAATAGCCTTTTTATATGCTCCAAATGTCCATCCGAAATTAAAGCGAATTGGCGAAGTACGTCGTGCACTTGGCAAGCCTACTATTTTTAATCTTGTCGGTCCACTTACAAATCCAGTTCCATTATCGATGCAATTTACAGGCATTAATCGTCCTAATTTTGTCATGGAGTATGCTTCCGTATTACAAATGCTCGGGCGTGAACGTGCAATGGTCGTTTCTGGGCCACTAGGCTTTGATGAGGCGTCATTAGCTGGTCAAAATACTTTTGTCTTAGTAGATAAAGGAGATTTGATCCCTTTTTCTTTAACTCCAGAGGATGCAGGTCTTAGCTATGCACCAATAGAGGCTATTCGTGGAGGTAATGCAGATGAAAACGCCGCTATTATGCGTAAATTATTAGCTGGTAAACAAAGTGCTTACTTTGACACAGTTTTATTGAATGCTGGTATTGGATTGTTCAGTTATGGAATTGCTGAAACCGTTAAAGAAGGTGTAGAAATTGCGAAGGATAGTATTTTTAGCGGGCGTGCCCTTCAAAAATTAGAGGCAGTCGTTGCTTATAGTGAGCATATTAAAGGAGTGGAGGTCCGACAATGAATATCTTAAACAAAATTCTCGAACAAAAAAAGATAGAAGTTAGTGCTTTACTTGAACAGCCTGACCCATTAGCTAATTTTACAGAAAAAACGCGTCCATCATTATTTGAGCAATTGCGTAAAGCTGAAACATTACAGGTTATCTCAGAAATGAAACGTGCATCCCCTTCAAAGGGGTTAATCGCAGAAGGTGCAGATCCAGTGGCACAAGCAATAACTTACGCAGAAGCAGGAGCAGCAGCCATTTCAGTTTTAACAGATAAAAAGTTTTTTAAAGGCTCCTTTGATGACTTAGCAGCAGTTGCAAATGCTGTTCAGACGCCACTTCTTTGTAAGGATTTTATGATTGATCGCGTACAAATTCGATTTGCAAAGGCATCGGGTGCATCAATTATTTTACTAATTGTGGCCGCATTAACAGATGAGGCATTGCGTGATCTGTTTAGTTATGCAACTGGCTTAAATCTAGAGGTATTAGTTGAGGTACATGATCTTGAGGAGCTTGAACGTGCTATTGCAGTTGGTGCCAAATTGATTGGCGTCAATAACCGCGATTTACGCACCTTTGAGGTGAGCTTAGAACGTACACGTGAAATTGCTGAAGCTTTTCCGTTCGAAGAAGAGAAAGTGTTAATAAGTGAAAGTGGAATTTGGACACAAGAACACGCTCAAGCGGTGGCGGCCATGGGAGCTAGTGCCGTTCTTGTTGGTGAGTCATTAATGCGCAGTGGTGATGCAGGTTCTGCTCTAAAAAGTTTACAGGTCAATAAGGTGGAGGCATCTGTATGACGAAGGTAAAAATTTGTGGACTGAAGGAACAACAGCATGTGCAGGCAGCGGTAGAGGCAGGAGCGGATGCAATTGGTTTTGTCTTTGCACCAAGTAAACGACGGGTGACGGTTGAACAGGCACAGCAATTAGCAAAACATGTTCCAGAGGGCGTTTTAAAAATCGGTGTTTTTGTAAATCCAAGCGCAGAGGAATTACGCACAGCGGTAGAAAGAGTACCATTAGATTATGTGCAATACCACGGGGAAGAATCTCCGGAGTTTATTCGTCAGCAAGGTTATCCTGTCATTAAAGCTTTGTCAGTAAGAGGTGTTGAAGATGTTCAAGCTGCTGCTAACTATGATGTAGACTACTACTTATTTGATGCACCAGGAACAGATTTTAAAGGAGGCAGTGGTCACACGTTTGATTGGACCCTCCTAGAAATGGTAGGGATTCCTAGAGAAAAGTTAATTTTAGCAGGTGGTTTGCAAGCTGAAAATATTGAAGAAGCAGTATTACTTGTGTCGCCACTTATGGTAGATGTATCGAGTGGTGTGGAGACGGACGGTGTAAAAGATATAGCAAAAATAAATGCATTTATACAGGCAGTGAAGAAGGGGAGAGCATAATGGCGAATTCAATTGCAAATAGTGTACCAACAAATGAAGGGCGTTACGGAAAATTTGGTGGACAATTTGTTCCGGAAACATTAATGACAGCTTTGTTGGAATTAGAGACGGCCTATGATGAGGCAATGAATGATCAAACATTTACTGAGGAGCTGGAATATTATTTACAACAATATGTAGGTCGCGAGACGCCATTATATTTCGCAGAAAATTTAACAAAAGAGCTAGGCGGCGCGAAGGTTTATTTAAAGCGTGAAGATTTAAATCATACTGGAGCCCATAAGATTAATAATGCGATTGGTCAAGCGCTTCTTGCAAAACGAATGGGTAAAAAGAAAGTAGTGGCAGAAACAGGTGCAGGGCAGCATGGAGTCGCAACGGCAACTGCATGCGCATTATTGAATCTTGAGTGTGTAGTATTTATGGGGGCAGAGGATATAAAACGCCAACAGTTGAATGTGTTTCGCATGGAGTTACTCGGTACAAAAGTGGAGTCTGTAGAAACTGGTTCAAAAACTTTGAAGGATGCTGTCAATGCAGCACTGCGCTACTGGGTGACAAACGTTGAAGATACTCATTATATTTTAGGTTCAGCTTTAGGCCCACATCCATTCCCAAAAATCGTAAGGGATTTCCAGCGTGTAATTGGTGTTGAAACTAGAAAGCAGATTTTAGACAAGGAAGGATGTTTACCGGATGCAGTCGTTGCTTGTATAGGTGGTGGTAGTAATGCAATCGGTATGTTCCATCCTTTTGTCGATGATGAAACTGTAGCGCTATACGGAGTAGAGGCGGCAGGCAGTGGCATTGAGACAGGAAAGCATGCAGCCGCAATTGCCGGTGGACAGCTAGGAGTTTTACACGGTGCATACATGTATTTATTACAAGATGAAAATGGCTTTGTACAAGAGGCGCATTCTATTTCAGCAGGTCTAGATTATCCAGGGAAGGGTCCTGAGCATTGTTATTTACATGATATTGGGCGTGTTAAATTTGATTCGATTACTGATAGTGAAGCACTTGAGGGCTTGCAGTTACTGTGTAGAACAGAAGGTATACTACCTGCACTAGAAAGCTCTCATGCCATTGCCTATACAGCAAAACTTGCGAAAACAATGTCTACAGATGACATCATTGTTGTATGCTTATCCGGCCGAGGAGATAAGGATGTCCATACTGTTCGTAAAGCATTAGGAGGAGACGTGTAATGACAACACTACAGCAGGCAATTGAAGAAACGAAAATCGCGGGTAAAAAAGCATTTATACCATATATAATGGCGGGCGATGGTGGTCTGGAAACTATGAAGCCAACGATTTTGAAGCTACAGCAAATGGGCGTAACGGCCATTGAAGTTGGTATACCATTCACGGACCCTGTAGCGGATGGGCCGACGATAGAGCAAGCAGGTGAACGGGCTTTAGCAGAAGGTGTGACATTACGAAAAGTGCTAGAAGCATTAGCTTCATTTAAAGAAGAAATCAGAGTTCCAATAGTTGTCATGACTTATTTTAATCCTGTATTAGCATTTGGGTTAGAAGCTTTTGCGAAGGCTTGTGTGACAGGGGGCGTTAAAGGGTTAATCGTTCCTGATGTACCACTTGAGGAAAGTGAAATCTTACGTGACACATTAAATCCTCATGGTATCGACATCGTCCAGCTAGTATCGTTAACAAGTCCTCCAGCGCGCATTGCACGTATCGCGGCTGCTAGTCAAGGCTTTGTCTATGCTGTAACAGTCAATGGAATCACAGGGGCTCGCGCAAGCTTTGCTAATGATTTAAATGATCATTTTGCTCGCTTACGCGAAGTAAGCAATATACCAGTACTGGCTGGCTTTGGAATTTCAACACCCGAGCAGGTGGTAAGCATGGGGGCACTTAGTGATGGTGTAATCGTTGGCAGTGCGATCGTGACAGCATTGCATGAAGGTAATCTGGATAAGATTGAGGCATTAGTGTCTGCTTCAACTTCTTTCGGCGGGTGTCCAAACATCCGCTGAAAGAAATTTAAGCCTCCGGCGGATGTCACGGAATCGGAATGGAGTTCACATAGGATGTTAGCCTAAAATCATCGCATCCATGCGAAAACGGCTAACTGACCTGCATCGGTAAAAGCGCCACGTCCTGTGGCATTACCGAAATGACCGACATCGTGTCGGCCCTCACGCAGGCCTAAGCACAAAGCCGATTCCGGACGTAATTATGCCGAGGCATAATTGATAAGGTGTGTTTCAGAAGTCTACTCTTTAATGGAGTAGGCTTTTTTCTTTTGAGACTGATAGCTTTGACGGTTCTATCCACGACTTCGGCTCCTCAATCCACGACTTTGAAGGTTCTATCCACGACTTTGACGCTTCTATCCGTCGCTCTGACTTTTATCCTTCAGGTAGTTTAGCAAAACCGACGGATTGAATTGACAATCTGATGGATAGTGCGGATAGGCTAGATTTTCGGTATAATAGCTTTCGTGAGGAAGTGAAAAGATGATTCTATCGAAAAAGAGATGGCAGGTAGAGCGCCCAGACGCTAAGCTTGTCCAAACATTACAAAATGACCTACAACTTTCTGCGATTGCAGCGAAAATTTTAGCAGCGCGAGGCTGCGAAACAACTGCTGACGCAGAGAGCTTATTAAATATGACAGAAGCAAGTATTCATGACCCGTTTTTAATGCATGGTATGGCAGAAGCTGTAGCACGTATTGAGCAAGCGCTTGAAAACGGAGAGAAAATACTAGTATATGGCGATTATGACGCGGATGGTGTCACTAGCACGACAGTAATGCTCAATGTGTTACTTGATCTCGGTGCCGATGTATCGTTTAAAATACCGAATCGTTTTATTCACGGCTATGGACCGAATGAAGAGCTATTTCGTGAAGCACATGAAGAGGGTGTTCAGCTAATTATTACAGTTGATAATGGTATTTCAGGCGTGGAACCGATTCGTGTCGCGAAGGAACTAGGTATGGATGTTATCGTTACAGATCACCATGAACCAGGCGATGAATTACCACCTGCAGATATTATTTTACATCCTCGTATACCAGAAGGACATTATCCATTTGGCGAGCTTGCAGGTGTGGGTGTAGCCTTTAAGTTAGCACATGCTCTATATGGAGAACTACCAACGCATTTAATTGAATATGTCGCTGTTGGAACAGTAGCGGATTTAGTACCTTTAGTTGATGAAAACCGCTACCTAGTAAAACGAGGAATAGAAGAAATGCGCCGTTCACTCAGCCCTTGGGTACAAGCGATGTGTGAAATAGCAAGTGCAGAGCAAACCAAAATCAGTGAAGAAACAATCGGTTTTTACTTTGGGCCGCGCTTAAATGCAGTTGGTCGTCTAGGAGAAGCGGCGCCAGGTGTAGAGCTATTAATGGCTGAAGATAATGCTAAGGCGATAGCATTAGCGAAACAGCTTAATAAGTGTAATAGCGAACGCAAAGATATTGTAAAAAGTATTACAGATGAGGCGATTGCTCTTATTGAATCAGATAAAAAGGTCGGGGAGTCACTCGTTTTAGTTATTGCTGGAGAAGGCTGGAATGCTGGAGTAGTAGGAATTGTCGCATCTCGTCTTGTAGAGCTTTATTATCGTCCAACAATTGTACTTTCATTAGACTATGAAAAAGGAACAGCTAAAGGCTCGGCTCGTAGTATTGAAGGCTTCCATTTGTATAATGAATTAGCGAAGAATCGAGATATATTACCCCATTTTGGTGGGCATCCTATGGCAGCGGGGATGACATTACCTATTGAGCATGTGGATGAATTAAGATCACGCTTAGATGCTCAAGCAAAAGCATGTTTATCAGAAGAGCAATTAACACCTGTACTCAATATTGATATACCATTAAGAATGGATGAAATTTCAGCAGAGGCCATTGAAGAAATTTCAACACTTGGTCCATATGGTACGGATTTTCCAAAGCCTGTTTATGTGCTTGAAGATGTAGAGATATCCTCTATGCGGAAAATTGGAGCAGCAGAAAATCATATAAAAATGGAATTGACGGATGGCTATGAAAAATTGGATAGTGTCGGTTTCAATAAAGGACATTTACACGACGAGCTAACATATGGGATAAAAGTATCATTTACAGGGGATTTACAAATTAACGAGTGGCAAGGCCGTAAAAAAGCACAATTTATGATAGAGGATGTCCAAACGACTGAATGGCAACTATTTGATATTCGTGGTATTCGCCAAACATCCCGCTGGTTAAATACGGTTCCGAAAGAGGAAGCAACCTTTTTAGCCTTCCGTTCAGAGACGATTACCTATTACCAGTCACTAATTGGTGTACCAATCCTAGCAGTGGATCCTACACTTTCAAATGTTGAACAAAGCAATTATATCGTGCTACTGGATTTGCCACAAAATGTTCAAATGTTAGAAAATGTCTTACGGAAAACAGCGCCATCCCGTATTTATGCACATTTTTATATGCCTGATTCTCAGTATTTCAATGGATTGCCTACACGTGAGCAATTCTCCTGGTATTATAAGTTTTTAAAAAATCGCCCTGCTTTCCCATTAAATATGCATCTGGCTGAATTAGCTAAGCATACAGGTTGGCCATTAGATGCATTAAAATTTATGACACAGGTGTTTTTTGAACTTGATTTTGTTAAAATGGAGAGTGGACTGACGACTGTCAACGTGAATGCACCAAAACAGGGACTTACAGAGGCACCGTCTTACAAACAACGTTCAGAACAGATTGAAATGGAGCAAAAGCTTGTATATGCCCCTTATATAGAATTAAAACAATGGTTTGATGAACGATTAAATTAATATACGAAAAAGTTTCGTAGGAGGAACAATAACATGGATTTAAAGCAATACGTAACGACGGTTGAAAACTGGCCGAAAGAGGGCATTAGCTTCAAAGATATTACAACAATTATGGATAACGGTCCTGCATACAAATATGCAACAGATCAAATTGTAAGTTACGCAAAAGAATTAGGTGCAGAAATTGTGGTAGGTCCTGAGGCTCGTGGCTTCATTATCGGATGTCCAGTTGCTTATGCACTTGAAATTGGTTTTGCGCCTGTTCGTAAACCAGGAAAATTACCACGTGAAGTGATAAGTGCTGACTACGGTCTTGAGTACGGTAAAGATACGCTAACAATGCACAAAGATGCGATTAAACCAGGTCAAAAAGTATTGATCTGTGATGATTTACTAGCGACAGGTGGTACAGTTGAAGCGACTGTACGTTTAATTGAAGAATTAGGTGGTCAAGTTGTTGGCTGTGCATTCCTTATCGAGTTAACAGAGCTAAACGGACGTGCAAAACTTGGCGACATTAACATAAAAACACTTATTGAATATTAATAACTATTGGATACTTGCTAAACGAATTAGTTGATTGTTGTGGAGATTGAACACCTCTCAGGAAAGTGCTCAGATGGAACAGAAATCTACCCTTCGTTTTCAGGAGAGCTATAATTTATTTAATCTGGCACCTTAAAGTCATCGGCATAAAGTACTTCAATAATATGAAAGCGTCACATTTTTGTGGCGTTTTTTTATTTATATAGAGATTAATCGATATAGTAAGGTAGTAGTAACAATTTAAATTCTAAAGTAGGGGAGAGTTAGCTTTGTCATATTATGTAATTGATGCTTTTACAGAAACAAAATTTGGTGGTAATCCAGCAGGTGTAGTGATCCATGAAAATTTAGACGAAGAATTTATGCAGAAATTTGCTGCAGAAGTTCGTTTTTCAGAAACAGCATTTATTAAAAAAATAGACAATGAAAATTTTGACATAAAGTTTTTTACACCTACTGCACAGGTTGAACTTTGCGGACATGCTACTATTGCATCCTTCAAGGCATTATTAGACAGTTGTGCTATTGAAGATAATAATACATATTTTATGAAAACACTCGCCGGCACACTTGCTGTTGAAGTGAACCAATCATTTATAATAATGGAGCAAGCTGAACCTCAGTTAGGAAAAATATTCGATGATTATGATATTTTGTCTGACCTTTTCAAAATTGGTAAAAGTCAAATAGGAGATATAAATTTCAATTTAGTGCCCCAAGCTGCAAGTACTGGTCTTTGGGATATAATGCTTCCAATAAAAACAAAGGATGATTTATATGCCTTAAATCCTGATTTTAAAGCACTTGCTGAATATACAAAAATCAATAAAGTGGGGGGCGTTCATGCATTTACACTCGACACAAAAGCAGGGATAGCAGAGAGTAGAAACTTTTGCCCACTCTACGGTATTGATGAGGAAGCCGCAACAGGTACTTCAAATGGGGCGTTAACCTATTATCTTTTTCATAACCACATACTAAATGAATTTAATAAAGAGTTCTTATTTCTACAAGGGTATAGTATGGGGAGACCTTCTAACATCATGACAAAATTAATAAATAAAAATAATCCGAGAGTTATGGTAGGCGGGAAAGCAATTATCTTGTCAAAAGGGGAACTATGCTAGGGTGACTTCTCACCATATAACCAAACAGAATGGATTTATAACAGCAACGCGATTATATATTTGCACATGTTAACACTATGTTTTTACATTATAAATTAGAGAGACGTGCCAGAAGATGCACGCTATGTGAATGGGTTGATTGAAGCGGCTCATCGGACGCCCCCAGGAAGCTTTGCTCTGTGCGAAAGCGAAGCGACAGCAACAAAATGTTTTATCGGTGCGAAAGCGAAGCGACAGCAACAAATGTTTTATCTGTGCGAAAGCGAAGCGACAGCAACAAATGTTTTATCTGTGCGAAAGCGAAGCGACAGCAACAAAATGTTTTATCTGTGCGAAAGCGAAGCGACAGCAACAAAATGTTTTATCTGTGCGAAAGCGAAGCGGCAGCGATAAAAGCGCTCAGTCGGAACGGAAATCAACACTCGTTTTCCCGAAGAGCCATACTTACTTAATTTCATTGGCATATTAGTTCTACAACAACTTTAAGAATCCATTTTGATCAATTTTTTTCAAAATGGATTCTTTTGTTTAGGTTCGTTTATTTATTCTTCATCATAAGATTGAATTATTTTTTGAATAGTTTTCAATGTTTCATAAAAATCCTCGTATTTCTCTAAGCCTATATCATTAATAATTCTTTCTTGGATATCTTCCCAAATTGGAGCAGCCTCGGTTAATTTTTCGATCCCTTTATCAGTTAGTGTAATGACCTTTGTTCGAGCATCTTGCGGATTTTTTGTTAAATCTACATAGCCATTTTGCTTTAACACATTGATATTGCGTGTAATGGTTGTTTGATCAAGTAGCAAAATTTCACCTAGTCGACTTATAGAGACAGATTGTTGATGTGCAATATTTGCTAGCATTGAATATTGTGTAACTTTTAAGCCAGTGGGCTGAAGTAATTTATCGTACAATTGTGTCACGACTCTAGTTTTTTTTCGAAGGTTTGCACATACACATATTTGTGTGTAATCTATATTCTTCATTTCTCCGTACTCCTTTTCGATTTATTTTATTAAGCTGGAAAATGTTTCTTGACAGTGATAAAAGCGATTACTAATATTATATATGTATATACATATATTTTAAAAGGTATTTACTCTATTAATATATGCATATACATGTATATTGTTCTGTAATCTTTCTCATTAAAGAGTTCTTAAAAAATTTTCCGAGAAATGAAGGTGTTACGATGAAGCGTATTCATTACAGTTGGTTTATTTTAGTCATAACATTTTTTTCAATTATTGTTGCAGGTATTACAATGTCGTCATCAGGCGTTTTTATAGGTTCCTTTGAAAAAGAATTTAATTGGGATCGATCTTTAATTGCTTTAGCTTTTGCAGTTAGTCTATTTTTATATGGGTTTTCAGGTCCATTTATGGCGGCATTACTAGAAATAGCCGGTTTAAAGAAAATGATGCTAGGTGCGATGGCTACATTATTCATTGGCATGACGCTAACGCTTTTCATGACTCAAGCATGGCATTTAATCATTATATGGGGAGGCATTATTGGCTTAGGAGCGAGTCTCTTTTTAACTGTGTTAAGTCCTTATGTCGCTAATCATTGGTTTGTGAAAAGCAGAGGATTGGCCGTAGGGATTTTAACGGCGAGTACAGCAACAGGGCAGTTAATTCTCCTACCATTATTGGCCATTATTATTGAGCATTATTCTTGGAGATGGGCGATAGGGTTGATTCTCATCTTAAGTGTTATTATGTTCATCGCTATTTTTATGTTTATCAAAAATAAGCCACAGGATATTGGGTTGCTTCCTTATGGAATGGAAGAAAATCTGGAAATACATCAAGAGAAATATAAGAAAAATCCGATTAGTATTGCCTTTAACGGCTTATTTGAAGCTATAAAGGTGAAAGAGTTTTGGTTATTAGCGGGAAGTTTTTTTATTTGTGGACTTTCAACTAGTGGGTTAGTTGGTACTCATTTTGTTTCTTACTGTATTAGCTTTGGCGTTCCTTTAGTAACCGCTGCATCCTTCCTTTCATTTATGGGAGTATTTAATCTCCTTGGTACGACTTTGTCAGGATGGTTGTCTGATCGTTTTGATAATCGATGGTTATTGTTTTGGTATTATCTTTTAAGAGGTACGTCACTACTTATACTCCCATATGCATTAATGCAAGGCTCGCTCTCTCTACTGACAATCTTTACAATATTTTATGGATTAGATTGGATTGCAACGGTGCCTCCAACGATTAGTATTTCTAGACAAATTTTTGGTACAAATAAAAGTAGTATTATTTATGGGTGGATTTTCGCATCTCATCAGGCAGGAGCTGCAGTTGCTGCTTATGGTGGTGGCCTCATCTATCAGTTTTTCAATTCATATACTTGGGCTTTTTTCCTTGCAGGGATTTTTTGTGCGTTGGCAAGTTTATTTGTCATCATCGTGAAAAAACAAACTCCTCATTATGCCAATACTTGATAATAGGCTATTCGATTTTCCTTTGGGCGCAATTCTAGCTTTCGTCGGTTCTCGAAATTTTATAAGCGATCGGTATTTAGCAGCATCGAGCCGACGTTCCTCCGATTTGTTTCCGTTGTCGTTTCGCTTTCGACAAAAAACATTTGTTGCTGGCGTTTCATTTTATCAAGATAAATTAGAGTGACATGCCAGAAAATGCATACTAAGTGAAATGGTTGATTGGAGTGGAGGCTGGGCGACTCCTTGGGGATTAGTGAATAGAGGAACGAAGGCTAAAATCATCACGTCCTGTGATAACGCCTTCGTGACCAACATCGTGTTGGCCCGAGACCCTGCAGCGAAGCGAAGCGGCTCATCGGACGCCCAAAGGAAGCTTTGCTCTGTGCGAAAGCGAAGCGACAGCAACAAATGTTTTATCTGCTCGAAAGCGAAGCGTCAGAGACAAAGCGCCCAGCCGGAACGGAAATCAACCCCACGTTATGCTGAAAAGCCATACTTTATTTAGTAAAGCATCAAATTTCATTGAATCAATAGTTATAACAACATGTAGTTGAAGCCAATATTATATCGGCTTCAACTTTTTCTTTAAAAACTTTTTGACTTATTTCAAACAAAAGTTTATAATGTAAACAAATATAACAAAAGGTGATGCTATGAACGAAAGAGAACAGGCGGTCCTTGCATTAATTCGCCAGAATCCGTTTATGTCTCAGCAAGAGATGGCGGATAAGATGAATTTGTCTCGACCAGTCCTTGCTAATTTAGTGTCGAGCTTAACGAAGCAGGGGAAAATTGTCGGTCGTGCTTATATTTTGCCCGAGGAAAATGAAATCATTTGTATCGGTGGAGCAAATCTTGATCGAAAATTTCATGTAAAAGGGAATGTACAGTTTGGTACATCCAATCCTGCTAGCTCTTCATTTAGTGTAGGTGGTGTTGGCCGAAACATTGCTGAAAACTTAGGCAGATTAAATCATCAGGTTACATTACTGACTACTGCCGGTAAAGATGCTGATTGGCAAGTGATCCAAGAAGCTTCAGAGCCATTTATGAATTTACGTTATGTGGAGCAGCTACCTGACACTTCGACTGGTTCCTATACTGCAATTATGGATGAGCAGGGTGAGCTAGCACTAGCAGTAGCAAATATGGAAGTATATGATCTTTTATTGCCAAGTTTGCTAAAAAAACATGAGGCAATGCTGATGAATGCAGGATGCTTTATTATGGACTTAAACTGTCCAAAGGAAACTGTTGCTTACATACAGCAGGTTGCAATTGCCCGTGACATTCCATTTGTCATCGTACCGGTATCTTCGCCAAAAATGAATCGATTACCGGATACGTTACAAGGTGTAACATGGTTTATTTGTAACACAGATGAAGCTGAGACGATTGTAGGTCATAAAATAGAAAACTCAGCACACTACGAAAAGGCTTTACAGGAAATTCTTAAATTAGGTGCTGAACATGTAATTATTACAGCGGGTAGCAAGGGTGTGTATGCAGCTTCCACTACAACGAAGCCAAGTCATTTCGCAGCAAAAGCTATTGAAAAAATTGAAGATGTGACAGGTGCAGGAGACGCCTTTGTCAGTGCTGTAATTCATAGCTGGCTAACTGGGCAATCCTTTGCAACATGTATTGATGCAGGCTTAACGAATGCCAAAAATACGCTTGCATCCCCATATACAGTAAGACCTGAGCTATCAGTTGAATTGTTAAAAAGTGAAATGGAGGAATAACAACATGAAAGAATTCATCGTATTATCAGAAGAAGTAAAAGCAGGACAAGCAAAAGGTTTACCAATCGTAGCATTAGAATCAACAATCATTTCTCACGGAATGCCATATCCACAAAATGTACAAACAGCACGTGAAGTAGAACAAATTGTTCGTGATAATGGTGGAGTACCAGCGACAATTGCATTAATCGACGGTAAAATTAAAATTGGTTTATCAGATGAAGAACTTGAAATGTTCGGTAATGCACAAGGTGTAGCAAAAGCATCTCGTCGCGACTTAGGTTATCTTTTAGCATCAAAAAAATTAGGAGCTACAACTGTAGCTGCAACAATGATTTGTGCGGAGCTAGCTGGTATTGAAATTTTTGTAACTGGCGGTATCGGCGGGGTACACCGTGGTGCTGAAACAACAATGGATATTTCAGCAGATTTAGAAGAATTAGCACAAACAAATGTTGCCGTAATTTGTGCGGGTGCTAAGTCTATTTTAGATATTGGTTTAACTTTAGAATATCTTGAAACAAAAGGTGTACCAGTCGTTGGATATGGTACAGATGAGCTACCAGCATTCTATACACGTCAAAGTGGTTTTGATGTAAACTTCAAGATTGATACACCAGAGGAAGTGGCAGAAATGCTACGTGCAAAATGGCAATTAGGCTTAAAAGGCGGAGCTGTCATTGCTAACCCAATTCCAGAGTCTGACGCGCTTGAGCATTCATTCATTACGGGAATCATTGAAAAAGCTCTAGTAGAAGCAGAAGAAAACGGTATTCAAGGTAAAAACGTGACACCGTTCTTACTTGGAAAAGTTAAAGAATTAACAGAAGGTAAAAGCCTTGAAGCCAATATTGCATTAGTAAAAAATAATGCAGTAGTTGGTACAAAAATTGCTGTAGCATATAATAAATAAGCTAACAACTATGATACGAGAAGAGAGACCCTATGCCAATATTGCATCCGCATAGGGTCTTTTTGTTCATTTCTGAGAATATTTTTCCCTTTTTTCACATTGTTCACGAGAATAACTAAACAAAATGACACAGTTACTTTACAATAGCCCACAATATTTTATACAATTAAGTTTATATCTAATCTGAAAAATTTGACGAGCAAGGTGGACATGTTATGGCGAAAGAGCAAATTTTGACTCCCGAGGACGTTTTTGAGTTAGTCAAATCCTACATGAATGATGAAAATGTCGCATTCGTGAAAAAAGCATATGAATTAGCAAGGGATGCCCATATTGAGCAATTCCGAAGCTCAGGTGAACCGTATATTATTCACCCGGTACAAGTAGCTGGTATTTTAGCTGAATTACAAATGGATCCTGAAACAGTTGCGGCAGGTTTTTTACATGATGTTGTCGAGGATACGGATTTTACGCGCGACGATTTAGTTCGTGAGTTCGGCGAAGAGGTCGCAATGCTTGTAGACGGTGTAACAAAGCTTGGGAAAATTAAATATTTATCTAAAGAAGCGCAACAAGCAGAAAATCATCGAAAAATGTTTGTAGCCATGGCGCAGGATATACGTGTCATTTTGATTAAACTGGCAGACCGTCTACATAATATGCGCACGTTAAAGCATTTACCAGCAGAAAAACAACGCCGTATTTCTAAAGAAACGCTTGAAATTTTTGCACCGCTTGCGCATCGTCTAGGGATTTCGACTGTTAAATGGGAGCTTGAGGATACAGCACTTCGTTATTTAAATCCACAGCAATATTATCGCATTGTCAGTCTTATGAAGAAAAAACGTGATGAGCGTGAAGCATATTTAGACAATGTAATGGCTGAGATGAAGTCACAGCTTACAGAAGTTGAAATTGAAGCGGATGTTTATGGTCGCCCAAAACATATTTACAGTATTTATCGTAAGATGGTGTTACAAAAGAAACAATTCAACGAGATTTATGATTTATTAGCCATTCGTGTACTTGTCGATAGTATTAAAGATTGCTATGCCGTACTTGGGATTGTGCATACATTATGGAAGCCGATGCCTGGACGTTTTAAAGACTATATTGCGATGCCAAAACAAAACCTATATCAATCACTGCATACAACAGTAATAGGTCCTTATGGTGACCCATTAGAAGTACAAATTCGTACGAAGGAAATGCATAAAATTGCCGAGTACGGGATTGCAGCGCATTGGGCGTATAAGGAAGGTAAAAAAGTTGATAATGAAAAACAAAATGTCGACCAAAAATTAACGTGGTTCCGAGAAATTTTAGAATTCCAAAACGAATCTTCGAATGCTGAAGAATTTATGGAATCTTTAAAATTTGATTTATTCTCTGATATGGTCTATGTATTCACGCCAGAAGGAGATGTCATTGAATTACCAGCAGGCTCTGTACCTATCGACTTCGCATACCGTGTGCATTCAGAAGTTGGAAATCGTACAATTGGCGCGAAAATCAATGGTAAAATGGTACCCCTTGATACACCGTTAAAAACGGGAGATATTATTGAAATTTTAACTTCTAAGCAATCATTCGGTCCGAGCCGTGATTGGCTAAAAATAGCCCAATCCTCACAGGCGAAAAATAAAATAAAGCAGTTTTTCAAACGTCATCTTCGTGAGGAAAATATCATCAAAGGTAAAGAGATGATAGAAAAAGAAATCCGTGCACAAGATTTTGACGTAAAAGAAACAATGTCAGCGGAAAATTTGAAGCGTGTGTGCGAAAAATTTAACTATACAAATGAAGAAGATATATATGCTGCTGTTGGTGTGAATGGAATTACAGCTCAGCAAGTTGTTAATCGTCTAGCGGAAAAACGTCGCAAAGAGCGTGAACAGGAAGAAGCGCTTGAGAAAATTGAACAAAAAATGAAAAACCCTATTCCACAAAAACGTACGGAATCGGGTGTTATCGTAAAAGATATCGACAATATGCTTATTCGACTTTCGCGTTGCTGTACGCCAGTTCCTGGAGATGAAATTGTAGGCTTCATTACGAAAGGTAGAGGTGTTTCAGTGCACCGTGCAGACTGTCCAAATATTCAAATTGATGATGAGCAGGAGCGCTTAATAGAAGTTGAATGGGAACACGGACTTACTCCAGAGAAAAAAGAATACCCTGTCGATATTGAAGTTTCAGCCTTCGACAGACCTGGAATTTTAAATGAAATCATGCAAATTGTTAGCGAAACGAAAACGAATATTTTAGCAGTGAGTGGTCGTGCAGACCGCGATAAAATGGCAACGATTCATTTAACGATTTCGATTTCAAATATTTCGCATTTGCATAAAGTAGTGGAACGTATTAAGCAAACGCCTGATATATATTCAGTACAACGTGTTATTAACTAATTGTCTACTTTACTAAAAATGGTTGGACAATAGCAACTTTATTATGTACAGAGAAATCTTCTGGTGCATTCAACGAAAGAATTGAGGTTTTAAAGAATGAAAGTTGTTTTACAACGCAGTAAAGCAGCCTCTGTTACGGTTGACGGAAAAGTAACGGGAGCCATTGATAGCGGTTATGTTCTTCTAGTTGGCATTACACATGAGGACACGCAAGAGGATGTTGAATATTTAGCAAAAAAAGTAGCTAATCTCCGCCTTTGGGAAGATGCTGATGGAAAAATGAATCATTCCATTTTAGAGCATGGAGGGGCTATTCTATCCGTCTCACAATTTACTTTGTATGGAGATGCAAAAAAGGGAAATCGTCCAAGTTTTACAAGTGCAGCAAGACCAGAAGTTGCGGAACCGTTATGGGAGGCTTTCAATAATGCCTTACGAGCACATGGTTTACATGTGGAGACGGGGATATTTGGTGCAATGATGGATGTTGCACTTATAAATGATGGCCCGATTACAATACTTCTTGAGTCTAAATAAATGGTACATTTCCTTTAATTCCTTCATACATTAAATAGTATGGTTAGTTTTGTAGGAAGGAAGTGTCTCGCAGATGACGCAACTAGGAAGCATATCAAATCCATATTTATACGAAACTCTTAACATGATGATTGATCAGCCTATTGTAGTACAAACTGAGAAAATTATCCAGCAAGGGAAGTTGATCTCTGTATTACCTGAGGATATCGTAGTAGAAGTTAGCCGTAGCCCGTTCTTCATTCGTATGGAGGAAATTGTATGGGTTACATTGGCAACGAGAAAAAAATAAGTGTGCATAAGGACTTCTAAACTCATTTAATGTGAGTTGGGGGGTCTTTTTCTTTTGCGTGTGTAAAATATTTGATGGTGAGCACTGTAAATAAGAAATGCAACTAGGGGGCGGCCAGCCTCCACGAATCAACTTACATACATTTCTCAATCTCATAGTTGACTGATAATAATAAATAAGCTGCAAGGGAAGTACAATTCTACTTTCCTTCGCAGCTTATTTTAGTGAAAATTTACCTAGCATTAACCGTCCGTATTAGCCCGATTGGAGAAAACTAAGAATCCGTGGGGTGAAGAAAACCCCACGGATTCAAGTTTCACTTTATTGATTTTCGTTAAAGTAATTTAAGATGCCTTGATAGATGCCGAGAGTAGCTTGTTCTCGGAATTTAGCGGTTGTAATAACACGTTCCTCACTACCATTACTTAAGTAGCCTAGCTCAATGAGGACAGCTTTTTGACGATTTTCTCGTAGAACCAAATAATTTCCTTGTTGAGTACCACGATTCTTTAAATCTATTTTATTTGTGAGTCCCTGATTTATTGCCTCTGCAAGACCCTGTTGATTACTATTCATATAATATGAGGTAAAGCCATTTATGGAGCTATCGTCTGTTGCATCATAATGAATGCTGATAAAAGCGTCTGCCTCGTACTGGTGCGCAATTGATACGCGTTTACGGAGTGCAACATATTCATCTGATTCTCTTGTCATAACAACATTTGCTCCAGCTGCACTCAACTTTGAAGCAAGAAGAGATGCCGTTTTCAAGGTGATTTCCTTCTCATCTGTTCCACGTTGTCCTGTAGTGCCGTGATCATTTCCACCATGTCCAGCATCTACAACAATAGTTAACCCATTTAAAGTGCCTTTCTTGCGTGGTTCGGATTGTTCCTTTTTTATAGTAGTAGTAGCTTTACTCGATGAAGTAGTAGTAACGACCCAGTTCGCCACAAATGCAGTTTTGTCATCTACTTGTATTTCATAAAAATTATCTTTAGCGCCTACAATAGGGTATGTTTCACCAGCATCTACACGTTTGACAACATCAGCAGCTGTTGTTGCATCTGTCCGTAGGTTTGTCCCGTTATAAATGATTGTGACAGATTCAAGCTCTGAGGCAGAAGAAGAAGATTTTGATGTCGATTTTTCTATATTTGAAAAAGTACCATAAAAGCTATAAATCCAGCCTGCTTTTTTATCGTTATATTGAATTTGTACCCAGTTATGCTCTTGAGCCAGCACTTTAAAGGCTTGTCCTTTTGAAACAGTTCCTATTTTTTTAGCATTTAAGTCTGATTTTTGGCGAACATTAAGTCCATCCACTAAAACTGTAAACGTTGTATCTTTGTTGATTTGTTTGGTAGATACTTCTACTTTAGGTTCATCAGCCTCAGCCTTAACCTTTTTTTCAGGTAGGTCATTGATTGTAACATAGTCAGTAGATACCCAACCTACTAGTCCATTCCAATCTATTTTCGCCCATTCGCCATTTTTTTCAATAAGTTTTGCTTGGTTGCCTATTGATAATTGTCCAAGAACTGCTGAAGATACGTCAGGCTCAGTACGGATATTTAGACGATCGACTTGTGAAATCAACGTTTTATCAATCGTTTGTGTATCGTTTATTGAAGCTGTTAGCCAAGATGCTACCCAACCTTCGTAATCGCCTGCTTTTACTTGAATCCAATCGCCCTCACGACTAATAGAAGTTAGCTGATCACCCTCATCTAATATCGTAATGATTGGATAAGACAGTCCAGGTCCCTCACGTAAATGAAGAATCGTTCCAGTTACTTTTAAATCACTGGTGTCGGCTAGTGCTCTTTGAATATTATTCATATTTGGAATCGCAATCATTAGCACTAGTACTAAGATGATTATAATATTTAAAAGTTTTGTCCTCATCAGATTCCTCCTATCTTGTGCTATTTTACCATGCTTTTGTAATAAAATTCGTGGGAAAAAGGTAATGGAATTTGTTATTATAACGAATGTATTGTAAAAAAAACAAAAATAGTTGACATTGCCTTTTGTTGTGACTAACATAAAGGGTAATCAAAAAATGATTAATCGCTTATGACCAAGCAAGTAGCGTATACCTCTATTGGAGAAGAGAGGGAGAGACCTAGGCTGAAATCTTTCCTACAAAAATGTATTTCGTGAACAACACTTGAGAGGCTTTTTTCTGAAAAGTAATGCTTAGTAGGAAAAAACGGAATCGGCCGTTATCCGATCAGGAGGAGGACGCATGTACTTGATGCGTCAACTAGGGTGGAACCGCGGAAGCTTTGTATAGCTCTCGTCCCTTGCATTATGCAGGGGATGAGGGCTTTTTTTATGGACAAAAGAATGAGAGAAGTCCAGAAGAAGCTTGCTCATAAGCAATTTATAAAGGAGGTATTTATATGAGTTTTAAAGTGCCACGAGGGACACAAGATATTTTGCCGGGTCAATCAGAAAAATGGCAAAAGATAGAAGCGATTATCCGTGATATCTGTCGTGTCTATCGCTACAATGAAATTCGCACACCAATTTTTGAGCAAACAGATTTATTTGCACGTGGTGTCGGTGAGACAACAGATGTTGTTCAAAAGGAAATGTATACATTTGAAGATCGCGGTGGCCGTTCGTTAACATTACGTCCGGAGAATACAGCTGGAGTAGTTCGTGCTTATGTTGAGCATAAAATGTTTGGTGCACCTGATCAACCGGTAAAGCTTTCATATATAGGACCAATGTTCCGTTATGAACGTCAACAAGCAGGGCGCTACCGTCAATTTGTTCAATTTGGAGTAGAAGCAATTGGCTCAGCTGATCCAGCTATTGATGCGGAAGTTATTGCACTAGCAATGGATGTCTATGAATCAGCAGGTTTAAAGGATTTAAAATTAGTCATTAATTCACTTGGCGACAAAGAAACACGTGATACACACCGTACAGCATTGCTACAACACTTCGAACCACATATTCATGAGTTTTGTTCGGATTGCCAAAATCGTTTGCAAAAAAACCCGCTGCGCATTTTGGACTGTAAAGTAGATCGTGAGCACCCATTAATGGAATCTGCACCTGCATTAACTGATTTCCTAACAGAGGAGTCGGCAACATATTTCGCTCAAGTTAAAACGTATTTAGATACACTTGGAATTTCGTATGAGGTCGATCCAAATCTTGTAAGGGGTCTTGATTATTACAATCATACGACATTTGAAATTATGTCAACGGCTTCTGGCTTTGGAGCAATTACTACACTTTGTGGTGGGGGTCGCTATAATGGCCTTGTGCAAGAAATAGGTGGACCGGAAGTACCAGGTATCGGTTTCGCATTGAGTATTGAGCGTTTATTGCTTGCGCTTGAAGCTGAGGGTGTTGAATTGGACACAGCATCAGGACTTGATGTCTATATGATTGCTATGGGCGAAGAAGCGAAGCTAAAAACGGTTGAATTAACAAGTACCTTCCGTGCAAAGGGCATATCTACGGAGATGGATTATTTAGATCGCAAAATGAAAGCTCAAATGAAATCCGCAGACCGTTTAGGTGCAAAATATACGATTGTTTTAGGTGAAACAGAACTTGAAGAACAAGTAGCTACTGTTAAGCATATGGAATCAGGTGAACAACAAAAAGTAGCGTTCTCAGAATTAGTGAACTACCTATTAAAACAATAAACCCTTTATATTCATAAAGGATTATCTGTCCATATGATCAAATATCTACATCATTTTGGACAGATAATTATCTTAACATTGAACTAATATCTAATTTTCCTTGGCATCAATTCGCTACTTAGTAGGAACTGTATGCTACATAAGTAAAATAAACGGTTCATCACTGAAAGATGGAGATGACATTTTGTGAAAACATATGTCATGAGGATAAATCAATCTAAAGTTATGGTGATGAGCTAAATAAATTTTGGAGGAATAAAATATATGGCAACAAGAACACATGCTAGTAACGAGCTTTCAGAAGCATTACAAGGCGAAAAAGTCGTATTAAAAGGTTGGGTACAACGTCGTCGCGACCTAGGTGGTTTAATTTTCATTGATTTACGTGACCGCACTGGAATCACACAAGTAGTGTTTAGCCCTGATGTAGCAGAGGCACATGCTTTAGCCGATAAAGTGCGTAGTGAGTACGTAATTGAAGTGGAAGGGACAGTTATTCTTCGTGCAGAAGATCAAATCAACCCAAATGTTCCAAACGGCAAAATTGAGGTAGAAGCAACAAAATTAATCGTTATTAATACAGCTAAAACAACACCATTCCAAATCGAAGATCGCACGGACGTATCCGAAGATTTGCGTTTAAAATATCGTTATCTTGACCTGCGTCGTCCTGCTATGTTTGACACATTCAAAATGCGTTCAGATGTTACTCGTACAATTCGCAACTTCTTACAAAACGAAGGCTTTTTAGAAGTAGAGACGCCAATTTTAACAAAATCAACTCCAGAAGGTGCTCGTGATTATTTAGTACCATCACGTGTTCATGAAGGTGAATTTTATGCATTACCACAATCACCTCAGCTATTTAAACAATTATTAATGGTGGCTGGTTTCGAGAAGTACTTCCAAATCGCACGTTGTTTCCGTGATGAAGACTTACGAGCTGACCGTCAGCCAGAGTTTACACAAGTTGATATTGAAACAAGCTTCTTAACTCAAGAAGAAGTTTTAGAAATGAATGAACGCTTAATCCAGGCTGTTATGAAAGAAGTAAAAGGTATTGATATTCCTGCTCCATTCCAACGAATGAAATATCAAGAAGCTATGGATCGTTACGGTTCAGATAAACCAGACGTACGTTTCGGTTTAGAGCTAGTTGCATTAAACGATATTTTTGACGGCTGTGATTTCAAAGTATTTGCTGATACAGTAGCACAAGGTAAGCAAGTAAAGAGTATCAACATTAAAGGTGCAGCAGATAAATACTCTCGTAAAGACATGGATGAACTAACAAAATTTGTTGGTATTTATGGAGCAAAAGGTCTTGCTTGG
Source organism: Lysinibacillus sp. NPDC094403 (assembly GCF_050278745.1). Lineage (NCBI taxonomy): Bacteria > Bacillati > Bacillota > Bacilli > Caryophanales > Bacillaceae > Lysinibacillus > Lysinibacillus sp. NPDC094403. The sequence continues at coordinate 35,315 of NZ_JBNNTL010000005.1, read as the reverse complement.
TTAAAAGTTACTGAAGAAGGCTTGAACGGACCAATTGCAAAATTCTTTGACGACGCATTAGCTGCGGCATTAATCGAACGTATGAAAGCTGAAGTGGGCGATATTTTAGTATTCGTAGCTGATAAAGCGCCTGTTGTAGCTGCATCTCTAGGTGCACTTCGTACGAAATTAGGTCAAGATTTAGGCTTAATCGATGAATCACAATTTGCATTCTTATGGATTACGGATTGGCCATTATTTGAGTACTCTGAGGAAGATGGCCGTTACTATGCAGCGCATCACCCATTCACACGTCCTTTTGATGAAGATATTCAGTTAATGGACACTGATCCTGCAGCAGTCCGTGCACAAGCTTACGATATCGTATTAAACGGCTATGAGCTTGGTGGAGGTTCATTACGTATTTATGAGCGCGATTTACAAGAAAAAATGTTTAAATTACTTGGTTTCTCAGAAGAAGAAGCTAAAGAACAATTTGGTTTCTTATTAGAAGCATTTGAATATGGTGTACCACCACATGGAGGTCTTGCATTTGGTCTTGACCGCTTCGTAATGCTACTTGCTGGTCGCACTAACTTACGTGACACAATTGCCTTTCCAAAAACAGCTAGTGCTAGCTGCTTAATGACAGAGGCACCGAGCGGAGTATCTCCTGATCAATTGAGTGAGTTAAGCCTAGCAATCAAACCATTCAGAAAATAATTAGTATTTCTAAATACCTGGATTCTCTAGCAAAAACTGTTGGGAATCTAGGTATTTTTTGCGTTTTCGCAAGAATTTGGATTTTTTAAAAGAAAAGAGTTTGAATTATCAGAAAAATAGTGTTATTATAACTGTAATACGAATCCTGATGTGTTTGTCTAATTGCCAGCTCTACTTAACAGTTTTGACCGAACATTTTAGAATCGGGAGCCTTCATTTTGTAGTCGCAAACAAGCCCCATGCGGAGCGGGACGTTTAAAGCTGCAAAGCGGGCACCCCCCTGCAAATTGCGGGTTCAAAACGAATGTTTCTTGGCATAACGGCACAACCGGGATTCGTCATACATAATTAATAAGCACAAAAGGAGCATTGAAGTAGCTCCTTTTTTTAGTGCAAGTAATTGGTTTATTCAAAAAGACAACTTTTGAAGAGGATTTAACCTAATCCAATAAGGTGTTCTTAGGAATCTTCCATTTCTAAGAGACGCGAAGTTAGAATAGTTTAATAGTTTGTAAATCAAGTGTTGTAGAAAGAATTTAGAAAATACTAAAAAATCGCTTTTTATTTTCGGGAAAGTATCATATAATTGGTATAGACAACTATACCGAATTTAAAGGTTGCTTATTAGCTTCAGTCAAGCTCCTCAAAAAACGCTTAGGGGGTGATCTATTGAAAAATACGCTTTTAATTTCCAATGTTACGATAGTCAATCATGATGAAGTACCATTTAAGGGTGACATATTCATTGATAATGGAAGGATTATTAAAAAAAATCATAACTTATCTGATGAGGCTGAGCATTATATAGATGGCAAAGATAAAAGTTGGTTATTGCTACCTGGCTATATTGATATGCACATACATGGCTCTGCAGGGCATGATGTGATGGATGCTACGCAATTTGCATTACATCAAATGGCACGCTCTTTAGTACAGGAAGGCGTTACAGGCTTCCTTGCTACTACAATGACGCAATCTATAGAAGCAATTGAAAGCGCTTTAGCTAATGTTGCTCAATTTGAAAATAATGATGATGAGGCAAGCTTATTAGGTATACACATAGAGGGGCCATACGTATCGAAAAAACGGGCAGGCGCACAGCCAATAGAGCACATTATTTTACCGTCTATTGAGCAATTTGCATTCTGGCAAAAAATAAGTAAGCAACGCATTAAACAAGTCACAATTGCACCTGAGGTAGATGGAGGCTTTACATTTATTGAATCGTTAAAGGATTTACATGTTATTGCTTCCATTGGACATTCTGACGCATCATTTGAAGAGGTGGGTAAGGCTGTTGAATTGGGAGTAAGGCAGGCTACACATTTATATAACCAAATGAGCCCTTTTCATCATCGCAATCCAGGTGTCGTTGGTGCAGTACTTTTAGAGAATCAAGTGAAAGCTGAAATTATCGCAGATTTTGTGCATAGTCATCCTCAAGCTGTAAAACTAGCGTATCGTTTTAAAGGGGCAGAGGGTATTATCTTAATTACCGATGCGATGCGGGCAAAAGGCTTGCATTACGGTGATTATGATTTAGCTGGTCAAACCGTTCATGTTTCTAAGGATGGAGCTCATTTATCTAATGGCGCTTTAGCTGGTAGTGTATTAACGATGGAGCAGGCAGTAAAAAATATGAAAGCAATCACCAATTGCTCATTGCAGGAAGTTGTCGCAATGTCCTCTACAAATGCTGCTAAGCAATTACATCTTGCAACTAAAGGTCGTATTGCAGAAGGCTATGATGCAGATTTTGTTTTACTGGATGAAAATTTAGATGTACAAAAAACTATTTGTCGAGGTAAAGTTGTATTTGAGAAATGAAAGTAAAGAGGAGATAAGGATGGTGCAAGACTTGTTAGATAAAAATTCTCATATACCTATCTATATACAAATAGAAGAGATAATAAAACAACGTATTTATTTAGAAGAATACAAAATCGGTGAAAATATACCTTCTGAGCGAGAGCTTTCTACGCAGTTTGTTGTTAGTAGAATGACTGTTCGTCAATCAATCACAAATTTAGTCAATAGTGGATTGTTGTATCGTGAAAAAGGCAGAGGTACATATGTCGCTAATCCAAAATTAGAACAACCACTAAAAGGATTAACAAGTTTCACAGAGGATATGCGGGCTAGGGGGATGGAACCAAGCAGTAAAGTTTTACGCTTTGAGAAAATCGTGCCACCAGTCGATGTTGCTGGAGATTTAATGTTAGAGCAGGAAGAAGAGGTATTCTATGTTGTACGAATTCGTAGTGCAGATTCCAAGCCAATGGCAATCGAAAGAACGTATATTCCAGTAAAAGTATACCCAGAATTAGATGAAAAGAAAATAATGGGGTCATTATATGCGTTAATTGAAGCCAAATTTCATCAAAAAATTGGAAATGCTGTTCAGCAAATGGAGGCAGCTATTGTTTCAAAAGAAGATGGTAAATTCCTACAAATTAATCATACTGCACCTGTGCTAATTATTAAACGTACAAGTTATTTATCTGATGGAGTTCCATTTGAGCTTGTGAGAAGTACTTATCGAGCTGATCGATACAAATTCATTAGTGAAATTAAAAGGTGATCCTATGGATGCATATTTTCTAGAAATACAAAAGCTGATGCAGGTTGTAAAGGAACAAGAATATGCCCAAATAAAAGAAGCCGCACAAATAATTGTGCAAAGGCTTCAACGGGGAGGAATTGTCCAATTATTTGGTTGTGGCCATTCTCACCTTTTAGCACAGGACGCATTTTATCGTGCGGGAGGACTTGTACCTGTACGTCCTATAATTATTGAACCTTTAACATTACATGCAGGAGCAATGACATCATCAAATAACGAGAAGGACCCGACTATAATTGACAAGTATAAAGATCATTTTGATTTTCATGAAAATGATGTTTGCATTGTCATTTCAACATCTGGGAGAAATCAAGCACCTATAGATGTAGCACTTTTAGCGAAAGAAACAGGGGTTCTTGTTATGTCTCTGCAATCTCTTGCTTATTGTGAACAGACGTCACGTCATCAAAGTGGACAGCGCTTAGAGGATGTAGTAGATATAGTTATCGATACGCATACACCAATAGGAGATGGTTTGCTGCATCTCAATGAAATGCAGTATGCACCAGCCTCTACAGTTGTTGGTTCAATTATTTTAAATGTATTATTCAGTGAAGTCATTGAGATCATGGCCATATCTGAAGAAGTATTACCAGTTTTTAAAAGTAATAATGTTGACTCGGATTCGTCTCATAATGATGCTATTATTGCCTATTATCAACATCGAATTAACTTTAAATAACGGGGGGGATATCTATGAAGAAAATATATAAAATAACAGCGCAGGAGGGACTACATGCTAGACCCGCAGCTTTACTTGTAACTGCAGTCACACCATTTGAGTGTGACGTTCAGTTAACCTATAAAGAGAAATCGGTCAATTTAAAATCAATTATGGGTGTTATGGCACAAGGAGTAGCACCCGGAAGCATTGTAGAAATTTCAGCAGATGGGCCAGATGCTGAAAAGCTTTTTCAAACAGTAACAGAAGTAATTGTTTCTAAAGGAATTGGAGAGGAATGCTAGAAATAAAAGGCATTGTTGTATCTCAGGGGAGAACTATAAAGATTCAAGGTAGTTATTAAGTTTATTTTAAGATGTCGGAATCTTCAGTTTTAAAAGGAGGTGATTTTGCATATGGAAATAAAAATAATTCCACCAGAAGATTATAAGCAGGTACATCAATTAAGAGATTATTGTTTCCCTAATAAGTATACTGGTGCACGCCGCGATGATTTTCACTATTGGGTTGAACATAGCACAACATTAGGTGCTTACGATGAACATAAAGTAGTCGGTCAGTTATTAATATTGCCACTTAATATGACAATTCATGGAGAAAATTATGAAATGGGTGGAATTGGCTTTGTTGCAACCTATCCTGAGTATCGGCAGCAAGGGATTATCAAAAAGCTGATGACAGAGGCACTTAAGAAAATGCGAGAAAATGGGCAAAGCATTTCTGTGTTAGCACCATTTTCTGTATCCTTTTATCGTTACTTTGGCTGGGAATTATTTTTTGAGAAGCTATATTACACCATTCCACAATTGATGTTTCCTTTTTTCGGAAAGCAGCTAGACGTAGTAAAACGTATGAGCTTTGAATGGCCAGAACGTGATCTTTTTCAGACGATTAAGGATTTCTATAATGCACAGGCACTCTTCAATAATGGAAGTATGCTACGAGATGATGCTTGGTGGAAAAGAATAGAGAGAAGGATGCCTGATAGTCATTTTGCGGCATATTTTAAGTCTGATAAAATTGCAGGCTATATTCGTTATACCATTCAGGATCAGACGTTTGAGATTCATGATTTTATAGCTGAGGATTTACTTGCAGAACAAGCAATTTGGCGTTTTATAACGTCGCATGCGGCGAGTGTAAGTAGCATTAAGGGAGTTACTTCTAACGATCATAAATTTGGCTTCTATTTTAAAGAACCACAGTTTAAAAAGGAAGTCATTCAGGATGTGATGGTAAGAATAGTAGACGTTTTGAGGTTTATGCAACATTATCCTTGGGGCCATATTCAGGAACCGTTATATATTCAAATTGAAGATGCATTTAGTAGTTGGAATGAGCACATATATAAAATAAATAAAAGTGGAGATGTCTCAATAATTGAGACAAATTCTATCTCAGAAGTGCATATGTTAACATTACCAATTAATCTTTTTTCAGCGATGTTGGTTGGCTATCTTTCAGTAAAGGACGCGGTCTTGTATGCAAATAAACAAGTGGCTGAAGAGATAATTAATCGATGGCAGTTAGCGGTACCCTCTAATAAACCAACATTCTATGAATACTTTTAAGTATCGGAGTGTCATTTGTTGAAAAGTAGATATGAATGTAGAAATTTTTTTGATCTTTTTTCTGGACTATACCAGTTAGGTGAATCCATTCAGCAGTCTATAACAGAGTTATAGCCCAATTTTTAAAGTCTTTTTGCAAGGTAAGAAATGGTGTAAAAAGTATATTGTGGTATATACCAATTAATGCTATTCTCATCATAAGAAAGCGGTTTCATAGTTAAAAAATCATAAAAATAAAAGATAGTTAGAAAGACGAACTTAATCATGAAAAGGAGTGTTTTGATGAAAAACATTATGCTAGTGTGCGTGGCTGGAATGAGTACTAGTTTGCTAGTGTCAAAGATGCAAAAAGCTGCACAAGAACAAAACATTGAGGCAGATATTTATGCGATCGCTGAAAGTGAGGTTGACAAAATACTAGCTACTAAAATGGCAGATGTGCTGCTACTGGGTCCACAAGTCCGCTACTTAAAAGGGACATTTGAAAAAAAATACAAGGACATGGGATTTCCTATTGATGTTATTAACATGATGGATTATGGCATGATGAATGGCGAAAATGTTTTAAAGCAGGCGTTAACGTTGATAGGTTAAGGGGGATACGGCAATGGAAGAAACAGTTTTGATGGAATCCATTATGGGATTGATTGTGCATAGTGGTAATACGAGAAGTGAGTGTATGGAGGCTATCCAGCTAGCAAAAAATGGACAGATTCAGGAAGCGAAGGAAAAAATACAGTTAGCTAATGATGCATTGATTGAAGCGCATCATTCGCAGACAGCTCTACTGTCACAAGAGGCAAGGGGAGAAAAAGTAGAAGTGTCAATGCTGTTAATTCACGCGCAGGATCATTTAATGAATGCTATTACGTTTCGTGATTTAGCGACTGAAATGATTGAGTTGTATGAACGAATCAAAGGGGAGTAGCATCAAGTTTTGATGTCACATTAAAAAGCAAAGGGAGTGTGCGAAATGTTCCGTTTTTTAGAAGAAAAATTTGTGCCGGTTGCTGCTAAAGTAGGGAATCAGCGTCATTTAGTTGCCATTCGAGATGGTTTTATTACGATTATGCCATTAACAATTGTTGGATCTCTTGCGATTCTTGTAAATAATTTACCTATCAAATTCTATCAAAATGCACTCGATGCCATCTGGAAACATGAAACTTGGACACAGTGGGGCGGCAATGTTTGGGGAGCAACATTTGGAATCATCTCTCTGTTATTAGCCTTTTCCGTAGCCTATCATTTGACAAAAAGCTATGACAAGGATGCGTTATCTGGTGGTGTAATAGGTCTTGCGAGTTATATGACATTCGGCACGTTTGGAGAAGGTGGTTTAACAGGATTAACAACGGGTACTGGAGGAATATTTGTTGCGCTCATTGCAGCTTTGATTTCTGCCGAAATATTCTCACATTTATCTGGGAATCCTAAGCTTTTAATTAAAATGCCAGCAGGTGTGCCGGCTGCAGTTTCAAAGTCATTTGCTGCATTATTACCAGCTATTATTACGATTGGCTTACTAGCATTAGTACGTACAATCATTTCTGCCGGATTTAATATTCCAGATATTATTGGAACGTTTTATTTATCAATTCAAGAGCCGTTTATGGGATTAACAAATACATGGGTAGCAGGCCTTATTTTAGCGTTTATTCCAACATTCTTATGGTCTTTCGGTATTCATGGGGCAAATATTATTGAGCCATTTATGCAATCTATTAACTTACAAGCAATAGATGCTAACGTTGCAGCTATTTCAGCTGGAAAAACTGCGCCTTATATCATTAATAAACCATTCTTTGATGCATTTATCAATATGGGTGGTTCAGGTACAACAATTGCCTTAATTATTGCTATATTCATCATTGCAAGAAAGAATAAACAGTATAATACAGTCGGTAAACTATCAGCAGCGCCAGGATTGTTTAATATTAATGAACCGTTGCTATTCGGTTTACCAATTGTCCTTAATCCGATTTTATTTATGCCATTTATCTTAACACCAATGGTGAATGTCACAATCGCCTTTTTTGCAACAAAATGGGGATTAGTACCTGCAGCAACGATTGCAGTTCCATGGACTATGCCGCCAATTCTTAATGGATTCTTAGTAACACAATCATGGCGAGGTGCTGTTCTCAGTATCGTCTTAATTTTAGTTGCGATATGTATTTACCTACCATTCTTATCAATGGCAAACCGTATGGCAAAGCAGAATGAACAGCGAGCTATTGAAGCAGAGTCTCAAAACGAACAGCATGTTACAGAATTAGAAAATCAAAAAGTAGAAGTGTAATTGTGAACTAACGGAGGTATTTGAATTGAGAAGATTAGGGATTTCACTTTATCCTCAGCATAGTACACTAGAAGATATGAAGCGGTATGTTCAGCTCGCTCATGACAATGGTTTTGATCGAATATTTACATGTCTTATGTCATTGAATAACGATCAAGAACGACAAAAATTACAGCAAATAAACAAATTTGCGCAGCAGCTTGGCTTTGAAATTTCAGCTGATATTGCACCAGCTGTTTTTGAAGATTTAGGCTTAACGTTTAAAGATATTGCTTACTTTAAGGAACATTATCATTTAGCGGCATTGCGCTTAGATATGGGCTTTTCAGGCCAAGAAGAAGCGTTTATGTCCCTCGATGCTAGTAATCTAAAAATAGAGTTGAATATTAGTAACGGTACTAAATATGTAGAAAACATATTATCCTACCAACCGAATAAAGATAATATTATTGGCTGTCATAATTTTTATCCGAGACGATTCACAGGTCTATCACGTCAACATTTTTTACAGGCATCTCAACAATTTAAAGCTAATCATATTCGAACAGCAGCAATGATTTCATCACAGCATGCGATGTTTGGACCTTGGGAAGAAACCGAGCATGGCTTGCCAACATTAGAAGAGCATCGTCATCTGCCAATTACTGTGCAAGCGAAGGATTTATGGCACACTGGTTTAATCGATGATTGTATAATCGGTAATATGTATGCTTCTGAGGAAGAAATACGTGCATTAGGCCAATTAAATCGACATAAGCTAGAGCTGAAAGTTGAGCAGTCTGTTGAAACGTCTATTTTAGAAGAAGCCATCCTTTTTAAGGAGCCACATTTTAATCGTGGAGATGTTTCAGATTATGTGATCCGTAGTACGCAATCTCGTGTTAAATATAAAAATGGTGACTTCCCTGCACACGATAGCCATCCGTTAAAATTGGGAGATGTGACAATCGATAATAATTTAGATGTGCGTTATAAGGGTGAGCTCCAAATTGTTTTAAAGGAAATGCCGAATGCCGGATCAACCAATGTTGTTGCAAGAGTTGTAGAAGAAGAGCAATTCTTATTAGCGCATATTCGGCCATGGGCATCATTTGGCTTTACGAAATGATTACAGAAGAAGGGATTAAGCCATTAGTTGAAAGTGCTTAATCCCTTGTTTTATGGTTCATCACAAAACGTGTGGTTGATTTCCGTTCCGACTGGGCGCTTTTATCGCTGCCGCTTCGCTTTCGCGCAGAAAACATTTGTTGCTGTCGCTTCGCTTTCGCACAGATAAAACATTTGCCGCTGCCGCTTCGCTTTCGCGCAGAGCAGAGCTTCCTGGGGGCGTCCGATGAGCCGCTTCGTTGTTGCTGTCGCTTCGCTTTCGCACAGATAAAACATTTGCTGTCGCTACGTTAGCACTACGCTTTCGCACAGAAAACATCCGCTTCGCTGCAGGGTCTCGGGCCAACACGATGTTGGTCACGAAGGCGTTATCACAGGACGTGATGATTTTAGCCTTCGTTCCTCTATTCGCTGATCCCCAAGGAGTCGCCCAGCCTCCACTCCAATCAACTTATTTGCATAGTAGACGTTTTAACAAAAGTCATACAGAACTTTTGATGATGAAAACCAATATTTTCTGTAGTAACAACTACAAATAAGACAGGGTGAAATGGATTGAAAAGAAAGGAGCAAAGAGATATGTATGTATTAGCGATTGATGGTGGTGGAACGAAAACGTCAGCAGTGATTTGTGATGAACTTGGCAATGTTTATGCTAAAGTAGTAACGACTCGGAGTAACCCAACAGCTATGGGTATTCAATATTTTAAGTCAACAATTCATGATATATTACTAAATTTGCAACATCAAAATCCGCAAGTATTTGCAGCCCTAGATAGTTGTTTTGCTGGCATGGCTGGAGTTAAGGAGCTACAGGCAGAAGAAGTTGTAGAATCGATAGTACGTCAATACGTTCCTAAAACAGCACATGTGATTGTTGATAATGATGCTCTAATTGCACTTTATGCAGGCACACTTGGGCAGGCAGGTATTGTGCAAATTGCAGGGACAGGCGCTATTACAATGGGTTACGATCGTGAGCAACATTTTCATAGAGTAGGGGGCTGGGGTTATCTTTTTGATGATGAGGGCAGTGGCTATGATTTAGGAGTTCAAGTGCTGAAGGCTATTTTTCAAAGTTATGATGGGAGAGGCAACTCAACAGCTTTGACAGATGTTGTATTGCGTTATTTCTCTGTGGAAAATGTACCACAATTAATAGAGTTTATATATGGAGAGGAGCATCCTCGGACAGTGATTGCACCGTTAAGTAAACATGTATTTGATGTTGCTGAAAAAGGAGATGACGTTGCCAGTCGAATCATTGAAGATGCTTGTGAAAAATATTATGTGGCAATTAAAGCATGCTACTCTCATATGAAGTGGGAACAAGCGGATGTACCTGTCGTGTTAGCAGGCGGCGTCTTTACAAACGAAGCCTATTTTATGGCGAAATTACAGCAATTTGCACAAGCTGACGAGATACCATTGCAATTTATGGCACCAGTCTTACAACCGATTGGCGGGGCAGTAATTGCAGCCTTCAAGCAAAAAAACGTCCAGCTCGGTCCAAATTTTGCGGAATGTTTCTCCAAAAATTATGAACAGGAATGAAAGTGATAAGACTATAGGCAATTGGATTACGCTTTATTCAATTGCCTAAACAAACATATAGATTTTTATGGGCTCAATTCAAACTTTACATACTAAAAAAGTATTTGATTAGGAATACTTATTTTTTTTAGTTATAATTTTTACTTGATGAATATCGTGATAAAATGTAAGATAGGTTTGATTTTATCTTAGTATTTAACTAGGTTTACTAATAAAGTAATCAGTGGGAGGCTTTATCCACCGCTGATCACCAATCGGGCTTTTACAGGCAGTTTATCTCCTACCTAACTTCTTTTGAGGTGGGAGTCTTGTACCTGACGTATCGCTTTCGGTATAGATAAATTACTGCCCGTTAAAGCGTGATAAAAATTCAATAGATGGAGAGTGTAAGGATGTTACATCAATTTTCACGTAACGAGCTCGCAATAGGAACAGAGGGACTCGAAAAATTAAAAAATACAACGGTAGCGATTCTTGGTGTAGGTGGTGTAGGTTCATTTGCTGCTGAGGCATGTGCACGAAGTGGTATTGGCCGCATTATTTTGGTAGATAAGGATAATGTAGATATTACAAATGTGAATCGTCAATTAGTTGCTTATATTTCAACAGTCGGTAAATCTAAGTCGGGTGTCATGAAAGAGCGTATTGCTGATATTAATCCAGAATGTGAAGTAATTGATATGCATATGTTTTACACGGAGGAAACATATGAGGAATTTTTCGCACAAGGCATAGATTATGTCATTGATGCAAGTGACACAGTGATGTATAAAATTCATATTATGAAGGAATGTCTAAAGCGCAATATACCAATTATATCTAGTATGGGTGCAGCCAACAAAATGGATCCAACTCGTTTCAAAATTGCGGATATTTCTAAAACGCATACGGACCCATTGGCTAAAATAATTCGTACGAAATTACGCAAGGATGGTATTCATAAAGGAGTAACGGTTGTGTTCTCAGATGAGAGTCCTATTGTAGTTCGTCCAGATGTCGTGGAGCATGTCGGAAAACCAGATGCAGCTATCCGTAAGGCAAAAATGCCTCCATCTTCCAACGCCTTTGTTCCTTCAGTGGCAGGTTTAATTGCTGCAAGCTGGGTAGTGAATACCATCTTAAAAGATATAAAAATTACACGTGTACAAGGCTAAACAACTGTTAAAATCTGTTATGTCGATAAATTTAAAAAGTTGAGAGATAACTTTAAAATTTTCATCGATAAACTCAAATAATTTATCGATAAAAATAAAAAGTGCCCAAACGGCACGAAAATCACCCTCAGTTATGGTGATGAGCTATATTATGGAAGTGGCTGTCTCAATTTAAGACAGCTGCTTTTTCTATGTTACAATAGGAGAGTTGTAAAAAGGGGTCTACGATTTTTGTTAGGGTATCTATACAATTTAAGATGGAGAGATAGTCGCCTGAGTGTTTGGGCAGCTTCACATTATGGCTCCTTCAACATTTGCTGTAGAACCTATTAAAGGAGACGTTTAATGATGGAGCACATCTACCAAATGGAATATAGGGGCTTAAATCTATTCGATGAAATTAGCACTGTAGAATTAGCTATAGATGAAGAAGGACAAACAATACACATCTTTGATGTTGGACAGGTTGTTAGTCCTATTTTTAATTTTGATGTTTCGGCTTACGAGCTATCAGATGGTTTTTATAGAATGGCGGATATACTTCGGCATAAATGTATTTTGACAAATCAACAGCCAGGTAGTGAACTAACGCTTAGTGAGTGGTTAATTACAAACACTGCCTATTTTTATATACCACAAAAAAGAATAAAAAAATATGCACAAGGAAGTATTATAGAAATTGTTGATCGAACGAAAGAGCAATCTTTATTTGATTATTATGTACAAAGAATATAATTTTACCAAAATTGTTCTTCTTACGTGCTCAAAATGCTAATAATTCACGAAATTGTCTTATTTTTTTCATGTGACCACTTCTTTATTTGGTTTATTGCTATAATTTGAATAATTCCAATAGATAATAAATCAGTTTGTTTGGAATGTACAGGACTGCTTTAGGGAGTAGAAATGACGTTTAGAAAACAAATGACAACATGGGAGAGTGGTAAAATGGAAATTCAAGTAATTCGTGATCATTTAGATATTGTAAAACTTCAAGAGAAAATGAATGATATTGTATTTGACTATTTGGATACATCTAATAATTATCCAAAAGCTATGAGAGAGCTAAAGCCTTTATATATACAAGTTACAACCTTCTATAAAGAGTATATTGACAATAGGGCGGGTGAATTACCAAGTGCCAATACATATTGGCATTTGTTTATAGATTGTTGTGCAAAGCTTTGCTATTTTTTAGCGGCATCAACTTATTATTCAACTAATGAGTTACAAAAAACACCTGAAAAAGTTGAACAATTACTAACGATTTCTGCTTATTCTTTACCTAGCATTGACCAGGAAGAGAATGAACAATTATTATCGGCAATTTTTGCACTTTATAGTGAAATCGTAAAGGATGAAGAGAAAACAGCATCACTACGAAATGCAGTACTTGAACAAAAAGGTGCAGTCAAACAATGCTTGCAACAATTTAAAGTATTTGTTGAAAATGAAATTACTCGATAATTTCTAGTAGTGATTTATTATCACTTTCATATAATAGAATAAAATAACAATCTAGAATCTGCTACTTTTTGCGGTTGATCCACCAATCCTTACAACACTCTGTTTTGTGAGGGGGGTCAGTTCTTAAAGTTTTGCAGATTTTTTTAATGTTAGTAGATTATTGAGAGTAGACTATTGTAGTAGTATTAAAATTTTGTTGTAAGGAAATAAAAAAAGGACTTTTTTCTTTAAAGGTATTTATAAATTTTTGTCGAAATATAGTTAAAAAATTGAAAATATATGTGAGATTTATTAAAACGATGTATAAATGTTGATTGGGGTGCCAATCACAACTTAATTCAACCCTACCTTACTGTGATGATCAAGGTTTATTTCATGCTGTAAGAATTTATTGGAAGGGGGCTAGGCAATGTTAATAAACGGTATCGAAATCGATTTGACGAAATTAGAAAAACCACTCCTATTAGTAAGTGAGGATGAGGAACTATTATTTCTGCAGCTTTTACAACCAATACTTGAACATGAGCATATCCAATGTCAATTAGCTCTCTCGACAAGAAAATCTATCTCATTAGTTAGGGATTTTTGGTTGGCTATGTATAAAGATCGAGAAAAATTATATATCAACAGTGGACATGCTCTCCTGTATCCAATTCGTTTAATCATATTCGAAGTGGTGACACAAGCGGAATACTTTAAACGTTTATCGAAAAAATCTTTTGGAGATGAATGTCTGTCACTTATTTATGCCATTGTCCTATTACAATTTGTCTTGCGGTGGATAAAGGAACGGTTTAGTGATAACGAGGAAGTTTATGAGGGATTAAAATTATTATATAGAACTACAGATGATAGTGTAGATGATCAATCCTCCCCGTCAAGGGAGCAATCGATTGGTCAAGCAATTGCTGTAAAAGCAATTCGTTTTGAAGTAAGGGAGAACTCACAGGAATTTGCTAGTCTACTCTATCAAACCTATAATTTTCTTCATGATATAGAAAATGGGGAAGAAGAAAAAGAAACGACTAGATTACCATCAATGAGAAATGTGGGAGATACATTGAACCTATTTTACGATAAGTGCTATACAACAAATGAGGTAACCGTTACAGGCTGATTGCTTAGCAGTTTGCCTGTTTTTTTATAGGATATTAAATCAATGAAATAAAAAGGCTAATAATTCATCATTGAACATTAAGAAAAAATAAAAGTAAAAAAATAAGGCGCTTCTTGTTAAAATTGAAGTGCCCTATTTTCATGAAAAGTCATTTTAAAATGTTTTTCAGTAACTTAGTCAAATAAAGATATTACTTTTCATTCTTATGAAATGATTTTAGCCTTTCGTAGATTCCGGCCATTCTTTTTTCTTCACCAGCAATGACAGGCTTGTAAAATTCAGTTCCCACAAGCTCATCGGGTAAATATTGCTGGTCGACCCATCCACCAAATGTTCCTACAGGACTGTTGTGGGGATATTGATAGCCTACATGACCTAAATCTTTAGCCCCTTCATAATGAGCATCGCGTAGATGATGTGGTATATCGCCTGTTTTCCCTTCATGGATGCTAGCAATTGCTGCATCAATGGCTACAATTGCAGAATTGGATTTGGATGCTAGACACATTTCAATAACAACACTTGCAAGCGGAATACGCGCCTCTGGTAACCCTAAACGCTCTGCCGCTTGTACAGCCGCAAGCATATGCGGTCCTACATCAGGATTGGCAAGGCCTATATCCTCATAAGCCATAACAAGTAAGCGTCGACTAACAGCTACCAAATCACCTGTTTCCAATAAATGAGCTAAATAATACAATGCTGCATTCGTATCACTTCCACGAACAGATTTTTGCAACGCAGATAGTAAATTATAAAAATTGGATCCTTTTTTATCACCATAAACGCCAATTCTACCGATAAGATGTTCAATGATATGATCAGCAGCAATTGTTTGACCGTCCACTTCATCACTTGCATAATAAATCGATTCAAGCAAAGTCAATGCCTTCCGTGCGTCTCCATTAGCTGCTCCAGCAATTTGCTCTATTTGATTATCTGTTAATGCAAAATGATATTTACCAAGCCCGCGTTTTTCATTAGAAAGTGCTTTTTTTATAAGCTCGTTTATATTTTCTCTCGTTAAACGTTTTAGTTGATATATTTCCCCGCAACGTGAACGGATAGCGGGATTTACATCATGGTACGGATTTTCCGTCGTAGCTCCAATTAACACGATTGAGCCGTTTTCAACATGTGGCAACAAAGCATCCTGCTGTAATTTATTAAAACGATGAATTTCATCCAAAAAAAGAAGAACTTTCCCTGAGATTCTAGCTTCCTGTACAATATCCTCGACGTCCTTTTTACCAGCACGAGTAGCATTGAGCGCGAAAAAGGGGAGCTTTGTACTTCCTGCTATGGCATTCGCTATTGACGTTTTGCCGATTCCTGGCTCACCATACAGCAACATGGATGGAATATGTTCATTTTGAATCATTTTATAAAGAGCTGTATTAGGACCGATAAAATCTTGGTGCCCTACAATCTCATCAAGGGTTAAAGGACGCATACGATAAGCAAGTGGTTCATTATGCATTAAAAATTTCCCCTTTCAACAGTTTTCAAAGATTTTTGATTTCTAAATGTTTTTTGTGTTTATAATGAAGCGTTATTTGTATTTTGCCTAACTATACTAAGGCATAATTAATAGTATATCATAACCTCCCGAGAGTATTTCCGAGTTCTTCGAGAGGAGATTATGATATACTGTTGGTAGTATTTTTGACTAGACTATTTGAGGGTGATAAAATGAAAATTTCTACAAAGGGCCGTTATGGGCTAACGATTATGATTGAATTAGCAAAGCATTATGGAGAAGGACCTATTCCGCTACGCAAAATTGCTGCTGAAAAGGAGCTTTCTGAGGCATACTTAGAGCAGTTGGTTTCACCATTACGTAATTCAGGCTTAGTGAAAAGTGTGCGCGGTGCATATGGTGGGTATATGCTAGCAAATCCACCAAGTGAAATTTCAGCGGCTAATGTTATCAGTGTATTAGAGGGTCCAATACAGCCAGTAGAAGGTATTGAAAATGAAGAGGCGCCTCAGCGAGAGTTATGGCTTCGTATTCGTGATGCTGTGAAAAATGTATTAGATACTACGACAATTGAGGATTTAGCACAGTATACTGAGGAAAATGTAGCGGACGGCTATATGTTCTACATTTAAAATGTTTAGGCTAAAGCATCGCTCCCTAAGTCGACGTAATGTCATGTGATAGGGAGACGGACCTTTAGCGCTTTTCGAATAAAGGAGTTTTCAACATGAATTCATATATTTATCTCGATCATGCAGCGTCTTCACCAATGAATGACAAAGTAATAGACGCTATGACTACAGCAATGAAACAGGTTTATGGAAATGCATCAAGTATTCATGGAATAGGTAGAGAGGCGCGCAAATATTTAGATGATGCACGTGAAATACTAGCCCAATCAATTGGTGCTCAACCTGGGGAAATTATTATAACAAGTGGCGGAACAGAGGCGGATAATACGGCTATTTTTGGCACAGTTTATGCACGCGCTGCTGAAGGGAAGCACATTATTACCACACAAATTGAACATCACGCTGTGTTACATACTTGTGAAAAGCTTGAGCGAGATGGCTTTGAAGTAACATATTTACCGGTCGATGAAAAAGGACGCGTCTCGGTAGAAGACGTGCGAAATGCATTACGTGAGGATACAATTTTAGTAACGATTATGTATGGTAATAATGAAATTGGTACGATTCAACCGATTGCTGAAATTGGTAACTTGTTACGTGAACATAAGGCTATTTTCCATACAGATGCTGTTCAGGCGTACGGTTTAGAGTCAATTAATGTTGTTGATTTACATGTTGATTTACTAAGTGTTTCCGCACATAAAATTAATGGTCCTAAGGGTATTGGTTTCCTTTATCAAAAAGCAGGAACACCATTTGCTAGTTATGCATTAGGGGGAGCACACGAGAAAAAACGTCGTGCAGGAACTGAAAATGTGCCCGCAGCGATCGGCTTTGCGACAGCAGTGGAAATTGCAAATGAGTTGCGGGAAGAGAAGCGCGCGCTATACAATCGCTTTAAGCAAATAGTGTTGGATGTTTTCACGAAAGAAAATCTAGCATTTCATGTGAATGGAGATTTAGAAAATACGCTCCCACACGTTTTAAATGTAAGTTTTTCTGGTATGGAAGTAGAGTCATTCCTAGTAAATCTTGATATGGCAGGTATTTGCGTATCGAGTGGTTCTGCGTGCACTGCTGGTTCCATCGATCCATCACACGTTTTAGTTGCGATGTTTGGACAAGGGGCAGAAGAATTACGTAACTCGATTCGTTTTAGCTTCGGTCAGGGTTTAACAGAAGCTGACATACAACTTGTGGCTGAAAAAACTGCTGCCATTGTGAAAAGACTAGCGAAAAAATAGTTTGGTAAAAATTTAGGCGTGTTGATTAGGGGAAAATAGGTTTATTATTGAGAGATAAAAGGATTTTTTGTTGTTATCTCGCTAATATATTTACATTTTAACTGATTGTAGCTACAGGCTGCTCGACTCCCGCAAGAAAGCGAGTAGCCTGTAGCGCAAATCAGCCTATTCGAATTAGTTTGAATGTATAAAAAGGGTTAATCAACACACCTGTTAAAAATTGTACATTTAATGGAATTTATATAAAAGAAAAGGTGACCATAATGAAAGAAACACGTGACCCCTCACAAATTCGTGTTGTTGTCGGCATGTCGGGTGGGGTAGATTCTTCGGTTGCTGCATATTTACTAAAACAACAAGGATATGAAGTAATCGGGATATTTATGAAAAACTGGGATGATACAGACGAAAATGGCGTTTGTACAGCTACAGAAGACTATGATGATGTAATTAAAGTATGTAATCAAATCGGGATTCCTTACTATGCAGTGAATTTTGAAAAGCAATATTGGGATAAGGTTTTCACATACTTTTTAGAAGAATATAAAGCAGGGCGCACACCAAATCCTGATGTTATGTGTAATAAGGAAATTAAATTTAAAGCGTTTTTAGAGCATGCGATGGATCTTGGAGCCGATTATTTAGCGACAGGTCACTATGCTCGTGTTGATCGTAGTGGTGATGGCGAAGTTAAAATGCTTCGTGGCATAGACGATAATAAAGATCAAACGTATTTCTTAAACCAATTATCGCAGGAACAATTGTCGCATGTAATGTTCCCAATTGGAGATATTGAGAAAAAAGAAGTCCGTAAAATTGCGGAGGAAGCTGGGTTAGCTACAGCTAAGAAAAAGGATTCAACAGGAATTTGCTTTATTGGAGAGCGTAATTTCAAAGAATTTTTAGGCCAATATTTACCGGCGCAACCTGGTAAGATGGAAACGATGGAAGGTGTCGTAATGGGCCAACATGACGGATTAATGTATTATACACTTGGTCAACGTCATGGTCTTGGAATTGGTGGTGACGGTGAGCCTTGGTTCGTGTTAGGGAAAGATTTGGAGCGCAATGTGTTACTAGTTGGGCAAGGTTTCCATAATGATTCACTTTATTCTACTTCACTGACTGCTGTGAAAATGAACTATACTTCGACAAAAAAATTGCCCGGGAAATTTTCATGCACAGCAAAATTCCGCTATCGTCAAACGGATACACCAGTGGAAGTAGAAATATTAGAAGATGGACGTACACATATTACGTTTGCTGAACCAGTACGTGCAATCACACCTGGACAAGCTGTTGTATTATATGATGGTGAAGAATGTTTAGGTGGCGGTACGATCGACGAAGTTTTTAAAAATAATGAAAAACTAACATATGTAGGTTAATTTGCGAAAAGACTGCTTATACTACTTTCCCTGAAAGTGTATGGAGTTAGGCGGTCTTTCGCTACATAGAGGTGAACAAAACAATGAATTTTAACGAGCAAGGCATTCAAGCATTTCAAGAAAAGCGCTACGAGGATGCGGCACAACTTTTTACACAAGCAATTGAAGCAGAGCCTGAAAATCCAATTGGATATGTGAATTTCGGAAATCTCTTAGCGGTCTTAGAGGATACTGAACGAGCAGAGCGTTTTTTTCAAAAAGCAATCACTGTGGATGAAACGGCAGCAACTGCCTACTATGGTTTAGCAAATTTATATTATAATGCGGAGCGTTATGCGGAAGCAGTAAAGCTTTATGAGCAAGCACTAAAACATAATATTGAAGGCGCAGATGTGTATTATATGATGGGTAAATGCTTTGAGCGAATGGAAAATCCGAAGCTTGCACTGCCATATTTACAACGAGCTTCAGAGCTTGCACCAGAAGATACGCAAATTCGTCTGGCATATGCAATTGTGCTCTGTGCACTAGAAATGTTTGACGAGGGTAAAAAGGAGTTAGACTATTTAATCGAACAGGATTGGAATAACGCAGATGCACATTATAATTTAGGTGTACTATATGCGGTATCTACTGAGCAAACAGAAGATGCCATGTACCACCTAAAACAAGCCTTTACATTACAGCCTGATTACGACCAAGCACGATATATTTATGATATGATTGCACAGCGATTTAACTAAAAGAGGATGCCGGAATTACTTCGGCATCCTTTTATATCGTGAGTTTAGTCTTGATCATCCTCAGAAGAATAATCAAGTGGTAGTTGAGTTAGATATTGTGCTAAATAAGCAATAGGCATTGCATCTAATGACGTCTCTTCTTCATCCGCTTTTAAAATATTTATTTCTTCATTAAGTCGTTCCATTTTTCGATCCAGTTCAGCTGCTTGAATGGCAGCTTCCTTCAATTCCAAACGTATATGTTCAGGTACTTCCTTGTTGTATTTGTAATAGATTTTATGTTCAAGGCTAGCCCAGAAGTCCATTGCAATTGTACGAATTTGAATTTCTGTATAAACACTTTCCACACGATCGGACATAAAAATTGGGATTTTTATAATAAGATGCAAGCTTTGATAGCCATTCTCCTTTGGGGATTTAATATAATCTTTTACATCCACAACTTCAATATCATTTTGCGACTGTAGCATGGCACTTACTTTATAAATATCCTCTACAAAGGAGCATGTAATTCGCACACCCGCAATATCACGAATGTTTTCACGAATCACTTCGACAGATGTCTCAAGGTTCTTTTTCTTGATCTTTGACAATATACTTTTTGGTGATTTTACTCGAGTTGATATATGCTCAATCGGGTTATATTCGTGAATTAATTTAAACTCTTCTTGTAAAATGTTAATTTTCGTTTCAATTTCTTGCAAGGCAAATCTATAGGCTAAAAAGAAACGTGTTATTTCTGATTGTAGGTTTTTTAAAGTGATTGCTTCGAGTTCATTTTTCATTCTTCATAAAATCCTTTCTTTTAGCAAATAACATTAATGAAATTTTTTTTTATGGATCTCCTTAAATAATAGCTTAACAAAAATAGCTACTAAACAGAAATATGTGCTCTAAATTATGTAGTATTCTTGTTTCAATTAAAAAAGGGGATGTTTAGTCCCCTTAGTCATCAAACGATAATTTTAGCATTTAAGTTGCATCGTTTATTAAATTCATCAACGAATATTTGTAAATCGATATACGTACCAATATAAGGTTCTGTTTCTTGATCATGTAGGATGCCACATGTTGCCTTTAAAGATTTTGAAAACTCAAGTAGCAGTTGTTATCGACTAGCTGTATATGCAACGAAAGTGAATTATCTTTTGTATTGCATTTGAAATATTTACCATATATAATGAGTTTGAAATTTGTTTCCTCAAAAGGAAAAACATAATCCTAACTTCATAATACTTCACTCTTTTTGCAAAAATTCACCGCGTCTGAATAAGGTAAATCTCCACCAAATATTGAAAGAGCGCTACCAATTGTAACATGAAGTCTACCATTTGCGATATTTTTAAATTTCTTTAAGTCGTCTAAAGAACGAATTCCTCCAGCATACGTTGTTGGGATGGTTGTCCAAGTGGCTAAATCATGCACTAAGCTTTCCTGCATACCGCCTTTTTTTCCTTCTACATCAACAGCGTGAATAAGTAGTTCATCACAGAAATTTTCGATATACGCAATAGACTCAGCATTTACTTCAAAATCACTAAACTTTGTCCATTTATCAGTCACAACAAACCATTTTCCATCGCGCATACGACAGCTTAAATCGATGACAAGATGCTGTTTACCGATAATCTGTACTAATTGCTTTAGTCGATCTAAATTAAGCTTACCATCATAGAAAATAAATGATGTGACAATAACATGGGAAGCACCCGCATCAATATACTTTTTTGCATTTTCAGTAGTAATGCCCCCACCAACCTGCAAACCTTGAGGGTAAGCTGCTAGTGCTGCAAATGCAGCTTCTTCGTTTCCATCACCTAGCATAATGACGTGACCACCTGTTAAATGATCCTTGGCAAACATTTTTGCATAATAACTAGAGTCATGATTTGAAATAAAGTTTTCGATGACTTCTTGATCTGTATGACCAAGTGTACTGCCAACAATTTGTTTTACTTTGCCATCGTGTAAATCGATACAAGGTCTAAATTCCAATAGCTTCACAATCCTTCCGTGCAACAAGTTCATCTATATCATAGCATGGAAAGGTTGTTAATAGCGGTGAAATGTCAATTGTCAAAATAATGTTAACTGCATTTAGTGAATATTCTGATAGCTAATGCGAAATGTCAGCTAACAGAATTCTGCCGCCTTTTCATCGGATAACTAAACATTTGTACCTGTCGCTACGCTTTCGTACAAAAGAAATCTGTACCTGTCGCTATGCTTTCGGTACAAAAGACATTTGCTGAAATAGAGGCACTCAGGCTAAAAACTTCACATCCTGTGAAAACGCCTGAGTGACCAACATCGTGTTGTTGCTGTCGCTTCGTTGCACTACGCTTTCGCACAGAATGAACCCCTGTTGCTGTCGCTTCGTTGCACTACGCTTTCGCACAGAACGAACCCCTTTTGCTGACGCTACGTTAGCACTGCGCTTTCGCACAAAAAACATCTGTTGGCCTAAAGCCTCTGGCAGATGTCACGGAATTATGCCGGGGCATAATTGATTAAAATATAGTGAATTGTCTTTTTAAACGATTTTTCCTGATATGCTGTGGTAAAATATAATGATTGAAAAGAACACGAAAGGACGAACCGAAAATGGCAGAGAATCCTGATTTATTTGAATTAAATAAATTTTTCATACTCGGACGTCCGATTGTCTCTATCTTCCACAATGCTCAAAACATGTATTCGATAGTTCGTGTGAAAATTCAAGAGACCAACTTACAGTATGAGGATAAGGAAATAATAGTTGTTGGATATTTTCCGCCGTTACAAATGGATGAACAATATCGTTTTACAGGTATAATGAAGCAACATCCAAAATATGGTGTGCAATTTCAAATTGAGACGTTTACAAAAGAAGTGCCGGCAACAGAGCAAGGGATTATTCATTACTTATCGAGTGATCTGTTTGTTGGAATCGGAAGAAAAACTGCTGAAACAATCGTAGAAAAGCTCGGGGCGAATGCGTTACGTCTTATTTTAGAGGATCCAAATGCGCTTGATGCTGTACCTCGACTATCTGCTGAAAAAAAAGAGGTTATCCATCGTACGATTGAACAAAATCTAGGCTTAGAACGAGTGATGATTCAACTTAATGAATGGGGTTTCGGACCACAGCTCGGCATGAAAATTTACCAAACATATCGAACAGAGGCAGTTGAATTATTAACTGAAAATCCATACCGCCTTATTGAAGATGTAGAGGGTGTGGGTTTCTTTCGTGCCGACGAGCTAGGTGCAAAATTAGGGATTACTGGCAATCATCCAGACCGTATTAAGGCGGCGATTTTACATACTCTAAATACAGCAGCTTTATCGGATGGGCATGTGTATTTAGATGCAGAACATGTTTTACCGCTAGTAAAAGATATGCTTGAGCAAAGCCAACGAGAAGATATTCCTTTTGAGACCATTTCTAAAGCTTGTATCGAATTGCGTGAGGAAAGTAAAATTTGCGGGGAAGAAACGAGATTATATTTACCATCTCTATATTTCTCAGAAGTCGGAATTGCATCAAAAATATTAGCTTTAATCGAACGTAACAATAAGGCTGAACATTTTAGCAAGGACGAAATACGCAAAGCGATTGGTGAAACAGAAGAGATGCTCAATGTCGCATATGCTGAAACACAAGCGAATGCTATTGAGCAAGCTTTAAACTCAGCTGTTATGATTTTAACTGGTGGCCCTGGTACTGGTAAAACAACTGTTGTTCGGGGTGTAGTAGAAGTGTATGCAAAGTTACATGGACTATCATTAAACCCGAAAGAATACGCACAAAAAGAAGAACCATTTCCGATTATTTTATGTGCTCCAACAGGACGTGCAGCCAAGCGTTTATCGGAATCAACAGAACTTCCAGCAATGACAATTCATCGACTGCTAGGCTTTACTGGTCAGGAGAAAGAGGAAGAAACTGAACGTGAAGTTACAGGGAAACTCATTATTGTAGATGAAATGTCGATGGTCGATACTTGGCTCGCGCATCAATTATTAAAATCCTTGCATGAGGATGTTCAAGTTGTATTTGTTGGCGATCAAGATCAGCTTCCACCAGTAGGACCAGGACAGGTGTTAAAGGATTTGTTGGCTTCTGGGCAAATACCAACTGTTGAATTAACAGATGTATATCGACAAGCAGAGGGCTCAACGATTATTGAACTTGCTCATCAAATTAAACGTGGTAATATCACAAATGACCTAACGTTAAAAACGTCTGACCGTTCATTTATTAAAGCCTCCTCAGATCAGGTAGCAAACGTTGTCACACAAGTGGTGAAAAGTGCGGTTGCCAAAGGTCAAGAAATTCGTAATATCCAAGTGTTAGCACCAATGTACAAAGGTCCCGCAGGAATAGACAATTTAAATAAAATGATTCAGAATCTTATTAATCCTAACGACACTGGTACTAGAAAAGAGCTCGTCTTTGGTGATGTCACATATCGCATAAAGGATAAGGTCTTACAGCTTGTTAATCAACCAGAGAGCAATGTTTTTAATGGTGATATGGGTGAGGTAATCAGTATTATTAAGGCAAAGGAAACAATTGAGAAACAAGATTTGCTTGTTGTGTCATTCGACGGTATTGAAGTAACTTATCAACGTAGTGACCTCAATCAATTGACACTGGCCTACTGTTGTTCAATTCATAAATCGCAAGGCTCTGAGTTCCAAACAGTTATAATGCCGGTTGTCCGAGGATATTCTAAAATGCTGCGACGTAATTTGTTATATACGGGTATAACGCGTGCAAAAAATTTCTTGATTTTATGCGGTGAGCCTGATGTGCTAGCAGATGGCTTACAGCGTACGGATGATTTACAGCGCTTTACGTCTCTACGTGCAAGACTCAATCCAATGAATATAGCAGAGGAAGTTGCGGAAGCTGAAACGATTCCTTTGAAAGACGATTTACAGAAAGAAAAACCATCTATTGATAGTAAACTAACGGTCGAAACGGAACCATATATCCATCCTTTGATTGGAATGGATGGTATCTCACCGTATGATTATTTAGATATTTCATAAATAGTATCAAGGGTTCTGAAACAATAAAAACGGGCACCTCCCAAATAAGCTCTTGGAAAATATGATTTATGAAATTAATTCAACCAATAAACTTTTATTGGTTGGAAAATCGTCTAATGATTGAAGTAAAAGATAATAAAAATTTTATGAGGTGAATATTGTGAAACGCATGCTAGTATTGCTTCTGTTCATTATGGTATTACCTTTTGCAGAAAAAGCATTTGCAACTAATACCGTCATCCAAGTGAATGAAGAAGCAACTGTCTTTGATAATCGTTCAGGCTCACTAGTTCAGGTAGGAACATTATCAGCAGGGCAAACTTTTGAAGTAACAAAAGATTATGGAGCCAATTGGTGGCAAATTCGTTGGGGTGGTTATTATGGTTATGTTGAAAAACGTTATACAACGGTTGTTTCAGCAAAAAACTATAAAAATACAGTCCCTGCTGTTGCTAAAATAAAGGACTATATTGTCCCAACAAGCGTTGCACCGATTTACGATAATACTGGCAATAAACTGGTTCAATTTGCCACATTGTCGGAGGGAGTTCGCTTCCCTATATATAACAGAATGGGTAATTGGTATGGAATTGCAGTGAACGGACGCTTAGGATATGTTCATAGTAATTTTGTTGTAGAAGAAAAAGGTCAGGATACAACAAATACTAATACTAATACTAATACTAATACCACAAAGCCGCCTGTTGAAAAACCAACTACAACTCCTCATCCTCCAAGTAAACAAAATGGCTATATAGAGGCGGTTGAAAACGTAATTCTTTATGATTTCCGTCGTGAAAAAGCAATGGCTATTGCTACATTAATGAAAGGGCAACAGTTGGAGATTGTAGATTCGATGGATCCAACATATGTTCAAGTTCGGTGGGGGAAATCATATATTTATGCAGAAAAATCAAAGGTGAAAATTATAAATACTCCTTCATATAAAAATGTTGGTAAGGACAATGCCATGAAAAATGAGTATTTCATACCTATTTCTGCAAACAGTGAGATTTATGACAAAGCAACAAAAGCGTTACAGCCATTTGCCAAACTAGATACAAATCGCCGTTATCCGATATTGCGAAAAGAAGGGGATTGGTACGTAACAGTACTTGGTGGACGTGAAGGATATATCCATCGCTCTAAAATAGCTATAGATCGTGGCGTCCCTGTTATGATGTATCATCATCTTCTAAAAGAGCATGAGCTTGGACGTTTCAAAAATGTAAGTACTACGATGACAGATGTTCAATTTGCAAAAGAAATGACGTATTTAAAAAGTAAGAACTACGAAACCATTAGTGCAGACGAATTATTGCGTTTCATGCGCAATGAAATTACATTACCTGCTTATTCAATTGCTTTGACTTTTGATGATGGCCTATTGTCGACACGTGAATATGCATATCCAGTGCTTAAAAATAATGGCTTTAAAGCTACACAATTTTTAATTACGTACCGTAATGAAAATTCAAATGATGGACAGATTTTTAATTATAATGATCTACAGGCACTTTCACGTCAGGATATGACAAATATGCAAGATGTTTTTACCTACGGATCACACACATACAATTTACATGACTTGGTAGGGAACAAAGGCAAAATGCTGCTAATCCCATACCATGAGGTTGTTCAGGATTTACAGCGTAGTATAGCAATTATTCCAAAGGCTAAGGCTTTTGCTTATCCGTTTGGGCAATATAATGCAAACATCATTAATGCGGTAAAGGAAGTGGGATTCACAATGGCATTTACAACGAAAGTTGGCTATAACAATCCGTACGATGATGTATATCAAATTAAACGCTTGTCCAGTAATCAACAAACAACATTCGAGCAATTCCAAAAAATGGTGCTACCATATGCACACTAAAAAAAATCCCGATCAATTTGAATTGATCGGGGTTTTTTTATGTGTTTAATGACATTTGGTAAAACGTATGCCATGTATATATGCTTCGCTTTTGCGCATAAAACACTTGTTGCCCAAGCGGCTCATCTGACGTCCCAAGGAAAGCTCCTAGTCGGAACGGAAATGATGAGCCATAAAAAAAGCCACATCTGTAGATGCGACTTTTTTACAATTATCAATATTTGAATTTAGTGGATACCAACTATGTGATGTTTAACTACTTCATATGCTTGGCAAACATTTTTAAATTGATCTTTTTCTTTGGCAATCATATCTGAAGCAATAGAAAATAAAAGATTTTCCTCATTATGATCCTCCATTTTATTCATTAAAGTAGCTTCCATTTTCGCTACGTACGAGATGATTTGTTTATTCATATATATATTCTCCTTTAATAAAAAGATGTATTTGTTTTGGTTACGAAGCTATCGTACACCTACATAAATAAAAAATCTAGCAATTCTGTACTAGTCGAAGTGGACTTTTTGTTGAATGTGTCGCAAATTTGAACTCGGTAAAAAAGTGCTGATTGAAACCGTTTTTATCTAAAATAACTGAAAAATCGTGCAATAAAGGGAGGTTTTTACTGTATTTATAAAGTAGTACAGTTTGTGAAATTTAAGGTTTTGCTATAGTACAGTTGGATGGGGTGGAACCTAATATTAGGAAATTTCATATACTGAATAAGTATAAAACATTTGTAACGTTTAGGGGTGACTGCATGCCAGTAATTACAGGACAGCAATATATTGACCGTATTGACGCTTTACAAACATATATTTCGATTGACGGGGAAGTTGTCACAGGGAAAGTGTCGGAGCATCCAGCATTTAAGGGAGTAATGCAGAGTCAGGCAAGGCTTTTTGATTTACAAAATGAAAAGGCATTGCTTGAGAAGATGACCTATGTTTCACCAACGAGTAATAACCGTGTAGGCATGTCTTTCCTTCAAGCAGTGACAGTCGAAGATCTCGTGAAAAGACGTAATGCAATACGAGAGTGGGCATTATCAACTCATGGCCTTATGGGGAGAAGTCCGGATTACATGAATACAACATTAATGGCTCTAGCATCGGTAGCAGAGTATTTGAAAGATAAACCGAATTGTTTCCCACAGCATTTGTTAAAATTTTATGAGCATGCTCGTGAGAATGATTTGACTATGACACATACATTTATCGAGCCACAAGTAAACCGTCAAAAATTTTATTTTGAAGATGAAGATGTTACAATTGCTGCTAAAATTGTAGATAAAACGAGCGAAGGGTTAGTAATTAAAGGTGCAAGATTACTAGCGACACAGGGAGGAATTACAGATGAACTCCTTGTTATATCAACAAATGGTTATGATGAAGGAAAAGGCTTTGCTTTCTCAATACCAAGTAATACAAAAGGTTTAAAGTTTTTATGTAGACAATCATTTGTCGGAGGCGAATCGGATTTTGATTATCCGTTAAGTAGTCGTTACGAGGAAATGGATGCAATCGTTGTATTTGATAATGTTGTAGTACCGTGGGAACGCGTCTTTTATTATGAGAATATGGAAGTTGCCAATAACTTTTTGAACGTAAGTGGTTTTCAAACATATGGTTTACATCAAGTTCTTACACGTCAAATTGCTAAAACAGAATTTGTCTTAGGTGTTGTACAGTCAATTGTAAATACGATAAATATCGGCGAATATCAACATGTGCAGCAAAAGGTTGTTGATATCATTGTTGCATTAGAAACGATGAAGGGCTTACTGGTAAAGTCTGAAATCGAAGCAAAGAGAGATGATTTTGGTTTTATAAGACCTGACCTTCCAACAGTACAAGTAGCGATTCAGATTTTCCCTAAAGTATATCCAACCTTTACAGAAATTATCCAATTACTTGGCGCAAGCGGATTAATGTCCATTCCAAGTGAAAAAGCATTTACTGCGGATAATGGCGACCTTGAGCATTTTTTACAGTCTTTTCAGGATGGTGGAAAGGACCGTGTCAAAAAATTCCGCTTAGCTTGGGATTTAACGATGAGCAGCTTTGGTACAAGACAAACACTATATGAGCGCTTTTTCTTTGGGGACTCAGTCCGTTTAGCCAGCGCACTTTATAATTCTTATAATAGGGAAGAATTAGTTAATCGGGTAGAAAACTTTTTGAAAAATAACAATTAATTTCTTAGAGAATATCTAATTTTCTATATTTTTAATTTTTGTTTGACAGTTATTTTACTTTACATTATGATTTACAGGAACAATGAAATTAACAAAATAACAATCCCTTCGTTAGGTGAGGCTCCTATGCTGGAGATACGCTACTGCCCAAAAATGTCGAGAGACGCCAATGGGTCAACAGAAATCATCGAAATAAGGTGTTTTTTAACGTAGCTGGTATAAATCCTATGCCGTATAGTGCTAAAACTCAACGTTTGAAGGAAGAAAGCAGAGTAGTGTTTGAAACTATGCTTTTCTTTGATATGTGTATTCAACACGCCTTCATTCGTCGGAGGCGTGTTTTTGTTATTTAAGGAAGGTGATAAGAAATGGATAGTAGCCCTGAACCGAATACGAAAATATTAAGTAGTAGTGAAAAATTAAGGATTGTCGATTTCTTATCGTCAAAACAAATGGGTATTGATGAGAAATGCTTCTAAAACAAGCTAAATTACAATCAATAACGTCACCTATTTGTTTTCCTTAAATAATAAAACATGAGGTGAGGAATAATGATTAAAATCCATTATTTTAAAAAAGGAAATAGCGCAGTACAACATGATTTCGATATTAAAAAATTTAATCATGACCTTCATAATGAGGATTTGTTATGGGTTGATTTATATGCTTACAACTACAATGAATTGAATGATATAGCTGAAATATTTGGTTTCCATCCATTAGCAGTTGAGGATTGTCTTCATGAAGGCTCACGTCCTAAAATGGATAATTACGGCGAGTACAAATTTTTCGTTTTCCATGCACCAATATATAACGAAAAAAGTAGCAATGAAATAACAACTGTAGAATTAAACATTTTTATGGGTCCTAACTATGTTGTAACGGTTCATAAACAAAAACTTAAATGGCTAGGTCACATCGAGAAGGTTTGCTTAAACAGTACAAAGTATTTAGATAAGGGTACTGATTTTCTATTGCATACTATTATCGATGGAATTACGGATGATTACTTCCCGGTTTTAGAGCGAATTAGAGCACGAATTGATGAGCTTGAAGAAGAAATATATGATTATGCACCAAAAGAAGTTACGGAAGAATTCCTTGCACTAAAACGAACTATTATTTTGATTCGACAAACAATTATGCCGCAAAAAAGAATTTTTTCAAATAGTAATGGTCAGTGGAAATTTGAAATTCGTGAGGAAAATATACCTTTCTATAAAGATTTAAATGATCATTTAGAACGGATTGTAGAATCTACAGAAACTTATAGAGATTTAGTAAACAGTACCTTAGATACGTATTTTTCTATTATAAGTGGTAAATCGATAGAAAAGCTCAATTTATTAACAGTCATTTCAACTATTATGTTACCTTTATCAGTAATTACAAGTTTTTTCGGTATGAATGTCCCGTTGCCATATCAAGATTCTCCAATAGCGACAATAATAATTAGTGTTTTCCTAGTTGTTTTTACTTGGGGAATGTGGGCATATTTTAAAAAAATGATTGCTTAGCTATGATTAGCAATTATAGTGCCAATTGACAGAAGAAAATATTTTTTTTATAATTCTCCTTAGAAAATTGTAAAAAACGATGATGGAAAAAGTACGTATTTGTGCGTGTAAAAGAAAGGGATTTCTTGGCTGAAAAAATCCTCACAATAGCAAATACCGAAAGCTACTCCAGAGTGCAGTTAATCTCTGCCGTTCACTTACGTTACAAGTGCTAAAGAGAGGTAAGTATATTTTTACTTACAACTAGGGTGGTACCGCGAGACAAATCACAAGTCCTCGTCCCTTTTTGGGGATGAGGGCTTTTTTATGTTTATCTGCGTGAAAGCTTACGCCAAGGCAAAATTGATTTGCGGATTCATTTCGTGATTTTACAAAACATATAGGGAGGAACTTTTCAAATGAAAGCAGTAGAAATTCGCCGCATGTATTTAGAATTCTTTAAAGAAAAAGGACATCATCATGAACCATCAGCACCACTTGTGCCAATCAATGACCCATCATTACTTTGGATTAACTCAGGTGTTGCAACACTTAAACCATATTTCGATGGTCGTATCATTCCTGAAAATCCACGTATAACAAATGCTCAAAAATCAATTCGTACAAATGATATTGAAAACGTAGGTAAAACGGCTCGACACCACACGTTTTTTGAAATGTTAGGTAACTTCTCAATTGGGGATTATTTTAAAAAAGAAGCTATTCATTTTGCTTGGGAATTCTTAACGGATAAAAAATGGATGGGCTTTAATCCAGAGCTTTTATCTATTACTATTCATCCTGAAGATCAAGAAGCGTATGACGTTTGGCATAACGAAATTGGTATTCCTGAAGAGCGTTTAATCCGACTAGAGGGGAACTTCTGGGATATTGGTGAAGGTCCATCTGGTCCTAACTCAGAAATTTTTTATGACCGTGGGGAAGAATATGGTTCAGATGAAAATGATCCAGAAATGTATCCTGGTGGTGAAAATGAACGCTATCTTGAAATTTGGAATTTAGTGTTCTCTCAATTCAACCATAATCCTGATGGCACATACACACCACTTCCGAAACAAAATATTGATACTGGTATGGGTCTAGAGCGTATCGTATCAGTTGTTCAAAATGTTCCAACGAACTTTGATACTGATTTATTCATGCCTATTATTGAAAAAATCGAGCAATTAGCAAATCGCAACTACAAACGTCCAAGTGAAGTAGCGCTAAGTGAAATCTTCGGTTCAGAAGAAGATATCAATACTCCATTTAAAGTTATCGCGGACCATATTCGTACAGTGGCGTTTGCTATTGGTGATGGTGCTCTTCCTTCAAATGAAGGTCGTGGTTATGTATTACGTCGTTTACTACGTCGTGCTGTGCGCTATGCAAAACAAATTGGCATTGAAAAGCCATTTATGTTTGAATTAGTACCAACTGTTGGTGAAATAATGAATGATTTCTACCCAGAGGTAACGGAAAAATGCGAGTTTATCCAACGTGTTATTAAAAATGAAGAAATTCGCTTCCATGAAACATTAGACGGTGGTCTTGCTATCTTTAACGAAGTAGTAGAAGCTCAAAAAGTAGCTGGCCATGACTATATCCCAGGTGCAGATGCATTCCGTTTATATGATACTTACGGTTTCCCAATCGAATTAACAGAAGAGTATGCGGAAGAAGTAGGCATGAAAGTAGATCATGAAGGTTTTGAAGTAGCAATGGAAGAACAACGTGAACGCGCACGTGCAGCTCGTCAAGATGTGGATTCTATGCAAGTTCAAAACGAAGTGCTAGCAAACTTGACGGTTGCAAGTGAATTTGTAGGCTATGATACATTAACGACAGACTCAGAAATTGCAGCGATAATTGTCAATGGCCAAGTATCAAAGGTAGCATCTGAAGGGCAAGAAGCACTAGTTATTTTAGCTAAAACACCTTTCTATGCTGAAATGGGTGGTCAAATTGCGGATAGCGGTGTTATTTCTAATGATAGCTTTACTGCCATTGTAAAAGATGTACAAAAGGCTCCAAATGGACAGCCGCTTCATACTGTAATTGTAGAATCTGGCGAAATGCATGTTGAAGATGCTGTGAAAGCAGTAGTTAACCGTGAAGAACGTAATTTAATTATTAAAAACCATACAGCAACACATATTATGCAACGTGCATTAAAAGATGTACTAGGCGACCATGTTAGCCAAGCTGGATCATATGTAGGACCTGATCGTTTACGTTTTGACTTCTCTCACTTCGGACAAGTGACAAAAGAGGAATTACAACAAATTGAACGTATTGTAAATGAAAAAGTGTGGGATGATATAGAGGTCGTTATTGAAGAAAAAGGCATCGATGAAGCGAAAGCTATGGGAGCAATGGCGCTATTCGGTGAGAAATATGGCGATATCGTTCGCGTTGTTTCAATTGGTGACTACTCTATTGAGTTATGCGGTGGTATTCACGTAAAACGTTCCTCTGAAATTGGCTTCTTCAAAATTGTTTCTGAAGGTGGTATCGGTGCAGGCACACGTCGTATCGAGGCTGTGACAGGTAAAGTTGCTTATGAAGCAGTAAAAGAGGAAGAAGCTTTATTAAACGAAGCAGCAGCATTGTTAAAAGCAAATCCAAAAGATATTGTGACAAAAGTACACACATTACAAGCTGACTACAAAGATTTACAACGCGAAAATGAGTCATTATCACAAAAAATCGCGAATGCACAAGCGGGCGCTATTGTGGACGCAGCGCAAACTTTTGGTGATATAACTGTTCTTTCTACTAAAGTTGAAGCGAAGGATAATAATCAACTGCGTCAAATGATGGATGACTTGAAAGCTAAAATGCCTAAAGCCGTTATCGTTCTTGGTGCTGGTGATGGCGAAAAGGTAATGCTATGTGCTGGCGTAACAAAAGATTTAGTTGGTGGCAATTACCATGCCGGAAATATCGTTAAAATGGTTGCAGAAGCATGTGGTGGTAAAGGTGGCGGTCGTCCAGATATGGCGATGGCAGGTGCAAAAGATGCATCAAAACTTGATGAAGCACTACTTTCTGTGTATGATTATGTTAAATCCATTTAACTTCTTTCAGCGAAAAGAAGTTAAAGCCTCCGGCGGATGTCACGGAATCGGAAAAGGAGTTCTTAGGGGATGTTAGCCTAAGATCAACGCATCCATGCGATAACGGCTAACAGACCTGCATCTTGCAGGCCTAAACACAAAGCCGATTCCGGACGCAATTATGCCGAGGCATAATTGATAATACGCCAAAACATGTTATAATAAAGAGAAATTGGAGATGAGCTTTTTTTGCACATCTCCTTATTTCTGAAAGCGAGGTGCTGGTCATGAGTTCATTTGATCAAACGATGAAATTTAATTTTCCAGAAGAATCAATGGAACAGGAAGTCAAGCAGGTAATGTTGAAAGTACATTCTTCACTAGAGGAAAAGGGATATAATCCTATCAATCAGATTGTCGGTTATTTACTTTCTGGTGATCCGGCGTATATTCCTCGCCATCAGGATGCTCGTAATTTAATCCGCAAGCTTGAGCGTGATGAAATTCTAGAAGAGCTTGTTAAATTTTATATTAAAAAGAATAACGAGGACTAGAAATGAGAATTATGGGATTAGACGTTGGGTCAAAAACCGTTGGCGTTGCTGTTAGTGATGCTTTAGGGTGGACGGCTCAAGGTATTGAAACCGTAAAAATTGATGAAGCTAACGGCGAGTTCGGCATTGAACGTATAGCCGAACTAGTGAAGGAGTATGCCATAACAGAATTTGTTGTAGGATACCCGAAAAACATGAATAATACGGTAGGACCGCGTGGGGAGGCTTCTGAAAACTATAAAAAGCTTTTAGAAGAAACTTTTTCTCTACCGGTCAAGCTTTGGGATGAGCGTTTAACAACGATGGCTGCTGAGCGTATGCTAATCGAAGCAGACGTGAGTCGCAAAAAGCGTAAGCAAGTCATTGATAAAATGGCTGCTGTGATGATTTTACAAGGCTACTTGGATAGCAAAAATTAATTGATGAGGTGACACCACATGGCACAAGAGCATAACCATGAAGAAGAATTACATGTACAACACATTACAGTGATTGACGAGAACGGAAATGAACAGCTTTGTGAAGTAATTCACGTACATGAATCAGCTGAATTTGGCAAATCATACGTATTTTACTCTATGGTAGGCGCAGAAGAAGATGAGGATGGATCTGTAGAAATCTTCGTATCTTCATTTGTACCATCTGAAAATGGTGAAGATGGTGAATTAACACCAATCGAAACTGAAGCAGAGTGGGATATGGTAGAAGACGTATTAAACGCTTTAGAGGATGAAGACGAAGACTAATTCGTAATCTTTAAAAGTGTGGAACAAGGATGGCAACAAGCACTCCTTGTTCCTTTTTTACTTTAGGAAGAATGAAGTAGCTATGAAGTTATAATGCGAGTCTATAGCGAAATGATTTTATATCACTCAATGATGCTGAATATTTAAGGACTCGTTTCAAAATTTGAACCATAGTTAAAAGGAGGAGATTAAATGAACGAGGAAACGCAAGAATTTCTTCTAGTTGGAGAGGATGGCAAGGAACAAAAGTGTCGTGTTGTCTTTACCTTCGATGCAGAGGAAAAATCGTATGTATTGTTTTCGTTAATTGACGAAGATGGTAATGAAATCCCAGGTGACATTTCTGCTATGACATTTGATTATGATGATAACAATGGAGAAATGACAAATCTACAGCCTGTTGAAACAGAGGCTGAATGGGTAACTAAACTGTTAACGAAAATTTAGACATAACTATACAAACGTGTGTAGAAGCATAGATTGATAACAGAATACCCTTCGTATCAAGCGATTGGTGCGAACTCCACGTTAATTGCTTTTAACTCCTAAAGCCTTGTGACCAAAGCGGAGCTGGAAAC
>NZ_JBNNTL010000004.1:0-284891 GCF_050278745.1 Lysinibacillus sp. NPDC094403 | reverse complement strand
TCATTTTTCGGTCATTTTAAAGACGAAGTAGACTTTAGCTCCTTGAAGACACTTGAGGAACTAAAAGCGAAAATCAATCACTATATGGTCTATTATAATAATTATCGTTATCAATGGAATCTAAAAAGGATGGCTCCTGTACAATACAGAAACCATCTCTTAGCTGCTTAATCTCTTTTTTTAGTTTGTCCTTGACTTGGGTACCACATTAGCTAATAGTACATTTTGTATTTTTCTTTTCTTGATATGTGCAAAACAAAGAGTAATAATTGCGTGCATTTTTTACTCCTTTCCCGCGACAAAAGAAAATATAATATGTTCACGTTCTTGTATGCTAGCATCATCGTATTGATCGAAGTTTAAAATACCTCCAATTTTTCCATCCTGAATGATAATAAGCCGATTAGCACGACAGGCAGCTTTTATATCATGTGTAATCATTACTACAGACTGACCCTTTTTGTTTATATCCGTTAAAATATCTAGGACAGCTACACCATGATCATAATTTAAACTACCAGTTGGTTCATCTGCAAACAGAATTTCTGGGTCATTGACTAATGCTCTAGCAATAGCAGCTCTTTGTTGTTGTCCACCAGAGGTTTGCGAAGGTAAACGATTTCGTTGCTTTTCAAGCCCCATTTTATTTAATAGCATATCCGCTTTTTTTATCACATCTTTTTTAGGATATTTTGCAATATATCCTGGGAGGGTGATGTTTTCTAGCAATGTCATATCCGGGACGAGATTACTACTTTGATAAACATATCCAATTTTTTTAGAGCGAAATGTAGCTAACTGCTGTTCGGTAAATGTATCCAGCCTTTCTCCATGAAAATAAACTTCACCAGTCGTAATGGAATCAAGACCACTTAAAAGATAAAGCAGTGTCGATTTACCCGAACCGGAGTTTCCCATAATGACTGTAAAATCTCCTTTATATATTTCAATATTAATATTTTTTATTGCATGAAATTGCTCACTCCCTGTGGAATATGTCTTACATAGATTTTGAGCACGAATAAGTACTTCTTTATCCACGAGAATACCTCCTTCAAATGTATTACTTTTAGTGTAAGGGGGAATTATTATAAGGTCCTTATTAAATTATTAATAAATTCTTACAACATATTTGTAGATTTGAAAATAATATATTATCCCGTATTAACAGCCCGTAAAAAGTGATTGGTGGAGAACTAATAATCAGTAGGAATAACACAGCGAAATTTTATATAAAAACAAAAATAAGCTTTGGATATAAGATGATGTCCAAAGCTCTTTCATAAATTATTTTGTCTTTACCTGCTCAATTTTTAATCCGAAAATTTGAGGCGGTTCAATCTTGTTCATTTGTAAATATGTAGAGATTTGTCCGCGGTGATGGATTTCATGCTCGGGAATCGACATAAGTATTCTCCAAGCACTTACTTCATGACCATGAAGGGTTAAAACCTTTTTTGACAACAAACCGTTACCAATTTTCAATAGCCCCTCTGTTAATTTAGTTTGACATGATTCTAAATAATTTGAAATATCCTCAAGAGTAGCCCCCTTACTAGTATCATGTCCTGCGTACGTCCACGAGCTGTGTTCAAATATTCCGAGGAACATCAAACGAGCCGATGCAATATGTCGCAATAATTCACCTATAGAAAATTTATCTTCTGAGGGCTTCCAATCTAAAAGTTCATCAGGTATTGCCTTCATATATTGCATCGTTCGTTTATGAACACCATCTAAATATTTTACATATTCCCCTATGTCTTGAATCATGTCTGAACTCTCCAATCTTTTCTGACTTTCATTACTTATATTCTTAATTTTTTGAAATTATCCTCTTGAGAAATTTAAATAATAGGAAGGGTTAATGTAAATGTTGTTCCTACATTTTGCTTACTTTTAAATGAAATGGAACCATTGTGAGCTTCCATAATATGCTTGCAAATAGATAATCCGAGTCCGGCTCCTTCATTTTTAACAGCAGTTTCACCTGTAGCTTGAATACCTCTGAAATAGCGTTCGAAAATAAAAGGCATATCCTCAGGTAGCATTCCATTACCATTATCTATGACATTAATGTTTAGTAATTGATTTTCTATATTGATAGAAACTGTTATTGAATCACCTTTAGTAGTATGCTTTAGTGCGTTCGTAATAAGGTTTGAAAGTACCTGTTCAAGTCGATGCTCATCTACTTGAGTAAGTACATTAGGGATAGACTCTGGCTCTATAAAATGAATGCCGGCCGTTTGGACGTAATGACGAATTGGATACAAAATATTCGTAAAAACATCTTTGCTATATTGCTCTGTTAAGTTAACTGGGATATGTCCAAGCTCTTTCAAAGTATGAATAAATAAATCATTAATTAATCTGGACATTTTTTCAGTATTTGTTTGCATGATTTGGATATACGACATAAGCGAATCCATATCAGGACAAATTCCCTCAGAAATAGCATCTAAATAAGCTTTTATTGTTGTTAGAGGAGTTCTTACTTCATGCGAAATACTAGAAATAAGCTTTTTTTGATTTTCTTCTTGTTCATCACGTTGTATAGTAAGATTTTTTATTTCTAAGCGCATTTGATCAAACACTGCATACAATTCACCGATTTCATTTGCCCGCGAATATACAGTATTTTGTTCATAATTTCCTTTAACAATTTCTTCGGTATTTTTTTTCAAATGATTTAAAGGAAGTAAGATCTCCTTGTTAGACTTCCTTACAATGTACAAGGCAAGCAATATAACTAAAAAACATAAAAAACCACTGAGAAATAAAATAACAAAGTTGCTAGGGCTAGACTTTTTTGCTGGTAAGAGTTCATCTTGATCAATGGTGAAAATAGCGTTACCTAGTTGTTCATTCGTACTACTAATTATTGGAAATGCGATTTTAATGATCCCCGGTTGTTGTTGAGACGTAAATAAATCATAATGTAAATCCTCTTTTAAGTTGATAAACTTTGACATGTCTCCTTGGATTGAATTAAAAATAACTTTCCCATCTAATCGAACAACAGTAATATCTATCTCTTCGCTATTGCTCATTTCTTGTAGGGAATTGCGTAAATTTGGATTCTGCTCAATACTTGTATAATGGTCTTCTATGTACAATAATAGTTCATTTACTTTTAAACGAATTTGATTGATGACGTATTTATTTTGTGGTTCCTCATTGCGATTAAAATTTGTGAAAAATAGTGTGAGGAAACAAATAAACAATAGTAAAACACAGATTAGTGTCGACCATAACCATTTCTTCATCCAATTTTTTAAGTACATTGTGCCTCCTACGAATGATTTTGAGTAGTAAACTTATAGCCAACGCCCCAAACAGTTTGAATATAAAAAGGACAAGATGGATCGTTTTCAACTTTTTCGCGTAGACGTCTAATGTAAACGGTTATCGTATTTTCATCACCATATGTCTCATAGCCCCAAATAGCATCGAGTAACTGATTTTTAGAGAAAACTTGATTACGATTTTTCATTAGAAAAAATAGTAGATCAAATTCTTTAGCTGATAGAGGAACGTGCTTTTTATGACGTGAAAAAGTATATTCATTTTTATTGATTTCCATATGATCGATTTGAATAATATCCATCTGGCTCACATTTTCCTGTAGCCATCTATTCTGTTTTCGTAAATGGGCATTTATTCTTGCTACAAGCTCACTTAAAGAAAAGGGCTTTGTCATATAATCATCTGCACCGAATCCCAAGCCAAGAACTTTATCGGTGTCACTGTTACGGGCGCTTAAAATTAGTATAGCAACATTACTATTTTCACGAATTTGACGACATAATTCGATACCATCGCAATCCGGGAGAGAAAGGTCAAGAATGATGAAGTCTGGATAGGTTGCCTTCATATATTGGATTGCCTCATGACCAGTATTAACGATGTGAGGGTCAAAATGGTTGACGCTTAAGTAGTCCTTTAAGATATTTGCAATAGCACTTTCATCTTCTATAATTAGCACCTTGGCTTTGTTAACCATAAGAACGCTCCTTCTTTAGAAATTTATCTCCTTTTTCGATTCGAAAGGAGGAAGAACAATATTATGACTAAGATTGCATAGAGGAAAATCCAAACAAATTGCCAATAAAAAATGTTCGGTATTGACGTTATAGAATCTTCCGAACTCATCATTTCCAGTGAAAGACGGACAGGTGGAAGCAGCCAAACTAGTCCCTTGATTTGAAGAATTGTCTCTTTTAAAGTAGCGATAACGACAGAAACAATTAAGATACCAAGTACACCCCACCAAGTATTTTGCTTGTTTTTAACGAGTTCTCTAGTAAATATAGCTGAAAGTGCGATAGCTAGTACAGATAAACTAAAATGAGAGAGGAATCCAAGTAATTGATGTATAAATCTTGGTTTTTCTCCAAAGGCGCCAATGAGAGTAGGGTAGATTACTGATACAC
The DNA here is from genome assembly GCF_050278745.1 of Lysinibacillus sp. NPDC094403. Taxonomy (NCBI): domain Bacteria; kingdom Bacillati; phylum Bacillota; class Bacilli; order Caryophanales; family Bacillaceae; genus Lysinibacillus; species Lysinibacillus sp. NPDC094403. Next base: position 280,455 of record NZ_JBNNTL010000004.1, on the reverse strand, counting down.
AGCTTAAGAATAAACCAATTAGTACACAAATCATAAAAATTGCTAAATTGTATTGTGTTCGACTTTTTGCATGAAGAGTTGTAATTACTTTTTGTCCTTCATCTTCTGCGTGAAATAGTGTAACTGTAAACCATCCCATTAGAAAAAAGAGAATAATAGCTGTAAACGAATAGCTATTTAAAATTGGATTCGGTGTAAAGGTATAGTTTACAACAAGACATAAAACGAAAATTGAAAAAGGTGGAACATATTGATAGGTTCTTAAATAATTGATAAATTGATAGCGCAATAAACTAGTCATGGTAGCGTCTATTCCTCCTTAAAAATGGGTATAAAATTGTTCCTCCTTCTGATTGATTGGGATTAATTGTTTAATAGAGGCTTTTTTCTGTAGGAGATCTAATAATACCTGATCTGTATCTTCGGCCTTAATAATGGCAATTATCTTATGAGAACCATTATTTAAAAGGGATTGTTGTTGAATTTCAAGAAAAGGTAGTAGGTTATCTAATAATTTCATGCTTGAAATTTCGAACATTAATTTATTTTGTGGTATATCTTTTTTATTTAATGTATCAGCTAGAATAACCTTATTACTTTGAATAACAAGAACTGTATCAACAAGATGCTGCAGTAATTTTGTTTCATGACATGTTAAAACAATACTTAACCCTTTGTCCTTTAAAATAGAGAGGGTTTCTTCTAAATCGCTCTGTGCCTTGGAATCGAGTCCTGATAATGGTTCATCTAAGATTAGCAGATCTGTGTCTTCAAGCATTGCCTGCATAATCATAACCTTTTGCTTCATACCCTTAGAAAAGTTAACAATCCGAATGTTCCGAGCTTCTTGTAAATGAAATAATTCAAGTAAGTCATTTATTCTTTGCTGTAGTTGTTTTTTTGTCATACCTCGAATGCTGCCCATATGATAAAGATATTCTTCAGGTGTAAACAAAATATGTGAAGGTGTTACTTCTGGCACATAGCCAATTTTTAAAGATTGTCGATGTTTTACTATAGAACCACTGTCAGCATCGACTAATTCCGCAATAATTTTAAGAAGGGTACTCTTACCTGACCCATTCTTTCCTACAAGAGCTATAATTTGATTGGCACAAATAGCAAATGTAGCATTCTCTAATATTTTCTTACCTCTATACTGTTTAGAGATGTTCTGGATTTCCATAATCGTATTCATCATTACACACCTTTATTTTACGATTTCTTATTCTAAATCACTGTTATTTTTATATATGTATACTTACGGTTCATCACCAAAAGTTGTGGGTGACATTTTTTAAGACGTAGGCTTTGTATATAAGTTGATTGGAGTGGAGACTGGGCGACTCCTTGGGGATCAGCGTCACAGATGAGACCCTGGAGCGAGCTCTGCGAGTGAAGCGGCTCATCGGACGCCCCCAGGAAGCTTTGCTCTGTGCGAAAGCGTAGTGCTAACGTAGCGGCAGCGACAAAGCGCCCAGTCGGAACGGAAATCAACCACACGTTATGGAGATGATCCATACTTCTGATGTACAAAGTCCAAGACCAGTAACTGTAAATTTAGTATAGATGAATATTTGTTCTATTGCTAATAGAAATTGGTGTAATTTTCTATTTTTGGTTAGTTTATAAAAAGGGTCTGCCCAATGTTGAGCAGACCCTTTTGATTATAATGAGCGATATTTTTTTAGACCTACAATATTTAATGTAATAAATACAAGAGCAAAGCAAGCAAGAATCACTAAGTCCACTAGAATTTCACTAAAGGAATATCCTTTATACATAACCCCATTCAACGCGTCAGCGGCATAGTATAGTGGCATAATACGACCAATATTTTGCAACCACTCCACCATATTATCAAGTGGGAAAATACCAGAAAAGAAAATTTGCGGTACAATGACAAGCGGGATAAATTGCATCATTTGAAACTCTGAAGCAGCAAAACTTGATAAAAGAGCTCCTAAAGATAATGAAACAAGTGCTACTAAAATATTGATCAGCAGAACGAGCCAAATCGAGCCAACGTGCACGATATCAAGGACATAAATCCCGAATAGAACAATAATAATCGTTTGAATAAATGCAAACAATCCATATCCAATCATATAGCCAGCAACAATTTCAGAACGTTTAATCGGCGTCGCTAGTAAACGCTCTAGTGTTCCTGAAGTTCGTTCTTTTAACAACGCTATACCTGTAATTAAAAAGACGAAGAAGAAAACAAAGAAGCCTGTCAGCATCGGGCTAAAAATATCAAAAATGGCGGTATTTTCATCACCATATACGTATTCAGTCGTCAACTTCATCATTGAAGATTGTTCTGGCTGCAAAACCTGAGAAAGCTTCATCTTTAAAGCCTTAGCTGTAGACGGATCATCATTTAATAATGTGAGCTTCAATTGAGTTTGATGAAAAGCTAACCAGCCATCATATTTTTCTTCTTTTAAACTAGCAGCAGTAAAATCATTGTTCTCGATAACATGAAAATCCGCCTCTTCAAGCTTTTCAATTAGTGATGCAGGACCATTTGATACTACGATTGTCATTTCAGACTCATTACTATTAAAAACAAAATACATTAACGTAAGCACAAGAAGTGGTGCCAAAAATAATAAGGCAAGTGTACGTTTATCGCGTCTCATTTGTTGCATAATTCTTGTAACAACTGCGCCGATTCTCATAGCACCTCACCTCCAGCCTTTAAAAACACTTCATCAAAATCTTTTGCCTGATAATGAGCTTTTAAATCATCTGGTGTTCCATACGCGATGATATGACCATTGCGTAGCATAGCCAACTGGTCACAGCGCTCTGCTTCATCCATTGCATGTGTCGTTACTAAAATTGTTTTATGCTCATCGTTTTTTAAACGAATTAACTCCTGCCAAATTTCTTTTTTTAATACTGGATCAATACCAACAGTTGGCTCATCTAAAATCAGCAGCTTTGGATTTTGGATAAGAGCAATTGCAAGGGATAATCTCCGTTTCATCCCTCCAGAATAATTCAATACCTTACTATTTAAATCATCCGTTAAATGAACAAGGCTTGCAGCATAATTTACACGCTCAGCACGCTCTTTTTTTGATAATCGATAAAGCTTAGCAAAAAAATGAAGGTTTTCTTCACCGGTTAAATCCAAATACAGTGCATCAGATTGTGCCATATAGCCGATATCCGTCAGTAATTGCTTATGAGGGACGATAAAATCTAATACTTGAATATTGCCGTTATCGGGTTTGATCATTCCCATGATCATTTTAATTAACGTCGTTTTCCCACAGCCTGAAGGACCAAGTAAGCCAATAAGCTGTCCCTGTGGGATTTCTAAGGAAAGCGGGGCAATTACTTGTTTTTGATGAAACTTTTTTTCAATGGAGTTTAGTGAAATTGCATTGTTTCCCATATTTCCATCTCTCCTTTACTAAACACAGTGTTGATACTTGAAATTTTAAGGTAGTGTATTAGGAATTACAATAAACAGATAAATAAAAAGTGTTAAGTGATTTTGGATTACTTCGTTTTGAGGCTTGATGGACCTACCTTAAACAAAAGTGAGGTAAATGCTAACAACTACCAGAATCGTACTGTTTATATAATTTGAAGGTTAGGGAATTGATTGAGATGTTTATTTCCAAATCCTGTAGGGAAATAAATAAAGAAGAATGCCGATAAATAAGGTAATGCCTGTGATTACTAACACTATTTTGACCTTGTTGTGATCATGAAAGTAACCATATAACAAGATCGCTAAATCCAAATCGGAATAAAGTGATAATAAAATGGGGGTTCTAAATGTCCATTCACGATATTATGAATTTTGAAACAAAACAAGCTATAAAAAATGCATTACTTATACAAATAGAGGAAGTGGGCTTTGAACGAGTAACAGTAAAAAATCTAGCTATTACTGCAAACATAAATCGAGGAACTTTTTATTTACATTATAAGGATAAATATGAAGTGATGGAGGATTTACAGAGGGGATTATTAGATGAACTTGAAAGCTATGTAAAAAACGTTCAACCACTAGAAGCATTTCACACGATAAAAATAGGTCAACTTTATCAACCATTTATAGCAATGTTTAAATATATTAAAGAGCATGCAACAGCCTTTCGAGTTATTTTAGGGGAGCAGGGGAGCCCCGCCTTTAGTAAGAGGATGAAGAAAGTTTTTAGTAATCATATATTGGACAGAATTTCTGTTATTCGAGAAGAAGGACTTGACCCAGAGTTTCAACAATATTTCGAAGCTTTTTTAAGTTCTGCGATTTTAGGTGTTATTCAAGAGTGGCTAGACAGTGGAGATGAGAGTTTAAACGTGGATGAGTTAGCAATGATTCATTTTCGGTTATTGCGTTTCCTTGGTGATTTGGCATCTTTGCAGCAATGATATTTATATTTCTAAATCTAAGAATCTGCTTGCTCCAAGAAAGCAAGCAGATTTTCACGTTACAAATACAAATCACGTTTAATAAAAATACGAATAGCCAGCATATAGCAAAGCATCCCGATTAAAAATAATGCCCCTAGCATCCAAATAGACGAGCTATCTTGAGTCATTAATTTTTCAGGTGCAAACAATGAGTAGATGGTGAAGTACTGTAACTTTCCTAAAGCACCACCCATATTACTAAGCGCCTGAATTAAATAAAATAGAATAGGAATTCCTGTACTATACGCATAAGAGGTTCTTAAATCCTTACTACTGCAGGATACAAAAAAGCAGTATCCACTAATGGCAAAGTGTAAGAAAAAAAGACCGATATTTAAAGTCAAAAAAGCACTTATATCCAATTCATTTGGAAATAGAATCTCTGAAAATATAACTGCAACCAAAGTTGTTATAGAGAGCAGAATAAAAATGCTAGCAATTAAAAAAAATGCTTGCGTGAAAACAATTTTAAAACGTGTATTCGGTGTCGCGATTAAGTATGCCATGGAGCCATTATCGATATAGCCCATAATTAGTTTATTTGCCAACATAATGATGAAAACTAACGGCAGAATGAGTAATAAAAATCCATACAAATAGGTTGATAGAAATTCAATTAACGTATTACCTATGTTACTCATGCCAAATGCTGACATCAATTCAGGCATTGTTTCGGTAAGCTTATTAAGAGTATTACTCATTTCAGGGTTATACATATAAACAATACTAATGATATAGAGCATTAATACAGCGAGTATAATACTAAAAAGTTTAACAGTAGCAAGAACCTCATGTTTCAGCAAAGTAAAGTTCATGATTCATTACCTCCTCTTTCGTAATAATGCATGAATATATCTTCAAGTGATTGTGAAATTATATCGAGGTCATTAATTTTATAGTCTGCTAGTGTATGAAGTAATGTTTGGACATTACCCTGAACTTTTATAATTGCTTGAGTTGGGCCAATCTGTTCAATTTTAAGTTGCTCTCCTAAGAAACGAGACAGCTCTTGCTCGCTTTGAAATTCAATTAAAAACTTTTTAGATTTTTGTTTTTTTAAGTTAGCAATTGTTTCAGTTGCTACAATTTTCCCAGCGTTAATTATCGCTACACGGTCACAAGTTTTCTCAATTTCTTCAATCATATGAGAGGACATGAATATGGTCGTTCCTTTTTCTTTTTCAGCTAAAATAAAGTCTATAAACTTTGTTTGGATAAGAGGATCTAATCCACTTGTCGGTTCATCTAGAATGACTATCTCTGGATTATGCATAAATGCGCAAATGAGACCAACTTTTTGCTTCATACCCTTTGACATTTTCTTAATAAGCCCAGTGGCATTTAACTCAAAGTATTGCATGAGATCATTAGCTCTTGTTAAATCATGTAACCCTCGCATTTGGGCAATAAATTTGATAAATTGTAGTCCAGTCATTTTATCGATAAATGCAATTTCACCAGGTAAATATCCTACAAATTTTTGAATTTCAGCCGTAGATTGTCGACAATCCAACCCTTTTATGAAACACTGTCCTTCTGTGGGCTGTAAGAAGCCCATTAAATGACGTATTGTTGTAGATTTACCAGCACCATTTGGACCTAAAAATCCAAACACTTCACCTTTTTCGATTTGTAGGTTCACATTCTGTACGCTATAAAAATCCCCAAACATTTTAGTTAAATTATTGACCTCGATCATTGGCATACAATTCACCCCTTCGACTGTTCTTTATAATGATTATAAGTCTAATTTTCAAAAAATAAATTACAATAAAAAAGAACATGAATGGCTTCTTTAAAAAGACTCATTCATGTTCTTTGGTTAGTGATTATAACTTTACATGTAGTATCAGCTTGAAGATATTTATTCCCCATAATAATTATTTAGTGCTACTTCTAAACGTTCCTCTAGGTGCTTCGAAATATAGTTCAACACAAATTGCTCCTTTTCCATCTCAATTTGAGAGGAACGGAAAGTTTTTCTGAAAAATCCTGCCTTATTTTCCACCGCAAATTGCTGTAATGCTTCTGTTCGTAATGTCGACACTATTTCATTTTCAATATGACGCTCACGAATTTTTTGAACAATATCCTTTACGCTACGCTCTTGCAGTTCTGAAATTTGTTTTTGTAGATTTTCATTTTCGTGTTTAAGTTCAGCTGTTTCTTTTTGAATTTTTTCTACTTGAAGATTTGATTCTGAGGATACTAATTGAATTTTTTGTGCGAGAAAATCTTGATTTATCGTTACTTGTAATACTTCACGTTCTTCATTTGGGAAAATATTGAAAAGTCCTGTTTGTATCATTTGCTGAAGAACATTCCCAAGAACATCAACTTTATTAACTAAATCATCAGAACCCATAGTTGTTGCAGTTATTTGATGTTTGATGAGCTGACCGTTGTCATCTATCCCTAGTAAAAGTTTTAAACCTTTAACGCGGTATTCATCTTTTAATAGTAAAATCATGCGAAGTCTTAAAATGGCAGGGAGGTTCAAGCGAATATTGGTGTTTGGGCTATTCGTAGCATTATCAAAAATATACTGTTCAAATGGTTTAATGTAATAGCGAAGCATCGCATCCGTTATTTCAAACCAACCTGCGACTTCTGAAGTAGAATAATAATTTGCTACCTCAATATGTGCTAAATATCCGTCATTGTAAAGTATTTCCTCTAAAGACGAGTTTTGTATTACTACGAACAATGGGTCATGTTGCACAATTTCGAGTACCATATCTTTTGCATCAGTTAGTTTAAGCATCCTTTCACACCCCACTTTATTTTTCCGTTCAGTATTAAATGTTTTCTATATAGGTTTCTATTCTACTGGAAGCAATTGTATGACTATTTTGTGTAGGAAATAATTATTAGAACCAATGACATGCAAACCTTTTCTGACTCTTAAGAAAAATTTAAGAAATCTCCTCGGAAATCTTTAAGGAATGCTCTTTATAGTAAAAGTATACAAATAATCATTGATCGGGGAGAAAATATATGCAATTTATAACGTTCCTTGCTGAATTTATAAAACATCCAAAAACTATAGGTGCGATTTCACCAAGTTCTAAAAAATTAGCAGAAAAAATGGTCGAAACAATTTGTTTTGAAAATGCCCAATGCATTGTTGAACTAGGCCCAGGTACAGGTTCATTTACGAAAGAATTAATGAAAAGAAAAGAGCAGTCAACAAAGTTAATTCTTATTGAAAATAATGAGATTTTTTGTGAAAAGCTACGTAAACAATTTGAACAAGAGCCGAGTGTAATCGTTATACATGGATCTGCTGAGAATTTATGCATGTATATGTCAGCGTTGAATATCGAAAAAATTGACTATGTCGTATCTGGGTTACCTTTTACCTCTCTGAATCCTGCCATCTCCTCATGTATTTTAAGAAATGTAAGGGATTGCTTAAAGGACGGAAAATTTATTACATTCCAATATTCACTTGTTAGGAAATCCTTTATTCAAAAATATTTTGAGGATATTTCACATGAAAAAGTGTGGATAAACATTCCACCTGCCTATGTGCTAAGTTGCAAACTTGGAAATGTGAGGGCTAGTTAATGGGGTTACAGGATCTTTTATCATATATCGAGCAATACGGTTATTTTGCTTTATTTTTCAGCTTATGGTTAGGCATCGTAGGTATGCCTCTTCCTGATGAGCTGATCGTTATGAGTGGTGGATTTCTGTCGTCATTAGAAAAAATGAGTGTGTTGAAAGCTTTTGTAATAACTTATCTTGGCGCGGTTTCAGGACTTTCCTTAGGATTCATCCTTGGTAAAGTGTTTGGTCATAAAATACTTGATAAATTGATGAAAAAGAAAAAGGCTAAATATTTATTAAAGTCAAAAGAACTAATAGATAGGTATGGTCATTTTGCTTTAGTTATAAGCTATTTCATACCAATTGTGAGACATATACTTCCATACGTAGTAGGTATGAACAACATGTCATTTAAAAAATACGCTTTGTATTACTACACAGCAGGTTTTGTTTGGACATTGATTTACTTTACACTTGGTTTATTTTTCGGGAAAAATATGGAGTACATTTCCACACTTGCTACAAGATATGGTATATATTTTGGCGTTTTCGTTGGAATTGTAGGATGTCTCTATTATTTTTTATATACGAAAAATAAAAAAATAGTTAAAATTAGGAACTATAATTATTGATAGGAAGTATATTGCAGGAATAGGGTGATTTTAGTGGAGACTGGACGCCACCCAGCCGGAAAATCAACTCCACGTTATGGTGTTGATTAATATACCTGATACTTTAATATAATTTGAAATTGGTGGGATTAGATGACTAAAGAAACAATACTTATAGTTGATGATGAGAAAGAGATTAGAAATCTTATTGCTATTTATTTAAAAAATGAAGGTTACGATGTTCTAGAAGCAAGTGATGGAGAGGAAGGCTTAAGTCTTTTAAAGAAGCATAAAGTACATTTAATTGTCCTAGATATTATGATGCCTAACGTGGATGGTATTGAAATGTGTATGAAGGTAAGGGAAATAGCTGAGATGCCAATTATCATGCTGTCAGCAAAGTCTCAGGATATGGATAAAATCGTTGGACTAACTTTAGGGGCAGATGATTACGTAACAAAGCCCTTTAACCCATTAGAGCTAATTGCGCGTATAAAATCTCAGCTTCGTAGATATATCAAAATGAATCGTTTAGATATGATGGACGAGAATGAGATAGAAATTGGTGATATGCGAATCAATACAGACACACATGAAGTAATCGTCAACAATGAAAAAGTGAAGCTTACGCCAAGGGAGTTTTCAATTCTTGAATTATTTGCAAGAAATCAAGGCATTGTGATGAGCGCTGAGCAAATTTATGAAAAGGTTTGGAAGGAAGAGGCTATACAGTCTGAAAACACGGTAATGGTACATATTCGTAAAATTCGAGAAAGAATTGAGACAAATCCAAGAAATCCTCAATATATTAAAACAGTATGGGGAGTAGGTTATAAAATTGAGAAAGATCATTAAGCCATTTAAATACTTACTAAGCAAACTTAAATTATTTATAGTGAATGCCATTACAAAAGTTCGGGAAAGTATTAGAATTCAACTTTTAACAACCTTTATCCTTTGTGCATTTCTTGGTTTACTTGTTGCACGATTTACTCTACCGTATGTTGGGAATCCAACACCTACCATTGACTACAGTGGAGATATGCAGAAAATAAATTTTCAAGCAAAGCAAGCGGCAGATTTGGCTGTTAGTGAAAATAGTGTCGAAACTATACTGCAAATGATTGAAGCAGAAAATGAAAAACTGAAATTGACAGAGTATGCGCTGAAAGTGTTAGTTACCGATGAGCACGGGAAAGTTTTGTATAAAACAAAGCAAGCGGAAGAGGAACAAATTGATGTACATAATAAGATTCGTCATGTAATGGATTTTGCAATCAATAATCCACTCTATAATTTTAATTATGATATACCTGCAGTCGAGCAATCTCATAAAGAAATTATTGCCTTTTATCCAATAACTATAGAAGATAAAAATTTATATTTGTTTGTCAGTGGTATTCCAACAGGCGTACTTATTAAAAGCATTACGGAGGGTCCTTTTCCCGTATTAATTGGACTTGCTGTTTTTGCCCTGTCATTCTTTTATTTAACGAAACGAAAAATGAAACAAATAGAGGTGTTGGCGGAGGGGGTTAAGGAAATCGCAAAAGGAGATTTAACTTACCGAATTGAAAAAAAGGGGATAGATGAAATAGCTTTACTAACAGAGAACGTCAATCATATGGCCGAAGCCATTATGACGAATATAGAGATGGAACGAAGGATTGAAAAACAAAAAAATGAATTAATTACCAACGTTTCGCACGACCTACGAACACCACTAACTTCGATTATGGGCTATTTACGATTGTTAAGAGATGAGAGGTACGACACGAAGGAGCAATATGATGAGTATTTAAAAATTGCTTTCTCAAAATCCGAACAGTTAAAAAACCTAATTGATGATTTATTTGAATATACGAAGCTAACGAATGAAAGTATTATCCTTGGGCAACAAGATGTATGTATCAATGAACTGCTGGATCAGTTAATCGAGGAGTTGATTCCTCAAGCGGAGGAAAACCATCGTACATTCAATAAAAATTTCTCGGAGGAGCGGATCTTTGCTACAGTAGATTCTGAAAAAATTGTCAGGGTTTTTGATAATTTATTAATGAATGCAATTAAATATAGTACAGGTGATGGTGAGATTTTTGTTTCTCTTGAAAGAAAAGAAGGTAATGTTCAAATCTGTGTCGCAAATGAAAGTAATGAATTTACATCTGAAGAGTTAACGAGCTTATTTGATCGTTTTTATAAAAAAGATCAATCTAGAACAAGTGTAGCGGAAGGTTCAGGACTTGGACTTGCTATTGCTAAAAGCATTGTAGAACTACATAGTGGTAAAATTGACGCGAAGTATACGGATGGAATGTTGCAGTTTATCATCGAACTGCCTGTTACAGCTTTATAAAAAAAGGTAGCATTAGAGCAATGCTACCTTTTTTTATGGGCGAATTAAATGCTCAATAGTGAGAATATGATTGGCATTAGAGAGGGGGAGGCTCTTTTGTAAGTGCATTAAAATATTTTTGTCTTTAATAATAATTTGAATTTCTGTATAGCTATATTGTTTTTGGACTTCTTGAACATATTCTGTAATTTTCAATAAATGATGTGGGTTTTTTATTTCTACTTCTACAAAAAAGGGCAGCGTTAATTGATGTAAACTTAAGCAACCGCGACGAATCCAAATCGCCTCATTGACGTAATAACGGATAGGTAATTGACGATTACTCGCGATAAATAAGTCCATTTATTTCTCCTTTTTTATATCTTGATGTTAATAGTGATGGATAGAACCATCAAAATGATGGACAGCCTTCTTTAAATCGAAGAATATTTGTACGCATCAATCGTCTCTAGAAAATATTTTAGCGCAGGTGATTGTACTTCGTCATTGCGATAAATAAACCAAGTTGGGATTTGAGCTTGCTTTGTTGCTAGTATGTGCAGCGACAGTGACTGAATATCCATATATTTTTGAGCGATTGCACGTGGCAGTAATGTTACACCTAGCCCAGCAGCAACGCAGCCAATGATTCCATCGAGGGTGCCAAATTCCATACGCTTTTGTGGTTGCACACCGTCTTCACGTAACCAATGCTCCCAAATAGCTCTATATGAGCAACCATGAGGAAAAGTAATAAATGTGCTGTCCTCTAAATCTCGTTGGCTATCAATTCGTTTATGCTTGCTAGATGTGATGATAACAAGCTCCTCACAAACAAATTCCTTCGCAAGGATATTTTCTTTATAAACGGGTCCATTTACAAATGCACCATCTAATTCATAGTTTTCTAGCCGTTCGATATTTTGTTGAGATGGACTCGTCAATATAGTGATATCCACCTGATTATAGGCTTTATGGAAAGTAGTTAACAGGGTAGGTAAATGCAGTGCCGCAGTCGTTTCCATTGAACCAATTCGTAAAAGTCCTCTATTTTCCTCTGTATCCTGAAGTATTTCAAAGGATTTTTCATAGAGATATAGCATTTTTAATACCATTTCATAAAACTGTTCTCCCTTTGGTGTCAATCGGATACCTCGATGTCCTCGATAAAAAAAGGTTGTTTGATACATGGCCTCAAGATTTTGTATTTTCATAGAGATGTTGGATTGGGTGTAATTAAGCTCTACAGCAGCCTTGGAGAAGCTACCTGTTTGTACGACTGTCCGAAAAATTAAGAGATCATTAATATTCATATATTCCCTCCAGCCATCAATTTATTTGATATCTATTATAACGAATTCGTGCTATTTGTGATATCTGAATTTTCGTTATAGTGAGAAGGAGGGGAGGGAAAATATGCACAAGCACACAGTTCAATATTTAGTAGGAGGCATTTTTTCACTAGTTATTGCTATGAGTATTGGGCGTTTTTCATATACGGTTATCTTGCCGTATATGCAAGATACTTTTGACTTTAGTCATGCCACAGCAGGTTTTCTAGCGACAAGTAATTATTTAGGATACTTAGTAGGGGCGTTGGTGGCTGGTCGTTTACAAATTGGGGAAAAACGTATTCCTTTTTTACAAATAGCACTCGTTATTAGCATTTTGACAACGGCTATGATGGGCTTTACTGATGCTGTTATCGCATGGTATGTACTTCGTTTTATTTCTGGCGTTATGAGTGCATTGATCTTTGTAGTTGCTGCTAGCCTTGTACTCGATCAGTTAGCTGGGAATGGTAAAGCGCATTTATCTGGGCTTTTTTATAGTGGGGTAGGTGCAGGAATTGCCCTAAGTGCGGTTATTGTGTCGCCCATACATGCAATGTTTGATTGGAATGGAACGTGGATTGCTTTGGCGTTGTTTTGTGCCGTATTGCTTGTATTAATTGTAATGTTCATAAAGCCAGTTGCTCAACATCCACAACAGAAACTAAGTCAAACAGTAGTGTCACAAAAAGTCCCACCTACGCCATGGATGAAGTGGCTAATTTTGGCTTATAGCTTAGAGGGCCTTGGCTATATTGTCACGGGAACTTTTATCGTGTCAATCGCAGAAGAATCAACAAGCTTTCATGGTGATGCTACCTTTGTATGGTTTGTTGTTGGGATTGCAGCGATTCCATCCTGCATTGTTTGGTCTACGCTGGCACAGCGATACGGTTACGTGAGAACATTATTGATTTCCATGTTAATTCAAGGGCTAGGAATTGTTTTACCAGCGTTTGCGACTAATACAATGACACTTTATATAAGTGCATTTATTTTTGGAGCAACGTTTATGGGAATTACTACTGTAGCTACAACATTAGCAAGACAAATATTGCCTGTGAACAGTCACAAAATATTAGGTTACCTAACTGCTGGTTATGCTTTGGGACAAATGTTAGGTCCTTCACTTGCAGGAGCATTAGCCAATTATACGAATCGCTATCAGTATGCCTTATTTGGAGCAACAGCTGTTGTAGTGGTTGGAGCTATATGTCTAATTAGTGGATTAAAATATGAAAAAGTGAAAGTCGGAGAGCTGGATGCCATAAGTGAATAATAGAAAAAAGCCAAGTTAATTGCAGTACACTTTATCAATACGCAATAAAAATACCTCTTTTTCGGCAAAAGAGGTATTTTATATAGAGATTATAAGAACCCATTATGCAAGTTTATTAAAGAATTACTTATCCAATTACGTCAATACTAGAAGTTATATCTGGCTGTAAAAAGGGGACTTATTGATGAAAAAATTAATGCTACTTACATTATTGCTACTCTTTGTAGTTAGTTTTAGTCCAATATTTGTTCACGCTAACGAGCACCAGAAAGAAGACTTAATAAAAATTGTTAGCCGATTTATGCCATCGAATGCGTCACTTTTAAGCCCTGTAAATCCTTCCTCCACACTGCCAATTCAACTCTATGACTTTGACCACGATGGACAGAAAGAAATATTATTTACTTTTGAAATTAAAGCAGAAAATCAACCATCTCCTTCTCAGTTTGGATCAATAGTGCTAAAAAAACACAATTCGGATTGGAGAAAAATTTGGGAAACTAAAATTCAAGGAGTCGATTTGGATTTTTCGGGTTTGGTGGATATAACCGGTGATGGTACAAAGGAATATTTATTTGGTATTACAATTGGTGCAGCAATAGGAAGCGAACTTCAAGTTTTCCAATGGATTGATAACTCATTCATAAAAATTGCAGATGTGCCTTATCATAAAATTGACTTTGTGTGTGGGAAGCAAAATGTCGGTATAGCAGTTTGGCAAATGTATATTGGTGATAGTTATTTAGTGGATGTACTAAAATGGAATGGGGAAAAGTTGGTTTATGATGAAGAATTATATTCCAAATACTATCCAATCATCGAAAAGTTTTATAACGATAAAATTTCAGAAATGGATGCCTGGTTTTATTGGTATTGCCTTGCAGATGCCCAAATCAAAGCAAATAAATTTGAAGAAGCATTTAAATCGATACAAAAGGGAATTTCGTTGGCTAAAAAATCATCAATGCGAGAAGTAGTCCAAAACTTTAATGATTTAACTGAAAGACTGGAGAACAAGAGAAAATAAAAGAAAGCTTAACTGCTGTAGCAGTGATTTGTACAGCAATCGCCTTCTTATTGTTCCCGAGAAGAGGTGGTATTGCATGATGAATATACTCAAGACAAAATTTTTATTATTAAAAAAAGCCTAGCTCTTTAATCGCAACTACTATTATTATTTGTCTTTATGCGTATATTATGGGGATTGGACAACAAGCAAAGCAGCCGGTTGCTGTCCATTCGACTTTAAGTGAGGAAATGACTAAGCAAGTACTGGCTGAGTTAGAAAGTATTAAAAATTACCAATTTACGACCTATAATATGGATGAAGCAACAAAATTAGTTGAAACAGGTGAAGTTGATGTAGCAATTTTTTTATAGGAAACAGGCTATGAGTTACTGGTGGCTGTTGATTTTATGAATTCCAAATTGGTTCAACATGAACTAGACCGAATTTATAATCAGGTGCTTCAAAACGATGTGATGATAAAAGCTTTTCCTACAGATTTGCAAGATGAGGTAACAAGTGCGATCGCAGTAGCGAAACGATTAATGCTAGTTCTTATGTAGAGCTACTACAACCTTTAAGTCTACTATTATTTATGACAGTCGTATTTATGGGCATTGGCATTAGTGTCATGGAGAAGAAAAGCTAAAGTGTAGTTCAATTGACTTCTGCCAGTAAGCTAAACCCATCGTAATGTTAATTCAACTGTAAATTTAGTCATAAAAAATACTGCACCTACAACTGCTAGATATCTAACAATTGGGGTGCAGTTCATGAACGTCTTACTTTACCTTTTATTTAGTGAATATCACGTTTTTTGAAGTTTCCACCACGTACCTCTGATACATCAGAAATAACTACGAAGGCACCTTCATCGATATCTTTAATAATCGACACAAGTTTATTTTCTTCCATACGGTTAATGACACAGTTTAATATATCAGTTGGTTCATTGGAAAAACCGCCACGCCCTTTTGTATATGTAACACCACGTCCTAAACGAGCCTGAATAGCATCTCCAATCTCCTCTGACTTCGCACTAACAACACGAACGTCTTTTGATTTTTCTAAACCATCTTGGATAATATCGATAACGTTTTTCGCAATAAAGTATGTTAAAGCTGAGTATAATGCACTTTCTAAGCCAAAAATAAAGCTTGCCCCTAAGAAAATAAAGGCATTAATAAATAATATAATATCCCCGACTGAAAATGGAACCTTACGTGAAAGTAACACGGCTAAAATTTCAGAGCCATCCAAAGCACCACCGTTACGTAAGACAATCCCAATCCCAACACCTAGTAGCATACCACCAGATAAAACAACTAATAACGGATCATTTGGACCTAAAATTGTTTTAACATTATGCATTAGCACTGTGGAAATAGATAGAGCTGCTATCCCAGCAGTACTCATCAATGCAAAAGTTTTACCTACTTGTTTGTAGCCAATATAAATAAAAGGAATGTTTAATACAAAGAGCAGCACGCCTAATGGAATACCAAAGAGGTGTGCTCCCATAATACTAATCCCCGTCACACCACCATCAATGACATCGTTCGGTATTAATACCGCCTCTAGTCCATATGCTGCGATGACAGCGCCTATTACAATCATGATAAATTTTCGTGTGTTTTCAATTGACTTTCTTTTTTTCATTCATCTTCTCCATTTCTTTAAAAATGATACTTAAGGTTTTGGAATAATATTTATAGCTAATGTTTTTGTCTCAGTCTCATTGCTTGAGTCGGCCATATTATAGTATTTAATTATTAAATCGTTTAATTCTTTTTCAAAACTCATAAATTGATCAGTCGTTAATGTCAAATCAAGAAATGAAAAAGTTGCTAAATCTGCAAGTCTTTCTTCTTCATCAAGTGAATGCAAATAATTTTGGTATTGAGATAGTAGAGCTAATTGATAGTTGGAAACATAATTTAATTTTTGTTTGATAGTTAGTTGTGTCCAATCCTTCTCACTAAGTTTTTCTGCTCCTTCATTTAATGCATAAAATTTTTCTGTAACAGATCGTACTTTTCGCTCTTTAACAATTTTTATGATGTTTTCATCCATTAAAATTTGGATGTGACGATACAAAGTAGCTTGAGGTACATCTTTTATGATAGAAATCATCTCCAAGGTGCTTAAGCCTTCTTCTTTATCGTGCATTAGAGCTTGTAAAATTTTCATTCTCACAGGGTGCATTAAAACCTCTGCTTTATTCCGCATAAAAACGATCCTCCTATCAAATTGAATCAAGGGAAGCACAATCAAATGTTATCAATATGAGAACATTATCAAAACATATACTATATATTTTTTTTTAGGATGTACAGTAAAAAGGTAATGAAATTTTTTACACATTCTGTTATCATTATTGATAATGATAATGAATGGGGGTTTAGGAATGAAATTACACTATGGTTTTGATGATTTAAGTCAACTGGATTGGGCAAGCATACTTCCAATCATTTTGCCATTTTTATTCGTAGGATTTGTTTTAATCATGGTTGCTTTATTCGATTTATATCGGCACCGAGATACGCGAGAAAACATACTTATGTGGACAATTATTATTTTGTTCTTTAACTCAATCGGTTCTGTTCTATACTTCATTATTGGTAGGAAGGATGTAAATAAACGTGCGCTTAGAGATTAAAAATATTACGAAAAAGTTTAAATCAAAAACAGCAGTGAATGATTTTTCAATGGTCATTGATGCTAATGAGTGTGTCGGGTTAATTGGACCAAATGGAGCGGGGAAATCCACGTTAATTCAGATCATTGCTGACATTCTGAATGCAGACAAAGGAGAAATTCTTCTTGATGGGCAAAAGATTTCATCTATGAAAAATCACATTGGTTACTTACCTCAGTATCCTAATTTTTTCTCATGGATGACAGCATTTGAAACATTGTCCTTTATGGGAACACTTTCTGGCATATCAAAAAACGAATTGCAGAAAGAGATTCCATTACTTTTAGAAAAAGTGGGCTTAGGGAAAGAAGCACATATTCATGTCGGGACATTTTCAGGTGGTATGAAGCAACGACTTGGCATCGCACAGGCATTATTGCATAAGCCTGCTTTAATGATTATGGATGAACCGGTATCTGCACTAGATCCAATAGGGAGAAGGGAAGTGTTAAATCTATTAAATGAGATCAAAAAAGAAACGACTGTATTATTATCAACACATATATTGAGCGATGCAGAGGAAATTTGTGAGCGCTTTGTGATGATCAAAAATGGTTACAAAATAGAGGATGCTACAAAATCAGAGTTGCTTAAGCGCCATCAAGAATCAGCTATCTTTTTAATGATTCGAAAGGCAGATTATAAATGGTTAACAATGATTGAACACTTATCATATGTGAAGAAAATCGAAAGCTGTGGAGATGGCTTTAAAATCTATGTTGAAAATTTGGAAACAGATGCTAATCGACTAATACAACATGGTTTGGATACAAAGGTGATGTTTACTAAATTGGAAGTGGGTATTCAAGACAATCTAGAAGAAATATTTTTGGAATTGGTGGTATGAGCATATGAATTCGTTTATCGCACTAAGTAAAAAAGAAATACATCAAATGGCAAGGGAATTTAAAATACTTTGGCTCCCAATCGTCTTTATTTTACTAGGGCTAACCCAGCCGATTATGATGTATTATTTACCTGTTATTTTACAATCAGTTGGTGGTGTTGAAGGGATAATGATTGATCCTACGATGGCAAAGCCTGAGGGACAGGAGGTACTTGCCTCAACATTAAATTCACAGTTTGATCAGTTAGGCATTATTATTTTGGTCGTTGCCACTATGAGTATTATTCAAGGGGAAAAAGCAAATGGCATGATGGCGTTTATTCTAACCAGGCCAGTATCGATATCATCTTATTTGAATAGTAAAATCATCATCCATTATATTTTGGCTGTTATATGTATAGCTCTTGGTTATGCGGTATCTTACGGCTATTCAGCGTATTTATTTACAACTGTTCCTGTGACACAAGCTATGTGGGCTTTAGCGTTCTATTGTGTTTGGCTGTTATTCATCATAACGTTTGTTGCGCTAATGAGTACATTTTTTAATAGCCCTGCATTTATAGCACTAATAAGTATCGTCGTCCTATTAATATGTCGTTTTATCGCGGGACTACATCCATTCATAGACGTTGTGAATCCTGCTAGTAATAGTATGTATGCAACAAATATTCTAACGACAGGTGATGTGGAATCTTGGTATGGCATCAATATTGTAGTAACACTGCTGTTAGTTTTATTGATGGTCATTACTATGCAAAGTTTCATTGCGAAAAAGAAATTTTAAATTCTTTCAGCAGAAGTCTCCTACCTCTATTGTTGGTGAGATGAATGCGAATTTAAGTCACTTTTCAGTGGGTGTCCAACACCTGTACCTGTCGCTACGCTTTCGGTACAAAAAACATTTGCTGAAATAGAGGAACTCAGTCTAAGAACGCCACGTCCTGTGGCAATTTATCTGTGCGAAAGTGAAGCGACAACAACAACAACAACAACACACGACTGAGTGACCAACATCGTGCTGCTGCCGCTGCGTTAGCACTACGCTTTCGCGCAAAAAACATCGTGCTGCTGCCGCTGCGTTAGCACTACGCTTTCGCGCAAAAAACATCGTGCTGCTGCCGCTGCGTTAGCACTACACTTTCGCGCAAAAAACATCTGTTGGCCTAAAGCCTCCGGCGGATGTCACGGAATCAGAAAGGAGTTAATAAAGGATGTTAGCCTAAAATCATCGCATCCATGCGATAACGGCTAACTGACCTGCATCACGCAGGCCTAAGCACAAAGCTGATTCAGGACGCAATTATGCCGAGGAATAATTGATCAGAAATTAGGTGGAAAAAATGTTATCGATACAAAATTTACAGAAATCGTATGGACAGCATGAGGTATTAAAGGGAGTAGAGTTAAAAATAGAAAAGGGAGAGATATTGGGGTTCGTTGGTGGGAATGGTGCAGGTAAAACAACGACATTAAATTGTATTACTGGATTAATTGAGCAAGATTCAGGAAAAATAATGATTAATAATGTGCCAAAATCGCAGTCACTCGACTATAAAAAACAATTTTATTTTATTCCTGATACCATTCATGTATTTCCAAATATAGCTGCATATGATTGGATACAGTTTGTTTTGAAGCTATATGAAAAAACTGATGATGAAAAACTACAAAGCTTCATTAACGTCTTTGATATGGAAAAAAGTATTTATAAACCAATCGGAACTTATTCTTATGGAATGCTTCATAAGATGGCGTTAATTACTGCCTTTACAATTAGTCCGCCCATTCTAATCATGGATGAACCATTAAATGGTCTGGATCCACTTGCTGTAGTTGCTTTTAAAAATTGTATGAAGGAGTATGTTGAAAATGGTGGGACCGTATTCTTTTCTACTCATTTATTAGACGTTGCCGAAAAAATTTGTCAATCCATTTCGTTTTTAAAAGATGGAAAGATTGTCTTACATGAGCGTGTTGAGAAATTACTAGTCGATGGGAGCTTAGAAACTATTTTTATGGAGAAACAAGCCAATGAAGGATAATATACAATTAATCAAATTCTTTTTAACATCATTTTATGCAAAGCCAAAGCAGCCAGTAATTCAAGTACTCCTAATTATTGCATTTATTTATGTAGCGATTCAGTATTTTACGCTTACGCTCATTATCTACTTTATAGCGACCCCAGAGGAGTATTTGTTTTATAATGTTCTTCTTTCAAATGGTGTGACGTATTTACTGATTTCATATTTTGCAATTTCGGTAGTGTTTAGTCAAAGTGATTTTTCTATATTTGCCCATTTGCCCATTTCAGCGAAGCGGGTTGTGATGTCGAAAATAATAAGTGCTGTAGCTTTACCGATAATGGCAGTTAGTATTCTATCAATACCTACCTTTTTCATATTACTGATAGAGTTTAAGCTAGGTGTTGCTATAAAATCACTTGCATTTTTACTAGTCATGAACGTATTAATTGTATTGTTCCTTCTATTTATATTATCCATTTTGAATCATTTTCGCAGTGTATTTATTAATACCTCTATGTATTTGCTTGTTAGGATGATTCTTATAGTAGGTATTGGAATAAGCCCAATATTGTACTTTCTAATAAAAAATTATCATGCAATCGGCATTGTTTTAGCAAAATTAGATGTATCAACAATATCATCCTTAAGATCTTCAATTTCAGATTTTCTCGAAATAGGTTATCGTTTTGCTATGCAGCAGTCAGTGGTGGAGACACTGTTTCCATTGACTACTACAAAAAGTTTCATTTATTTCATCCTATTATTCGCACTATGTTATTTATTGTTTAAAGCTACGATAAAAATGATTGCGTCTAAGTATTATGAACATGGCTTGCTTGTCAGCAGAATAGAAAAAACAACTAAAGTTTGGGGGAGAGATATTCAAAGTAGCTGGGTCAATTATTTGCAGCGTGAATATTGGATTATTCAGTCTGAACCGTACTTTAAAATGCAAGCTGTTATAGGGATAATTTTAACGCCAATTAGTACAATCATTTTTTTAATTCTCGTACAGATGAGTATTTTAAAGGCCGAATGGATTGTAAACAATGAATCTTTTCTATTTGTCTATATGGTTTTGCTGATGAGCTGTATAAACAATATTAGCGGAACTCCCTATTCAAGAGAGGGGAAATACTATGCATCTAGCGTGACATTGCCATTTGATTCACAAAAGATTTATCTAGCAAAAGTTATGATTTCATCATGTATCGGCACAATTTCGGTTGTAATAAGCTATATCATTTACATGCTATTTGGTAGAGGCGATATTATTATGGGACTGCATTTATTGATTACATTACTATTAGTAATTACTTATAATTTATTGTCACCTCTTTATGATAGAAGGCATCCATTACTTGAATGGTCTAATCCATCAGAGGCAATAAAATCAAATCCTACAGTATTAATAAGCCTGCTATATGGATTACCGATATTGATTGTCATGGGGCTTCTTCATTTTAGCTTGCTCTCTTTCAATATTTCTCCGTCGATGACTGCTGTAATTATTTTGATTATTGTAACTCTATGTGTAATTACATTAATTTACAAAATGTTTTTTGAAGGAAAGAATATGAAAGGATACGTAAACAATTGAATGTAATAATAGATCCAAGAAGTAAAATTCCTTTTTATCAGCAGCTAACCCAGCAACTACTTTTTGAAATAGCGAGAGGGAGTTTGCAAAATGGTGACCCATTGCCTTCCATTCGTGATTTAGCGGCTGAAACAAATCTTAATCTTCATACCGTTCATAAAAGCTACAAGGAGCTTGAGAAGAAGGGAATAATCGTTATAAAACCTAACTCAAAAGCAATTGTTAAGAAGTCTGCTGAAGCAAAGGAGGGTGACCTTCAACAAATTTCTATAAAGGTTGAACAAATAATATGTGAAGCTTATGTTTTAGGTATTAGCGAACAGCAACTACAGAAGATGTTTCATGAGAATTTGCGAAAATATTTTATTGAACGCTAGGGGAGAAAGGAACAGAAGCCATCTCTTACTAATTTGAGGTGAGGATGATATTGAATTGTATTCCATAAAAAAATTTGTTAATATTTAAATACAATTATGAGAGGACTGATGGATGGAAATGATTAACTAATCTATGTTTTTATTTGAAATGAATAACTTCAAACTACAAAATATAGGGTTAGTCTGTCCATTTTTATAAATCAGTTTACATTTTATTTGTCATGACTCCAATGGCAAATAAGAACTTATGTAATATAAGTGAAAGACTAAACCTTCCAATTACAAATTGGGAGGATTTTTTATTCTCTCATAAAAATTTTCAATCAAATCAATAAAGGAGAGAGAAATGAGCGAATCAGACACTATTGTTACGCATGTAATACTCCGTATAAGTCGCTAATATCCATCAAACTTATACGGAGAAATTTAGAATAGATGGATGTGCCGACTTTGTATAAAAAGTAAAAAGTGTTGATATACAAAGGAGGAATTATCATGTCAATGATAAAAGTTCAAGATTTAACGTTTTCTTATCCAGGTAGCTTTGACAATATTTTTGAAGGTGTAAACTTTCAAATAGATACGGATTGGAAACTTGGGTTTATTGGTAGAAATGGACGAGGTAAAACAACTTTTTTTAATTTATTATTAGGGAATTATGAGTATAGCGGGAAAATCATTTCTTCTGTAGAATTTAATTATTTTCCTTATCCCGTTTCGGATAAAAATAAGTATACTTATGAAATCTTTGAAGAAATTTGTCCTCAAGCAGAAGATTGGGAATATCTTCGTGAAATATCCTATCTAAATGTCGATGCCGAGGTAATGTACCGACCATTTAAAACATTATCAAATGGAGAACAAACAAAGGTGTTGCTTGCTGCACTTTTTTTGACAGAGGGTCAATTTCTATTAATTGATGAGCCGACCAATCATCTGGACACTGATGCACGAAAGATGGTCTCTGATTATCTAAGGAAGAAGAAAGGGTTTATATTAATTTCACATGATAGAACCTTTTTAGATGGATGTGTTGACCATATTTTATCTATAAATAGGGCAAATATTGAAGTTCAAAGTGGTAACTATTCTTCTTGGAAGTTAAATTTTGATAGACAGCAGGAACATGAAGAGGCAACAAATCAGCGTCTACAAAAAGACATTGGGAGATTAACACAGTCTTCAAAGCGTTCAGCAGGTTGGTCTAATCAAGTGGAAGCTTCCAAAAATGGGACAACGAATTCGGGTTCTAAGTTGGATAAAGGTTTTGTAGGACATAAAGCGGCAAAGATGATGAAGAGAGCAAAGAACATTCAATCAAGGCAACAAAAAGCTATTGAGGAAAAGTCAAAACTGCTAAAAAATGTGGAAAAGACGGAGTCATTAAAATTAAAACCATTGGAATATCAGTCAAATGAATTAATTGTTTTGGCGGATGTGTCTGTTAAGTATGATGACCAAATAGTGAATAAGCCCATTAGCTTTAAAGTTGAACAAGGTGACCGAATTGTACTTGATGGAAAGAATGGGAGCGGAAAAAGTAGTATCCTAAAACTAATTCTAGGAAATCCGATCCAGCATACAGGCACAATGAATGTAGGTTCAGGCCTCATTATTTCCTATGTCCAACAAGATACTTCTCATTTAAAGGGACTGTTATCGGACTTTATTGCAGAGCATGAGATCGATGAAACGTTATTTAAATCCATCCTACGTAAGATGGATTTTGATCGAATTCAATTTGAGAAAGATATAGCTCATTATTCCGGCGGACAAAAGAAAAAATTGCTTATAGCCAAAAGTTTATGTGAAAAAGCTCATTTATATATTTGGGACGAACCGTTAAATTTTATTGATATTTATTCGCGCATGCAGATTGAAGAGCTTATTCAAAGATTTAATCCAACAATGGTTTTTGTTGAGCATGATCAGGCATTTCAACAAACAATTGCAACAAAAACTATATCTCTGTAGTTAAATATGAAGAACTGAAGGTATAATTAGTAAATCTGCTCATTAAACTATATGATGCTTTAGTTGACGAACGTTGCTAAAATAATCAAACCTTTTATGAAGACCTAAAAATAAATATCTGCTAGAGAAGAATCCATTTTGATTAATCTTTTTTCAAAATGGATTCTTTTATTTTTCGTATAAAATGGGTTTAGCGATGTATTTTTAATCAAACTTTAAAGCATACTAGAAGTCATCATGACCATACTCATTGCAACGATAATAGAAATAATTAGAATGACCGACAAAAGCTCTATGAGGGCATAAATCAAACTGTTAAAAACACCACTAATGGACGAAGTTAGTACCGTTACACATTACACCAACCAGTATAGCGGCAATAGTTTGCTTTGCGAAAACATGAAATCATAATGGAAAGATGTTTTTTTATGAACTAAATAGGAGTGAACTAGATGACGTCACATTCAATCTCGTATTATGAGAATCAGTTAAGACAGCAAATTATGAACAGCCTATATAATGAAAATTTTATTTCATTGCAAAATTATGTAAAAAAGTTAATTCGAGATAATACGGATCATAATAAGAATATTACTTATGCCTATTTGAATATAAAACGTGAGCTGGTAGGGTCAATAAGTAATAATGAAGATCAGACTTTATAAAGTGATTATAGATGAAAAAAATATAAAAGAAGTGAACATTTAAATGGAATGCAAAATGAAACAACTTGGCATTTGACTATAGAATGACATTGCTTATTAAAGTAGAGAAAATGCCTGGATTAGAAATGTTTTTTCTAATATGTTATAAATAGAAAATTGAATAATTAGAGGATCCAGAAGTTAATAGTTTCTTTTGTAATTCAATAAATGGTAAAGTAAAAGAAGTCTATGATAGTTTTAGGGACTATCATAGAGAAAATAATCTTTTAACTGCGCTAAATTATATTAACTATTTTCAAAATATAATCCTCAATTTAAAGTAAATTCAGCTCCTGAATTTTTTAAGGAATTATTCTATTTGTAGGTAATATGTACGGTAAAATTCATTTAAAAATTGAAGTGGTAAAACAGTCTATTATTCTTTGGAATATGGACTGTTTTAATGTAAGGAGTTCAAATAATAACTTTGTATCTACGATTGATCTAATTGTTGATTACGACTTAATAGATGGAACTTTAAGGTTTTATTAGACTGTTACAATACATTTGATTCACCTCAGAAATTAATTTTTACATAAGTGTTACATTAAATTAGAGTTCTTAATTAGATGGAATGAGATAATCCTGATTGATAAACAAGATACTGCATTTAGGTAAATGTAAAATAAGCAATAAATTTAACTTCATATTTTTTAGAAATTTTTTAAATAAGTCGTCTAGTGCAGCTAATTATTTGTTAAGATCGTATTTTGAGAGTGTGAAAGAAAATATTGAAAAATCTCATATTAAAGAAGTTTCTAATCTAGATTTACTTTTTATTTGAAGGATGGTACACTTAGTTCTATTGAACAACAATATATTGTGTTCGTTTTATAAAGGTACTACTATATGTAGTTTAATAGAGAAGTTCGGTGCAATACCGACGCTGTCCCCGCAACTGTGAAGCTGACGATGATATAAGCCACTGTGCATTCGCATGGGAAGGAAATCAGAGAATGAAGCAAAGCCAGGAGACCTGCCTATATAAAACAAATTGATCATTTCTTCGGGGATTAAGAGATGGGAACGTATGTGTTTTTTTGGTATTTTAACGTTTCCATTTAGGCTATCTCTCTCGAAGGGATAGCTTTTTTATTTTATGAAAAGAGGGATATATATGAAACTTTATACGAAAACAATCTGTCCAAAATGCCTTTGGGTAAAATCTGAACTACAACGTGTAGGACTTGAAGCAGAAATTGTAAACATTGATCACGATGAACAAGCTAAGCAAACAATTATTGACGCAGGTTTTTTAAGTGTGCCTGTTTTAGAAAGTAATGAAACATTTATAGGAGATGTTAAGGAGATTGTTTCTCATATAGAGATGATTGCAATATGATTGTTTATGCTAGTCGTACAGGCAATGTCCGGAATGTTGTTTCTAAATTAACAGCGGAATCTATTGAACTCTCTGATGGGTTAGTGTTGAATGAGCCCTACCTTTTAATCACCTACACAGATGGTTTAGGTGATGTCCCTTCAAAAGTGTCATGTTTTTTAGAAAACAACAGGAAATTTTGTAAGGGTGTAGTTGCCAGTGGCAATAGTAATTTCGGGCATAATGTTTTTGGAGCTGCCGGTGAGAAAATTGCTGCAACTTATCATGTGCCCTTAGTGCGGAAACTAGATTTAAGAGGCAATCAAGCAGATTATGAAGCAATACAAACGTTTTATGAAACGAGGGTAATGGGATGAAAACATATTTAAAGCTTAATAATGACGTACTGAATCGTTATAGTACAACTGGTCTACTAGAGTTAGAAAAGGATCGTGAAGCAACGCGCCGCTATTTTTTAGAATATGTCAACGTGCGTTTGCGTTACTTTATTGATATCGAGGAAAAAATCCGCTATTTAGTCGAAGAGGGCTACTATGAGAAAGCATTTATCGATATGTACGAGATGGAATTTATTAAAAAACTGTACAAGAAAGCATATGATTATAATTTCCGTTTTCCATCTTTTATGAGTGCGAGCAAGTTTTACGATAGTTATGCAATGAAAAGTCGTGACGGGGAAGAAATTTTAGAAAAATATGAGGATCGTATTGTCATTATTGCTTTATATTTAGCACAAGGGGATACCGTTTTAGCAGAGCGTTCTATTGAAGCGATGATGGAAGCATATCAGCCTGCAACGCCAACAGCATTAAATAGTGGGAAGAAAGCCCGTGGCGAATTAGTAAGCTGCTTTAAATTATCAATGGATGACTCCATGAATAGTATTGCCGAAAATATTGGTTATTGTTTGGAGCTATCACGTCTTGGTGGTGGAGTTGGGGTAAACTTAACGGATTTACGCCCTTTAGGTGATCCAATTAAAGAGATACTAAATCGTGCAAGTGGTGTAATCCCAGTAGCGAAGCTGTTGGAAAACTCTTTCAGTTATTCAAATCAACTAGGACAACGAAATGGCTCGGGCGTTGTCTACCTAAATATTTTCCATGCAGACATAGAAAATTTCATTTCATCAAAAAAACCAAATGCTGATGATAAAATTCGCCTCGCAACACTGTCAACAGGAATTATTATACCAAGTATTTTCTTCGATCTTATGAAACGTGATAAAGATATTGTATTGTTTAGTCCATACGATATTTTTAAAGAATATGGCAGACGCATGTCTGAAATTTCAATATCAGATATGTACTATGAACTTCTAGATAATCCGAATATCCGTAAAATTAAACGTTTGAATGCACGTAAACTCTATACAGAGGTAAAAAAAGCGCAATTTGAATCGGGCTATCCGTTTGAAATTTTTGATGATAATGTCAATAAAGTGCATCCGCTCAAAAATATCGGTCGTGTAAAAATGTCAAATTTATGTACAGAAATCTTGCAAGTTCAAGAAACAAGTATCATTACTAACCAAGATGAACCGAATGAATATGGGTTAGATGTATCGTGTAACTTAGGGTCAATTGATATCCATGCAGCAAGTAAAGTAAATGATTTCGAAACATTAATCGATACAGCCATGCACTTATTAACAAATGTATCGCAAATGACGTACATTAAGAATGTACCATCTGTTGCAAAAGCAAATAAATTAATGCATTCAGTAGGGCTTGGTTGCATGAATCTTCATGGTCATCTTGTTACTGAGGGTATCATGTACGGCTCAAAGGAATCTATTGATTTTATGGATCGCTTTATGGAAGCGATGAACTTTTATTCACTCAAATCATCAATGGAGATGGCTAAAGCAAAAGCTGAAACTTTCTACCGATTTGAGGATAGTGATTACGCTTCAGGTAGCTATTTTGATCAATATGTAAATAAAAGTGAAGAGGAACTATCGCCTGTTGTGTTAAAAGCACTTGGAAATATTCCAATCATTACGAAAAAGATGTGGGAAGTTTTAAAGCAAGATGTTATGCAATATGGTTTATTCCATTCATATCGTTTGGCTATTGCACCAACTGGTAGTATTTCTTATATTCGTAGTTGTACTGCTTCTATATCTCCATGTACAGAGCGTGTAGAGGTTCGTGATTATGCAGATAGTAGAACAATTTATCCAATGCCTCATTTAACAAATGAGAACAGTCATTTATACGCAGAGGCATACGATATTGATCCTTATGACTTAATTGATTTATACGCAGCTTCTCAAAAACACGTTGACCAAGGTATTTCGATGACGCTTTATGTGACTGACAATTGGACAACAGAGCAATTGGCTAAGGTATACATTTATGCATGGGTAAAGGGAATTAAGTCCGTTTACTATGTTCGTCAACGATTACAAAGCTTAGAGGAGTGTGTAGCATGTCAAATATAATTTATGAGGCAGTCAATTGGAATAAGGCAACGAGTGAACTTGCACAAATATTTTGGGATCAACAATGGAAGCAAATTTGGTTTCCTGAAGAAATTGCAGTAAGTAAAGATATCAAACAGTGGAAAAGTTTTGAACATCAAGATACGTATAAAAAAGTATTTGCAGGATTAACTTTACTTGATACCGTTCAGACAAATATAGGGATGAATCGTGTTGCTGCTTATACAAATGATTTACAAGAGAAGGCTGTACTAACCGTTTTTGATGCATTTGAAGCGATACATGCCAAATCCTATTCTTATATATTCACTACCCTTTGTACAAACGAAGAAATAGATGAGCTATTTGAATGGGTAAAGAAAAATGAATTTCTACAATATAAGGCAAATAAAATTGCGGATATTTATAACGGTATTGAAGAAGGCGATTCAGAGAGTTTATGGAAAGCGATGTTCTCGTCCGTTATGCTCGAATCTTTCCTTTTCTATTCAGGCTTTTTCTACCCACTGTACTTAGGAGGACAAGGTTTCCTACGAAACAGTGCAGAAATTATTTCACTTATTTTACGCGACGAATCAATCCATGGTGTAGCAGTTGGATTTTTTGCTCAAAATCTATTTAAGCAATTTTCAAAAGAAAAACAAGAAGAGTTACAATTATGGGGTTATGAATTGTTGCTGGATTTATATCAGAATGAAATGAATTATACTGATGATATCTATGCGGAAACAGGATTATCTCCTGAAGTAAAAGCCTATGTACGGTATAACGCTAATAAAGCATTAATGAATGTCGGTTTCGATCCAATGTTCCCAGAAGAAGAAGTTAATCCTATTGTTATGAATGGAATTCGTAATGAAGGCTCCACATATGATTTCTTTTCACAAAAGGGTTCTACCTATGCGAAAGCAAAAGTAGCACCGATTACAGATGACACATTTAATTTTAATCGTTGAGGATGAAAATAATGAACTTAGAAGTAAAAATCAAAAGAATTCACACTGATGCATTACTACCTATGCAAGCCAATCCAGGTGATGCTGGAATGGATCTCTACTCAATTGAAGAAGTAGAGATACCAGCGGGAGTAACGAAACTAATTAAAACAGGATTACAAATTGAATTACCTAAAGGAACGGAAGCTCAAATTCGTCCGAGAAGTGGACTAGCATTAAAACATAGTGTAACAGTTCTCAATAGTCCAGGCACAATAGATGAAGGCTACAGAGGGGAAATCGGTGTTATTTTAATCAATCATGGTAAAGAAACATTTAAAGTAGAAAAATCAATGCGTATCGCCCAAATGGTTATTCAGCTTGTCCCTTCAATTCAACTACTAGAAGTAAATGAATTATCTCAAACTGTTCGTGGAACTTCTGGATTTGGAGCGAGTGGTATAAAATAGGGTTAAAATTTTGAAAGTAATTTTTCAATGAAGTGACCCCAAGGATTGAGTTTGGTATGTGCCGAACTCAATCTTTTTTTATTTCTATTAATACGTATGTAGTTAATTTTTCCCTTTCAACATTGATCTGTTTATTAAACTAAATGAGGATGGGATTGCGAAGTTTAACAACAAATCCAACAATTAGTCCAGGAACAGGTACAGTGATTTATATCAATAAATCTGATAAGACCTGAATAATCAGTAAGAAAAAAATAATTGGTAATAAAACTTGAATCCATTTTGTATTGATAAAAGGAATTATCTTTAAACCTAAGAACGAGCCAACGATAGAGCCAATGGAAACAGGAATGGCGATTCCCCAATTAACAATGCCAGTAAAGTAGTAAAAGAGAAAGGCACCTGTACAACTTGAAAAAGAAATAATTCTCGTTAACTCAACTGCTTTTATATAGATATATTGCTTTCTCAGGTAATAGGTTATATTCATAAGAGCTGAGCCTGGTCCAAAACCACCGTCATATATTGAAATTGCAAACGGAATGAGTTTATTAATTGGTTGTTCCTGTGTTTCTTTTTTGTCCTTTACAATAAATTTATTACTGCAAAGTACAATAAAAAATGCGACAATTAAGCTTACACAAGCTACAACATTCATGACTTGTTCCGATAATAGAGTGGCTAAAAATGCGCCAAAAACACCTCCTAAACTAGCAATCATCATTAAAGATGTGAATTTTTTTAACGATAAATGTCCTTTAATTAAAAACGATACGACATTTGATAAAGCTGAAATTCCTGTCGCAAATTTATTAACAGCTACGGTTGAATGAATCGGAATTCCAATAAGTAACATCGCAGGTAATAAAATAAAGCCGGCAGCGCCGAATAGAACACCAATGACTGCTGCGAGTAAGCCAATTGTAAATAAAATAAATCCGTTTACTGATAACCATTCATGTAGTAATATTTCCATCAAATCACCTCTACACCTAAATTACTGCTAAATAATACATAAAACAAATATATATAAATTACTTATCCATAAATATTATTTATGGATAGAAAGGTGTGAATGAAATGAATTTGCATGCGTTAAGGATTTTTACGAATGTAGCAAAACTTGGAGGAATTACCGCAGCGGCGAATAAAATGCTTCTTAGTCAACCAGCTGTCACTATTCAAATTCGGAAATTAGAGAGCGAAATAGGGACAAAATTGATTGAAGGTAAAGGACGTGGTATTCAATTAACTCCTGAGGGAAAGTTTTTGTATGAGCAGGGAATGCGTTTATTTTATTTAGAAGCACAAATTGATGAAAAGCTCGGTAAATTTTTAGCGAAGGAAGAAAAAATACATATTGCTTCTTCCTATATACCAACAAACTATATACTCCCGCCTATTATTGCAGCGTATAAGCTTGCTAATCCTCACATAGAATTTTTTGTGTCGTTAGGGAATGTAAAATCTGTGGAAGAGCAAGTTCTTAATTATGAAGTAGATCTCGGTTTTGTCGTGCAAAATAAAATTGGTCACCCTGATTTACAGTTTGAAAAAATACTAGATATTCCGTTTTGGTTTGTTGTTCACCCTTCACATGCTTTGGCCAATCAAACTGTCTCCATTGAAGAATTATCGAAAGAGGACTTTATTTATCGGGAACGAGGTAGCTCGACACTTGATTTATTGGAGGCAGTTTTTTACACGTTTAATGGTCCATTACCTAAATTCGGACTTCAAATGCAGGGCTTACATGAATCAATTAAAGTAGTGGAAGCGGGGTACGGTATGACTTTAGCACCCTCCTACAGTGTAACTGAAAGTATAACAAATGGGAAACTAGCTCGGGTGTATGTAGAACATGCAGATATTCAGCAAAGTTTATTTATATGTACACGCAAATCAGATATAGAAAAACATCCATTTATTCAGTATTTAAAAGATCATTTAAACGCTATAAAATAACCAATTAAAATCGAAGAGATTTGTTCATGCAGAAAATAACCGGTAGAGTGTCTGAAAAAATTCGTGATACCGAAGATTGTCAAAACCTACGACGTTGTGATAGAATGGAAACAAATGTTCTTATGTTGAGGTGGGATTATTTAGTCAATAAAGCATACAAATAAATTCCCTTCCACATAATAATATTTTATAGTAATTGTAGTTAAACACATATTAATTCAAGTAAGATTTCGCTTTAAGACGAGGAGGATATCATGGGAAGATTAGTTCATTTTGAAATTCATGTAAGTGACATGGAACGTGCAAAGAATTTTTATGGAGAGGTATTCGGATGGTCATTTCAAGATTGGAGTGAATATGCAGGAATGCCTTACTTTGGTGCGACGACTGGCAGTGATGAAGAGCTTGGAATCAATGGTGCTTTAATGCAACGTCAAAGTGCTCCTCCAGAAACAAACCAAGCATTAAATGGATTTGCTTGTACAATGGGTGTGGAAAATTATGATGTAACGGAAGCTAAAATTATTGAGAATGGCGGCAAGGTTGCAATGCCAAAATATGCACTACCGGGAATGGCGTGGCAAGGTTACTATATTGATACCGAGGGCAATATATTCGGAATTCATCAACCCGACAAAAATGCAAAATAGAGTTCAGATAAGTCAATAAGTATGCAATCACAAACAAGACAAGCATTCTTAAAAATCCTGTCTAGCTTAAAGAATTGCTTTTAGCTTTTAATAACTTATCATCATTTGATTTGTTCTAAAAAGTTATAGCTGTATAAAAAGACCTGAATTTTGGAATTGTACCAAACCAGGTCTTTTAATTTTTGCCATATAATACAGCTCAAAGTATTTGATTCATTCAAGCTCTTACAGATAAAGAAGTTCTTTATAGTAAAATGTTAGTATAGGCAAGTGTGGGTTTTAAAGAAGCATGAATGGCTCTCTAGGGAGAAATGTTAACAAAGAATAGTATTCGCTAGAATTTCGAAGAGAGTAAAAACATAATAAACGCTTTCGAGGGAATGTCCCAAAAGTCTACAAATGACTTTTAGGACATTCCCCTTTATTTATTTATAAAAGTAAAGAAAGTGTATCTTGAGAACTACTTATTGAAAAATTCCATAGTAAATTAGGTTTATTTACTCAATTGTATTATTTTGTCGGTTTTTTTGTTCAAAAATAACGAAATCTGTCGAAATATATTGTGAATAGTATGGAGAATAGATTTCAAAGTTATTAGGAAGGGGCTAAAAAGCATATTTAGTAAAAGGATTTATTTTAGTTTTAAGTATGTAAGCAGTAAAACGAAGAGACGAGAAATATAATGAAAACATAGGATTAAAACGAGACAAGCAGGTTAGCCTCCATGTTGTCATGAAGTAAACAAACATGTACGTTCGCACCTTTCATTAAAATGTGCACCAATTAATTGAAATCAAGAAGGAGAGTATTAACCATGCTGCGCAATCTATCTATATTTAAAAAATTAGTCCTATTAATGTTTATAGCCATTTTAACAATTGGTATTATCCAATTGATTGGATATAACACAATGAAATCTTTGGAGAATAATACAGAGAATATTTTTAAAGACCGTTTAGAACCAAGTATTGTTTTGTCTGATTATAGAATTAATAATCGAATTATTATTTCAAATATGTATCGTTCTTTCGTTTATACAGATGAATCAACACTTACAGAGATTAAAGATGAAGTTAAGAAAGCTTTTACAGATAATGAAAAGAATCTTCAATTACTTAAAGCAACCAATTTAAAACCGGATGAGGATAAAATAATAAATGAACTAATTCAGCAATATCCAATTTTTAAAGAAAGCATGGAGCAAGTTTTCCGACTAAGTCTCGTCAATAAGAATGAGGAGGCATTCAATCTCTATAATTCAAGTGCCAAGCCTGTGTTTGATAAAATTGCGACAACAGGTTTAGAGCTGACTGAATTGAATAAAAAATATGCAAGTACTTTGAATATGGAAAGTAAAGCCGAGGCAAGTAGAAGTATTACAATCACTCTAATCATTTCAATTGTATTAGGAATTTTATTTGTTGCAGTCGGTTTTATAGGTGTACGAAAATATATAATTTCCCCAGTTGAAAAATTAAAATTTGCTGTTCAACGAGCTGAAGCTGGAGAATTAAATTTTAGTATAGACTACGATTCAAAGGATGAACTAGGCGTCTTAACGTCTTCATTTAGTCATATGATTACACAATTACGAGATTTAATTGGTCAGGTGAAGCAATCATCCGAACAGATGGCGGCATTTTCGGTTGAGCTTTCGGCAAGTGCGGAACAAACAAGTGAAGCTAGTGAACATATTGCGTCTGTTACGTTAGAGGTGGCAAGCGGCACGGACGATCAAGTTAGAGCGATTATCGATACATCAGATGTTGTTAATCATATGGTGCAAGATGTTCAAACAATAGCTAAAAATTCTACTAATGTTTCAGAGGCTGCTATTCAAGCTGAACAAATTACAGTGGATGGAAATGACATTATTACAACCGCTGTTCAACAAATGAACGCAATTCAAACTTCTATTAGTAGTCTAAGTAATGTAATTAGTGGTTTAGGTGAGCGTTCGACAGAGATTGGTCAAATCGTTGAAGTCATTACTGGCATTGCAGCACAAACCAATTTACTGGCATTAAATGCAGCAATTGAAGCGGCAAGAGCAGGTGAACATGGAAAAGGCTTTGCGGTCGTTTCAGAAGAAGTGCGAAAATTGGCCGAAGAATCATCAGGGTCGGCACAGAGAATCTCTGAGTTAATTACAGGAATTCAAACGGAAACGAATAGAGCATTAGACTCTATGCATTTCACTACAAATGAAGTGGAAACAGGTATTAACAATGTGAACATCGCAGGTGAATCCTTTAAAAAAATTCAACATGCTATCAATGAAGTATCTATGCAAATTCAAGGAGTCTCTTCTTCAGTAGAACAGATGGTTACAGGAGTTAACCAAATGACTGAATCGATGGAACAAATCAATAAAATTGCCCAAAGCTCTGCAGAAGGAACACAAAATATTTCAGCGGCAACAGAAGAACAGTTAGCCTCTATGCAAGAAATTACCGCATCTACTTCGGCACTATCTAGTATGGCGGAAGATCTACAAGAAAAAACAAATATGTTCAAAGTATAATGATGACGTATTGTTATATGGTATAGACTAAAAAACCTGTTATCTAAGGATAGCGGGTTTTTTATTTACATCTTATGAGGTAAATACTGTCTTAAAAAATTAATATTTGATTTAATAGACTGAAATGCATTTGAAGAAATGGAACTTAAATATACTTACCAGAATATTTTTTTTCATTTTTAAAGAATGTAACTTTATCTGTCTGAATTATAATACGATCAACATCTGTTTTAAATCCTTCATGATAATACTCCTCGTATTCTTCTGTAGTCTTGTCACCTTTATGTTCTGCTTTATAAGTAAATACCTCGTCTTAATGTACCGTCTTGTAAATATCGGTATATAGATTGCCAGTCTCCTTCCCAGTCTGAGAGTTGACGATCTTTCACTTGACTGTCTTCAAAATAACCTTTATTAATTTGTTTTGTCTCGTCGTCATGGGCATGACTATGATTGTGTTCATGATCGTGATTGTAATTATTTTCTGATGTTTGCTGTCGCGCTTCAGAGGAGTCTTTGGAATTTATTGATGATGTTGTTTTTTCATTGTCAATTGACTCTGCCTCGGATGAATCTGATGTCTGACACCCTACTAATAGTGAACTAATTGCTAATACACTATACCCTTTTATAAATGGAAATCATTACGATTTAGGGTTATGCATATACTTCGTATTTAAGTCAAGGAAAAATCAACGAAAGAGAAGAAGTTAGCTGGAGGTGAACTGAGACAGTAAAGGTGTATGTATAGGACAAGCTTTTTTTTATTCTAGTTATGTTGAACGAGATTTGTTAATGCTTAATAAGTGGAACTTTAATCAGTGAGGGGTTTAGTTTTCACCAATGGGGCTTTTTTTTTCGGAGTTTATTTGCTTGTTAATTGTCTATAAAGATTAATATGTTGACTTTGGATATCCCAAAAGTGCATTTTTTTTTTTTTTTTTTTTTTGAATTTTTAGAAAACAAATAACGCGGAGTGTTTCTAAAGTACTACTATTTTAAAAATAATCCTAGTAAAATAGGTTCGTTAATTCGATTGTATGATTTTGTCGATATTTAGTTCAAAAAGACCGGAAGATGTCGTAGAATATTGTGAATAGTATGATAAAAGTTTTGGGATTATCTGAAAGGGGACAAGTAGGTTAATCTCCATGTTGTCATGATGTAAAAAACATGTATACTTGCACCTTCGATCATGTACGATTAATTGTCTTTCATTAAAATGTGCAACCAAATAATTGAACTAAAAAAGGAGTGTATTAATCATGCTACGAAATCTATCCATATTTAAAAAGTTAGTCCTATTAATGTTTATAGCCATTTTAACGATTGGTATTATTCAAGTGAATGGATATATTACAATGAAGTCTTTAGAAAATAATACAGATAATATTTTTAAAAACCGTCTAGAACCAAGTATAGTTTTGACTGATTATAGGCTTAATAATCGGGTCATTATTTCAAATATGTATCATTCTTTCCTTTTTACAGATGAATCAACTATTAAACAAATTAATGATGAAGTAATGAATGCTTTTGAAGAGAATGAAAAGAATCTTCAAATACTTAAAGAAGCTAATTTAAAATCAGATGAGGACAAAATAATAAATGAATTGGTTCAGCAATTTCCAAACTTTAAAGAAAGTATGGAGAAAGTCTTTCAACTAAGTCTTGCCAATAAGAATGAGGAAGCAATAAATCTCTTTAATTCAAGTGCTAAGCCTGTATTTGACGAATTTATGTCAAAAGGCTTGGAACTGACAAAATTGAATAAACAATATGCAAGTACATTGAATATGGAAAGTAAAGCTGAGGCAAAAAAGGGTATCACGACCTCTCTAATCATTTCAATTGTATCAGGAATTCTATTTGTTGCTGTCGGCTTTATGGGTGTACGAAAATATCTAATTTCTCCAATTGAAAAATTAAAAATTGCTGTTCAACGAGCAGACGCTGGGGAATTAAATTTTAGTGTTGATTATAATTCAAAGGATGAACTAGGGGTCTTAATATCTTCATTTAGCCATATGATTGCTCAATTACGAGACCTAATTGGTCAAGTGAAACAATCGTCCGAACAGATGGCTGCATTTTCGGTTGAGCTTTCGGCAAGTGCAGAACAAACGAGTGAGGCGAGTGAGCATATTGCATCTGTTACAGTAGAGGTAGCAAACGGCTCCGACGATCAAGTTAGAACACTTATAGAAACATCAGATGTTGTTAATCATATGGTACAAGATGTTCAAACAATAGCTAAAAATTCTACTAACGTTTTAGAGGCTGCTAGACAAGCAGAACGACTGTCAGTTGATGGAAATGAAATTGTTAATACCGCAGTTCAACAAATGAACTCAATTCAAACCTCTATTGGTAGTCTTAGTAATGTAATTAGTGGGTTAGGAGAGCGTTCGGCAGAGATTGGGCAAATCGTTGAGGTTATCACAGATATCGCAGCACAGACTAATCTACTGGCATTAAATGCGGCGATTGAAGCGGCTAGAGCAGGAGAACACGGAAAAGGCTTTGCGGTTGTTTCGGAAGAAGTGCGAAAATTGGCCGAAGAATCATCTGTGTCGGCACAGAGAATCTCTGAGTTAATTACAGGAATTCAAATGGAAACGAAACGAGCGGTAGATTCTATGCAGTTCACAACGAGTGAAGTGGAGACAGGTATTAACAATGTGAACATCGCAGGTGAATCCTTTGATAATATTCAACATGCTATCAATGAAGTATCTATGCAAATTCAAGGAGTCTCTTCTTCAGTAGAACAGATGGTTACAGAAGTTAATCAAGTGACCGAATCCATGGAACAAATCAATAAAATTGCCCAAAGCTCTGCAGAAGGAACACAAAATATTTCAGCGGCAACTGAAGAGCAGTTAGCCTCCATGCAAGAAATTACAGCATCTACTTCGGCACTATCTAGTATGGCGGAAGATCTCCAAGAAAAAACAAATTTATTCAAAGTATAACGATAACGAATTGACATATTAAGTGAGAAAGTTCAGTGCAGTGCAGTTCAGAGATAAAAGAGACTGTTCAATATAACCTGTTATCTTAGGATAGCGGGTTTTTGTTTTATATCTTATGAGGTAACCCGCGTTTTACATTTTATTTTGTAAACTTAAACATTTATACAACTTAAAAGAGTTAATTATTCACCTTCGTTTTGAAAATTCGACAAATATTTCCGTGTCATGTTGTACACATTTTTTATTTTTGCTATAGTGTTTGGAAAACTAGAGAAAGGAGGAGCATACCATGATAGGAGTTTTAGATTTAGAACGATTGACAAGCTTATCAAATGAAAAGTGTAAAATTATATTAGGTGTGGCTAAAAACCTTCAAATAATAGCTGACATTTCTCAAGCAGATATTTTTATTGATTGTCTTTTGAAAGAAGATAACGCATCTTTAGTTGTAGCTGAAGCAAAGCCTACTACTATAGCATCTTTGTATAAAAAAAGTATGTTAGGGCAGATAGCATATGAAGAAATGGAGCCGGGTGTTTTATTTAGTTTAAAAACTGGTAAACCAATTTTTGGATCAAGAGGCATTACAGAAGAGCGCGGAATAATGCAACAAGATATTATTCCTATAAAAGATTCGCATGGGGAGACCATTGCGGTACTAATTAAGGAAAGAGATATCTCACAGGTAGTTCAGAATGAAAAAAATATAGAGCACTTTATGAAAGCGACTAATAGTAAAGACAAGCAACGTGTATTTCAAGCTATTGTCGTTCAGGAAATACATCATCGTGTTAAAAATAATTTACAGGTTATTTCCAGTTTGTTGCGATTACAAATGCAACATACTCACTCGGAAGAAGTAGCTGAGGTATTTCACGATAGTATATCCCGTATTTCAAGTATGGCTTTGGTTCATGATTATTTGGCCAAGCGTGGAATTGATGAAGCAGATATTAAACTTTTAATACAGCAAATTTCTACCTTGCTAGTTTCCTCGTCTATTATTCCAGGCCAACAGATTACTATGTCTGTTGAAGGGGAATCGGTATTCTGTCCTTCAGATAAAGCAACAGCTATTGCACTCATTGTCAATGAATTAGTTCAAAATAGCATTAAGCATGCTTTTCCTTCACAAAATTACGGGCAAATAGATATAAATGTGAGGAGACGAAAACAAATGGTTACTATTACAGTAACGGATGATGGATGTGGAATTGGTGATTCTTTTTCTTTAGGCGATATGTCATCTTTAGGATTACAGCTTGTAGATATGTTAGTTGAAGAGAGATTACAAGGGGTTTTTTCATTTCCTCTGTCGGACATAGGGACAAAAGTTTCAATAACTTTTCCGATAGTAGCTAACGAAGTTTAAATAATACTAGATATTACTGAGGGATCCTAAAAAATCTTAAGTAACAATTTTAATTGATACTTTGTTTCGTTAATAGAGTTGTTATTGTTTTCGAACTATTTACAAAATATTTGAAAGTAGTGTAGAATGAATTAAAATAATTACTAGGCAAAGGCGCCTTTCACTTATCTCCGAAGAAAATTTCTTCAGGGATAAGTGAAAGCGCTTTTTTTTCGTTTGATTGCAACATATAAAAAGGGGTGTTAAATGATGAAATTGTCTTGTGTGGTAAAAGGAACTCATTATACGTTTTCGTCGGTAAGGGAGGTACTTGCAAAAGCGAGTGAAGCGAAGTCTGGGGATGTGATGGCGCGTGTAGCAGCAGAATCATCACTTGAGCGCATGGCGGCAAAAGTTGTTCTTAGCGAGATGCAGCTGAAAGAAATTTATGAAAATCCGGTTATTCCGTATGAGATCGATGAAGTAACACGCTTGATTTATGATGATATTAGCGACACGATTTACAAAGATATAAAAAGTTGGACAGTCGGTGAACTAAGAAATTATATTTTGTCATCTAGTACAGGTACGGATCAATTATTGAAACTTTCAAGGGGACTAACAAGTGAAATGATTTCAGCTGTTGCCAAGCTGATGTCAAGCATTGATCTTGTCCTTGCTTCGCAGAAAATGAAATATCAAGCACATTGCAATACTACAATTGGAGAGCCTGGTCGCTTAGCATTTCGATGTCAGCCCAACCATCCAAATGATGTTCCAGAAGGCATTTTGTATTCAATAAAGGAAGGGTTGTCCTACGGAGCAGGTGATGCAGTTATTGGTATCAATCCGAATGTGGATACCATTGAATCCGTCAAAAAACTTTTGACACTTTCACATGAATTTATTGAGAAATGGAAAATTCCAACACAAAATTGTGTTTTGGCTCATATAACAACACAGATGGAAGCTTTAAAGCAGGGTGCACCTATCGCACTTATGTTTCAAAGTTTAGCAGGTACACAAAAAGGTAATGAAGCATTTGGTATATCCAAAAAAATTCTTGATGAAGGCTATGAGATGATGGCTCGATATGGTACATCTACAGGCCCAAACTTTATGTATTTTGAAACAGGACAGGGTTCGGAAGTATCTTTAAATGCTGACTTTGGGGTAGATATGCAAACGCTTGAATCAAGAAGCTACGGTTATGCACGTCACTGGAAGCCTTTCATGGTTAATACCGTTTCTGGCTTTATTGGACCGGAGACACTCTATGATGGACGCCAATTAATTAGAGCGGATCTTGAAGATGGATTTATGGGGAAATTGCATGGCTTGCCAATGGGGATTGCTCCAACGTATACAAATCATATGGATGCCGATCAAAATGATCAGGAAGTTGCCGGTATAATAACGGCAGTTGCAGGAGCGAATTTTTACATGGGAGTACCAGGTGGAGATGATGTCATGCTAAATTATCAAGATACAAGCTATCACGATGATGCTAGTTTGCGTGAGATCCTAGGCTTACGACCACTTCGGGAATTTGAAAAATGGATGGAGAAAATGGGTCTAATGGAAAATGGAAGGTTGACAAAACGTGCAGGAGATTTATCAATTTTTGATTGAGGAGGGGGGCGCAAAATGGATATTCAAGAAATTATTCAAAGGGTAGTAGAAGAAGTGAAGAAAAACATGGATTCTCCAAAAAACGATACCGTTCAAAATAAAGAAGAAATTATAAATTTTCCAGAAGAACGATTAAAAGGGGTAGACGAGCCACATAACGCTGCATCTATTGAGCGAGCACAAAGTATTACACCTGCCCGTATTGGTATTGGTCGAACTGGAACGCGTATGTTAACGACAAGCTATTTACAATTTTTAATTGATCATGCAGCTGCACAAGATGCTGTATTAAGAGATGTAAGTGATGATTTTCTTCAAAATATGGGTTTACACAAGTTGGAAACAAGAGCTAATGATATGAAGTCTTACTTAATGGATTTAGATGCTGGTCGAAAGTTATCGGATGAAGCTATTAAATATCTTGAAAAGAACGGGGAAAAAGGCAAAGATGTTCAAATTATTGTTTGTGATGGATTGAGCTCCTCTGCGGTAGAAGCAAATGTAGTTGATTTACTACCTGCTTTAATACAAGGGTTAAAATTAAAGAATATAAGTGTCGCAAAGCCGTTCTTTATTAAGCGAGCGCGTGTATGGGTGCAAGACGAAGTAGCAGCTATTGTTAATTGTGACCTTGTCATTTCTTTGATTGGTGAAAGGCCAGGTCTGAATACAGATGAAAGCTTGAGTGCATACATGATTTATCGGCCTACTGAAAAAACAGTTGAAGCCGATCGGACGGTAATTTCAAATATCCATAAAGATGGACTAACTTCAGTTGAAGCTGGTGCCTATTTATCTGATTTGATCGAACAAATGCTTCTTGCTAAGTGTACAGGAGTTTCTTTTGCTCAACAAAGGAATAACAATATGTAATATTCTCCCTGTCCAGAAAGGTTGTGATGTTATGAAAAAACGGATTTTAGTTGCTGAGGACGAACCAATTATCAGACTGGACTTAAAAATGATGCTTCGAAATAATGGCTATGAGGTAGTCGGGGAAGCAGGAGATGGGGATCGAGCAATCGAACTTGCTTTTAAGTTAAAACCAGATCTAGTGTTAATGGATATAGAAATGCCAAAACTAAATGGTTTAAAAGCAAGCGAGGTTATTGGTCGTCAGCTAGATATACCAGTGTTGTTGATTACTGCATACAGTCAAAAAGAATTTGTAGAAAAATCTAGGCAAGATAATATTTTAGGCTATCTAGTTAAACCCGTTTCTGAAGCTAGCTTAATTCCAGCGGTGATCATTGCATTTCAACAAGCTGTGAGGACACAGACGATAAAACAATCTTTACAACTAACACAAGAGCAAATTCATAAGCGAAAGGTTGAGCGAGCTAAAGGCCAACGTAATGGGCAGTAGGCATTTACATTATTCTATAATAAAAGCATGTTACAACAAGTATTACCCATTTTTTTATTCGACTAATTTCGTTATACACTAGCCATGAAACCGAAAGTGTCATGGAGGGGCTGTTATTATGAAAATATGAATAATCGAGCGCTACACATTAATGCTATCATTCAAAAAGATTATCTTTAATAGTTGCCACTACGAGGGGAAAAAGTAGCTGTTTTTAAAACGCAGGATTCCATTTTTCTACCTAGTTGATACACCTGTTTAATATACAGAAAATTCTATATTTACAAAGAGTATGATAACTTGAATTGGAACTTTGTGGAATATAGTAGGGATTCATCTGCATGTGACGAACTAAACTAGAGTACAAATAGAGTGCAAATTGCGTTCTCTTTAATGTGCAGTTTAGCGTTAATAATCCATCTTATGAGGAGTGATGTGGTATGTATATAAGAATAACAAGTTGTTTTATCAGTAGGGGAATATTAATTTAGTAGAGAGTTCGTGATCATGGATTTCTCTACTACTAGAGGAGGAATCTGAAGTTTGATTAGTCTAAAATCGATTGATCAAAGTAATTGGGAAGATTGTATTCAACTGAAGCCTAAGCAAGAACAGGAAGGTTTTATTGCTTCAAATCTATATTCAATTGCAGAAAGTAAATTTTTACCGCATATGAAGATAAAGGCGATCTATTATGGAGAAATGCTTATCGGTTTCGCGATGTACGGGATAGATTTGGATGACGGAAACTATTGGATATATAGGTTTATGATTGATGAGCAATTTCAAGGGCGTGGACATGGGAAGAGCGCAATGAAATTGATTATTGAAGACATCCAGAGCAGAGATGATCACACTGACGTCATCTGGCTTGGGTATTAGCCGGACAACGAGCAAGCAAGAAAACTATACGCCAGTGTGGGTTTTGAAGAGGAAGGAATAGCTCCATGGGGAGAAATGTTAGCAAAGTATAATTTTTGTTAGAATATCAAGGAAAGTAATAAGTATCGCGTAACAAAGGCTTTCAAGGGGATGTTCCAAAAGCCACAAATGGTTTTTAGAACATCCCCTTTTCTTTATTTATCTTCATTTAGCAGACGAAGAGAAAAACAGTTGGTGATTAGTAGTTCAAGTAATCTGTACTAACTGCTCTCAAGTCAAAGTAAAATTCGACTCCATTTTCAGTGTTATTTACGCCGAAGCTACTGTGATGACGTTCCAATATTTGTTTTACAATAGCTAAACCTAAGCCTGAACCACCAAATTCTTTGTTTCTAGATTTTTCTACTCTGTAAAACGGATCCCAAATTTGTTCAATCTCATCATTGGGAATGAAAATATTTTCATTTTCGATTTTGAACATATATTTATTGAAACCCTCTATATAGACAATTTTGA
Source organism: Lysinibacillus sp. NPDC094403 (assembly GCF_050278745.1). NCBI lineage: Bacteria > Bacillati > Bacillota > Bacilli > Caryophanales > Bacillaceae > Lysinibacillus > Lysinibacillus sp. NPDC094403. The sequence continues at coordinate 236,620 of NZ_JBNNTL010000004.1, read as the reverse complement.
TGTTGATACGGTTATGTTTTGGCGTATATTTTACAGCGTTGACAAATAAGTTGGTAATGACCTGCTCGATTCTTTTTATATCCCCATTTACATAAGCTTCCTCATCAATTTCAAACAGAACTTGCAATCCTTTTTCGTCAGCAATTGCTTTGAATTTATCGTACACCTTTAAGAATGTGTGCCATAAGTCAAAGGTGCTTTCAGTAAGCTGATAGATAGGGGACTCAAGTCTCGAAATATCAAGCATTTCTTGTACCATTTCCGTCATTCGATCGACTTCATCCAAAATAACATCACAATATTTCAAGTCGTTTTGCTTATATACTCCGTTTTTTATGCCTTTAATATAACCGTTTATTACGGTTAAAGGGGTCTTTAATTCGTGAGATACGTTGGCAACAAACTCTTTTTCTTTTTCCTTCAACTTCAACTGTAATTCATAATCTTGTGCAAGTTTTTCATTGGCATGGACTAATTCCGTAATTTTCTGTTCTAGGTTTGTAGAAATTTTGTTTAATGCTTCACCCATTTGCCCTAGCTCGTCCTTGGACTTAACAATATATTTTTCACTGAAATTTTGATTTGCAATCTGATTCGCGATAGTGCTCATTTTAACTAGAGGCTTTGATAAAGTCTTGGAAAAAATTATTGCTATTAAAATAACGATGATCATCGTAAAAACAAATAAAATAATATAGTACTGATTTAGATTCCCGATAACCTCATCTACAGATTGAAGAGAAGTGACGGCGAATATGACCAAATCTGTTCCTTCCACCTTTTTAGTTAACACCAAATTATTAATGTCTGTCTGTGTGTCCCGTACCGTATATATTTGATTTGGGGATACTCGTTCTTCTTTTCTATTCATCGTGACAATCATTTCTTGAATGAGGACATTTTTTTGCGCTATGAAGGATTTACTTTCAGTTGGTTTAGAAATCACTTTTCCTTCAATTGCAATAGGCTTAGGCTGCTCATTTATTATGTCATTATCACTTAAAGTGAATCCTTCAAAAAATATCGAGGATACCTCAGTTGGCTCTAAGACTCGAGTACCCATTTTGATTTTCTTCGGAAGGACCAAGGATTCCTTATCATCCAATAGTAGACCTTCGATTGAGATGCTGTTTTCTTTATTTATCTCTTTATAGTCGATGGAATAAAAGTCATCTACGATTTTATACTCTTTGTTGTCCTTCGTTCTGACCACGAATTGTGTGTAATTATTGTTTGATGATGATCCGTAATGATGCTGAAGTTGATCATCGATAACCGAAATGATAGCATTGTTATTTTCCGAAATTTGTGTAATGTACTGATTAATAGTGTCAGTTGACTCATGATTATTAATCTTTGATTCGATTGTACGAGCAAACTCTTCCATGTTTTGCTTTTTCGTATGGATATAGTAAGGTTCGAAGTAAGTCGATTGAAAGACGATTTGGATTATAAATATAGAGGCAAATAATAAAATATGAATTAAAAAAAGCTTATAGGCAATTCCTCTTTTTCGCATTATTCCACCTCGAATTTGTACCCTAAACCAAATATGGTTTTAATTAGGTAGGCTTTATGCAGTAAGTTTTTTCTAAGTTTTTTGATTTGCGCATCTACTACTCTTGTATTTCCGAAATAATCATATCCCCATACTTCATTTAATATTTGATCTCTGGACAAGACAATATGCTTGTTTTCCATCAAATATAGTAAAAGATCAAATTGTTTTGGCTCTAATTCAATGGACGTGCCATCTATCCATACTTCACGTGTAAGTTTGTTAATCGTGACTCCTTTTAGCGTCAAGGTTTCTTTGTCTCTATCTTCTTTTTTTACAGTATAGATTCTATCGAGAAGAACTTTAGATTTAGCTACTAGAATCTCAGGATTGAACGGCTTAGTCATATAATCGTCCACTTTAAATTCATAGCCCATCAACTGATCTTCTATCTCTGATCGTGCTGTCAGCATGATGATAGGAACATCTGATTTTTTTCTAATTCTTCTGCACACGGAGAATCCGTCGATTTCTGGTAGCATGATGTCGAGAATAATTAAATCGACTGTTTCTTCTTCAAACATTTGCAGACCAACCTTACCATCCGTCGCAATTAGGATTTTATATTCGTGCATTGTAAAATAGTCTGCTATGATATTAGCAATTTTCATTTCATCTTCTATAATTAAAATCGTTCGCTTCATTAAGTATCTCCTTATTTAATAAAGCAGGCATCTTCATAGTAAAAATACTTACCGTACGAAGAAAAATGCCTGCTAAATATATGGATTCGTTAATTCATCAATATTTGATACTCTCCGTCTTTTTCCTCATACTTGGCATCAAAGATTAATAGATCATCTCTTTGAATCGTCAGTAGTTTGTCCTTAGAGAATTCGATATCCTTTTTAGGAACAAACACAATCGTGTAACCCATTATCGTATTTGGATTCATCTTCGTTGGATCTTCCAAATCTTCCATAGGAGCTTCTATGGAAAGAGATTTCATTTTGTTAAGTTTGATTCGAGTATCTGGAAGGATAATTTCTCTTGTCGTTGTCTGTATTTCTGCTGGATTCCCTTTATATTGGTATTCGACTATCATATCCTCAAACATAGCTGAGGAGTTTTGGATCGTCACAGGGATTCTGACTGCTGCATACTGGTTATCCTTCTGTTTGGATGCTATATCATCTACATAAGATTTTAGCTTACTATTATAAGAATTGTAATAATCATCGTTAGCTTTTTTAATATTTTGATGACCTTCAGCTTTTTTGCTACCGAATTGGGAATTCAATAATCCTAAAGGAGAAGCTGTTAATATGGTTTTGTCATTAAGGTTCAAGTCAACTGCAGAAGCAATTGCTAAAGCTCCGATATCATAAAATTCTCGGTCCTTCATCAAGAGTACTTCTTCTTGCTCTTGATTAGAATTATCTATAATATTTTGTGCAGTCAACTCAATTAATTCTTTTACAGATGCGTCTGGATGTTTAATCATCTGATATGCTTTTGACTCTAGATAAGTAGCCATTCCTTCAATATTATCGTAGCCGTCTTGGTCCTTATTCTTTTTGTTACTATTTAAATATAATTCATAAAAATATACCGCTTGTTGAATCTGATCGATTTTCTCATCTTTATTCTTGGATTCAATAGCTTTTTTTAGGTATTGGTACATTTCATTTCGGTAATATCTACTGTCGATATCTTCGGGATATGTTTCAGCTCTTGTACCAAGACCTTCCGCAGTGTCTCCAGACTGCAGTAGAATATGAATCCCTTCATGGACAATAAACTTAAATACATTTTCATATGCTGCTTTCTCATCTGTGCCAGAAATAAAGTTTGACGCAAATTCAAGGTTAAAGACATAGGTAGGGTGATCGTTAAATGTCGTGAGTTGGAAGGGCGTTACCAACAATTGGGTATCCTTAATGGAATCCGTACTGTACTCAATCACTTCGTCTTTAGGTCCAATATCGGTTTTCTGGTTGTTAATTAAATAGGCCATTTTATTAGAAGGATTCAACAATAATATTTGCTTATCCTCATTATTGAACGATGGCCATAGCTTGCTTGCATCGTCTATCAAAATCTTTTTTATATCTTTCACTAATTCAGGCGTTATTTCTCTAATTTTTTTACTATTTTCAATCGGGTTGCCGTCCATCGAATCTTCGTTCGTCTTCTGGGATTCTTCAACCTTTTTGTTTTCAGGCTTTTCGGTTGTTTCCTGATTATTGTTGTTGCATGCTGTCAATATCGTTATGATCAAAATCATGAACAATAAACGTACTGTTTTTAACATAATTATCATCCTTCTTTCAATAATTAATCCTGTTTAAGCAGTTGAATCGGATTCAACTTTGCTGCTTGGTTAGCTGGAATCATACATGCCAACACATTAATGACAATCCCAAATCCTATAGTTAGCAGTACTGTAAATACATCAATATGTAACAGCTCGAAATGAATTTTAGCTTCTAGTGCACGGTTTAAAATAACCTGAACCACAATGCCTAGCACTGTACCATTGATAGAAGCCATGCCTCCCAATAAAATTGCTTCCGAAAAGAAGATCCAGCGAACTTCTCTGTTTCTGCCGCCAATTGCTTTGAACAAACCAATTTCTTTTCTTCGCTCTAAAACACTGATATAAAGAATGATTCCTACCATAATAGAGGAGATCAATAGAATTAGCATAGAAACCCCAGTAATAGCAAGCTGTATATTTTTAAATGTTTTAGTTAACTCTTTCAATACGTTTTCAGGTGTTGTAATGGTATAGCTTTGTTTAAACTGGTTGACAACTGATTCGATTGAACTTTTATCATCCACATACACTTCATAGTTGTTAGTTGTTATTTCTGAGTCTTTTCCAATAAATCTTGAACGTTTAACAACCTCTGTGTGGAAATCGTATGGAATATATGAATATTCTTTTCCAATAAAAGATTGTTCTGTAATGGCAGAAATTTTCAGCTTTTGTGTGTCCCATCTAGAGGGATAACTCGTAATTTCGTCCATGGACAGAAATTTAATAGTAATCTCTTTACCGATTAATTCTTCCAGCTTGCCGCCTTCCTTTAGCAGTTTTTGGGCTGTGCTTTCTGACAAGGCAATTCCGTGCTCCTCATCTTTTGGAAGTTGGCCGTATAATACCTTCGGCAAGGCGTATTCGTTTCTATTTTTTTCTTTATGCAAAGGCTTGACATCAAAGCTGATAATATCCGGCTTTTTCTCAATTCTTGCCGATAGCTCGAATTCAGGCTGCACTAATTTGATATGCTCATTTTTCTTGAGTTCATAATAATCGGAACTAACCATATAATCTTGTTCTTTTTTAAAATCTAGCTTTTTACTGTCTATTACTTTATCGGATGAATACTGTATATAGTTGTCTATTCCGCTCCCAAACGCCAGAGCCAGTAAAAATCCACAAATCCCCATAGAAATGCCTATCGATACAAGGAAATATCGCCACCTTTTTTCCTTAATCCTATGATAAGAAAGTCTAAATGCTGATTTCAGTTGAAAAGCACGTTTCCGGGATGGTTCTTCCGGTATCTCCATTTGAACAGAATCCCGTTTACTTTGTTTCCTGTCCTCGATGATCTCTCCATCTTTAACTCGAACGATTCTTGAAGCTTGCTCAGCAACCGCCTCATCGTGGGTGACTACAACGACCAAGCGACCTTGCTCAGAAATTCTTTTCAATAAATCAATTATTTCTTGAGAAGTATGGGAATCTAAGGCACCCGTAGGTTCATCAGCCAAGATGATGTTTGGCGACTTAACTAACGCTCTTGCAATCGCAACTCTTTGCTGCTGTCCTCCTGACAATTCATTAGCCTTTTGGTGAATCGCTTTTTCCAGGCCTACCTCTTGAAGGGCTTGTACACATTTTTTGTGGGCTTCCTTTTTCTCATACGAGCTCATAGCCAAAGCCAATTCTACATTTTCCAATACGGTCAGGTGAGGAATCAGGTGAAAATGCTGAAACACAAATCCGACGTTATCTTTACGATAATCAGAATACTGATGATCATTAAACGTTGACATAGGTGTTTCATTAATATACACCTCACCCGAATCTGGCTTATCCAGTCCTCCAAGTGTGTTAAGGAGTGTGGATTTTCCAGAGCCAGAAGCTCCTACAATCGCAACGAACTCACCGTGAGCTAACATTAAATTTACATTTTTCAATGCAGGGATTGGGGTCGATTTATCTGGATAATAGGTTTTACTAACATTTCTAATTTCTATCATTGAACCACTCCATTTCTTTTAACTGTTGTCTATAAAGATAACGGTTGGTTATGATGACCTTATGACTACCTTATGACTTTTTTGTGACTATTGGAAAAGAATATCGATTCAAAAGTCAGACCTGAAATTTTTTGTTGACTACAAAAGAAAGGGGGCTATCCCATAAATCATTGATCAATGACTTTTGGGAGAACCCCTAAACTTTATAGCATTTATATTGACTCATCAGACGGCCCAAGGAAAGCGCCCAGTCGGAACGGAAATCAACCCTACGTTATTGAGATGAGTCTTTATATTATGGTTGGTATACCTTTCCTTTTATCGTTACTTTAGAAGCTGAGATTAGAATTTCTTTATTTGCTTCATAATATGGATTTAAAATTTTATCGATAGCAGCCCATTTTTCACTAGATTTTTCAGAGTCACCTTTTTTATCAAGAGCTGTTGCTTCTTCATAAAGCTTTTTTAATTGTTTTTTATCTGTTGCTTTGATTTCGAAATCAAAGTTAGATAAGTATTCTTCAAAGCTAAGTGGCTTCATGTAAGGATTAATCATTTCATTGAAGTCATTCCATAGCTTTTCAGATAATTGATCATTTTTATCTGCATCTGCTTTTTGAGCATCTTTATAAAGTGTTTTTAGTTTAGGCATTGCTTCAGCTGGAATATCTAATTCCATATCTGAAATGTATTCTTCAAATGTTACTGGTGGATATAGTGCATCTAAATAAGGTTGAAGAATCTTCTGGAATTCATCGAATTTTTCTTGTGCTTTTTCTTCTTTACTAGATTTTTCTAGTTTTACCCACTGTTGATAAATATCTTTCAGCTGCTTTTTATCTTTTTCTTTAATAACTATATTTTTTTCACTAAATCCATACTCTTCAATGAATTCTTCAAAGGATACAGGTACCCAGCTAGCTAAAATATATGGCTTTGTGATTTTATCCATTTCACGATTGATTTTATCTAACTCATCATATTTCTCTTCTTTTTCTAACTGCTTCGTTTTATTAAACAATTTTTCTAATTTAGCTAGATCTGCTTTTGTGATTTCTTTAGGTAAGTCTTTTTTATAGACGTCAAACGTGTAGAAATCTGAATAATCTTGTACTAAGCTACCTTCTACAGAGATTTCCTGACCTTCAACTAACTTCATTTTTGCTATTTGCTCATCTGAAAATTTTTGGATTCCAATGTAGTAGTTTTTACCGTCTTTCCCTTTGATTGTCACACTATCTCCGTTAATGCTTTTAACAGTTCCTTTAATTTGTTGCTCAACTTTAATAGTTATTTCATTTGTTGGTTTTACCGATGTAGCTCCAGCTTGATGTGGAGCGAAGACAGCCATTCCAATTGTTAGTGCTGATGCAATCATCCAAGCTTGCTTAGTTGTTTTTTTCATAATCAATTCTCCTCTTTTTTTATGACTCATATTGCTTACACTTAATAAGATAGTGGTTTGTTATGACGACCTTATGAATTCGATATGACTTTTTTGTGACTATTGGAAAAGTTTATCGGTGCATGCAAAAGCAAGCAAATGCGCTTGAATGTTACATACTTTTTGTATTGTCATATAACGTTTACTACATAGACATTTCAAAGAAATTTTCAGATACTATCCAAATGATGATAAAATTGCAAAAAAAAATAATTTAGTGCAACTTTTCCTATTGCTGAAACGAGGATAAGGTGAAAGGTGGGAAGAGATGGACATTGAACAGCTTTATTTGCGTTATATAAACGATATCTATCGTTATTTATATTCCTTATGCAAAAACCCAACATTAGCAGAGGATTTAATGCAGGATACTTTTTATAAAGCGCACATTACATTACTTTCTAATACGGTCCAAGACATTAAACCATGGTTATTTAAAGTAGCTTATTATACCCATATCGATTACATACGAAAAGAGCACCGTGTGGACCTTACGAATAATCTTGAACGATCAACACATATGACACCTGAAACCATTGCGGTAAATGAGGAATCCTTCCATTCGTTAATTTTTTTACTCGATCAGCTATCGCCTTATGAAAAGCAGGCAATTATGTTGTGTGATCTGCACGATTGTACTTATGAGCAAGCGTCAAATATTTTGGATTTAAAATTAAATACGCTCAAAAGTCATTTATTGCGTGGTCGAAAAAAGATGAGAATTTTAATAGAAAAGGAGAGACAACAAAATGGATGATTATGAAAAGTTAATAGCGAACTCAAAAGCAGAAATTGCAAATTCAAATGATCAAAGTAAATATCAAAAAGTCATTAGAAAAACAATTTTCACGTCAAAATGGAAGCTGATTTGTGCAACATTAACGATGATATTATTGTTTGTACCAACGAGCTTTATGATCACATTTATGTATTATGCATTTGGAACAAGTTCTACAACATTAATGGATGTGGCAAGTAAAACGCTTTATGTTACCGAGCCTAATACATCACTGGAAGAAATAGAGTTTGATATGTCTTTCACGCCATTTTCAATGAAGCTTGCATTTGAGCAATATAAACGTATCGGAGAGGAAGACTATAAAGCGAATACGTATGATTTACGTTTTATCCTTGGTAGCTTATCTAAAAAAGAAGTGACAACATCTTTAGAAAGAGTAGCGCCAAAACATCCAACAGAAACTAATCCTTGGTTAATACATCCTGAAAACAAGAATTTGGAGCTGGATACTGGTCGAGAATGGAGGGTGCTTGACGGTTTGCCTGATGAAACTGTTGTGGAAGCTTATATTTCATTTTATGATCTTATGACAGTTAAAGAAGCTAAAGATGCAATGCCTAATGTCGATGTTGTGTGGGCTGCTGTCGATACCGGTGTAGATAAAACAAATTTAAGCAAAGATGGCGACGTTGTTTCACCAATTGGCTACCCTGTGCAACCTGATAATTCTACTTGGTCACCATTTCGAGATGCATCATCAAATGAAGAAGTGTTTATGGATATTTTAAAAAATATCGAGAATCACGAAGAGCTTGCGACAGAGATTTCTAGCGCCAAAAATTTAGCATTGCCAGAACGTATTGCTTATATAGAGAAAAATGGTGTGAAAACATATGGGGTTGTTGTAACAGGGCCGAAAAATGATGTCCTTGCATTAGAAAAAATGAACATTGTACGTACATTAAAAGTAGGAGAGGTGAAATTATGGAACTGGTCACGTTAAAACGTTTTGAGAAAGGGTTCGTCACAGCTGGATGGTTTGGGATGATTGGTGGCTTATGTCTACTTTTATTACTTAATATTTCGATAGTAACGAATACTGATATAACGGATAATAGCTTCTATTTGTTGGTTTATCTGACAGCTCCTTTTAACGTCCTTGCTTTATGTTCTAAAAAAAGTCGTTCATTAGGGCTTTGGGGATTAAGTATTTTATTATTTATCATGATATTTACAGCAACTATTTTCTTATTAGGATGGATGGTAATACCATTCCCTTAAAAGCTTTGTTTCATAATAGGTTTGATTGAATGGGATGAGTAAATAAATATAGAGGTTAAAGTGATGAAGTTATGAGTTGAAAAAGCGTTAAAAGAGAAGGTGAAATGATTGGTCTACCAACATGTTCACCTTCTCTTTAAGTTTCAAGCTAACCATTCGTTTTAGCTATCGCTTTATAGAATGCTCAATTCTATACTGTTTTGGTGTGGTACCAGTGAATTTTTTAAAAATCTTAATGAAGTAGCTTTGATCAGTAAAGTTTAGCAATGATCCAATATCTGAGATTGGATAATTTGTGAAAGTTAATAGCCTCTTTGCTTCATCGATACGTTGCTGTTGAATATATTCACTGATTGAAATGCCGACTTCCTTTTTAAATAGAGATGATAGATAATTGGGGCTTAAATGGCAAATTTCAGCAAGCTGATCCAATGTAACTTCACGATAGATGTGATTATCAATATAATGTTGACAGGTTGTAATTGTCGCAGAGTATTTATCTTTATTTGATTTAGACACGCGATCGGTAAAGTCGTAAATGGCTTCCTCCATTAAGGAAAGTATTGATAATAAGTTACCCTGATCCTCAAGTTTTTGGATATAAAAATCACTTAACGTAAATGCGGTTTCTTCATTTAAACCACCTTCAATGGCTGCACGACAAATAAGAGCAATTCCTGTTATCATCAGATTCTGTACACTTCTAATGTGACTCTGTTTAGACAGTACGCCAAGTTCCGTTTCTCCGACAATTGAGTAGTTAATCAGCTCGTTTAATTTCTCCTTACGTCCATTTTTAACATAGTCTAACAATATTTTTTCATAATAGAGATTTGTATGGACACTAAAATTTCTTCTTGCATTTGAAAGTTCCAGAATCGAATTTTCTTCTTGGGTAATAATCGGTTTTAATTCTTGGTTGTTATGTATAACCATCGATTTGTTTAATTTTTCTCGATATATAAGATAGTAAACGAATAAACTAATCGATAAAAATTGTTGGTAATGGAGAAAAGGGATGGGTTGATCTCCATCATAGAAATATATTTTATCATCAGACATTTCTGAGGAAAGTGAAGGTCCTACTATGATTGAACCTAAAAATTGCTGATCCATTTTCAAATTAATATAGAAAAAATTAAAATCATTGTTAGAGAAAAAAATCGGGAAATCATGTGGCGTAGTATGAAATGGATATGCTCGAATGTGATCTTTTAAGGAAGAAAAATGAGAGCTTTGTTGGAAATGTTTCGAAGTATACTCAAAAGCAATTTCTTCAAATTGGTTGATATAAAAAACAGAAAGATTATGTGTTTCGTATATTAGCTGACATATATATTGAAGATCGGTTGAAGAGATTTTCATCTTTCTAACTCCATTTCTATTTTTGATAATAAAAATGAAAACAGTAATATTTTTGACTAAATACAATGAGAAAATACTATTTTGTGTAGAATAATACAATAAAAATCGTTAATTTGGCAATAAAATAGACACTGTATTAATTATTTCAAGGGGGAATCGAGTATGGATCTTTTAAATAAAATTGCAGTAGTAACTGAAGCTGGAAGTGGTATTGGCAGAGCCAGCAGTATTAAACTTGCTAATAATGGCGCAAAAGTTGTAGTTGTTGATTTCAACAAAGAAACAGGTGAAGAAACTTTAAGCCTGATTAAAGAGCAGGGTGGCGAAGGGATCTTCGTTCAAGCCGATGTATCGAAAAGTGAAGATGTACAGAACTATGTAAATACTGCGATTGAAACATTTGGGCGCATCGATGTATTTTTCAATAATGCAGGAGTTATTCAAAAAATTTCACCACTTACAGAGATTGATGATGCTGAATATGATCGTATTATGTCCATTAATGTAAAAGGTGTATTCCTTGGCTTAAAACATGTTTTAAGAATAATGGAAGGTCAAGGAAGCGGTTCAATCATTAATACAGCCTCAACAGCAGGTATTCGAAGCGAACACAGTATGGCTGTTTATTCAGCAAGTAAACATGCAGTCGTTGGTTTGACTAAATCGGCTTCGTTAGAATACGTTAAAAAAGGTATTCGCATTAATGCTATATGTCCAGGAGGTGTTCAAACAGCGTTAACAAATAGCGTTACGGAAATGTTTGAAACAAATGGCTATGTTCCAGATGAACTCCCAAATATGAGAATGGGCCGTTATGCAGCACCAGAAGAGTTAGCGGAGATGGTTGCTTTCTTAGCATCTGAACGCGCTAGCTATATGACAGGATCAATAGTTCTAGTTGATGGTGGTTTAACTTTATAATAGTTCAATAAGAATAATCCCGAATAATGTCCGTTATTCGGGATTTTTTTTCTTATCTGGTGTTTTTAATTTATCCTAAAGCCTTCTAAGCAATTAATAGATTAATAATTTTAATCAGTTTTCGGTTTAGATATAGGAACAGATCGATTTAAAATACTATTGGCAATCATTCCAATCATGATAATGATCATACCAATTAAAGATAATCCAATAGGCCAAGAACCGTTTAAAAAAACGATTTCACCAAGAACAGTAAATACCATTGTTCCAGCTTGTGTTGCCTCTACTGCCCCTAACAAAGAAAGGTTATTTTTCGCTAAGTCAGTAGCGAAGAAAAATGTCATTGTGGCGATAACACCCGAACATAATGCTAATAAGAAACCTTGTGAGATTTGCCCAGATGTTGGTATGCCAGTTGTAGTCCAACCATAAATCGCTAATATAATACTGACAGGGAGGCTTCCAATTGCCATGCCTAACACGCGTTGAAATGTATCTAAGCGACCATCAACGACTTCCATCATTTTTCTATTACCGAAAGGATATAAGAATGCAGCGATGACTACAGGGAGGAAACCGGTTAAAAATTGAGAAACAGTAATATCTCCAGCTTCAGTTAATTGCATACAAATGACACCTGTTAAAATGAATAAGGAAACGAGTAAGCTTCGCATTGGAATTTTACCGCGAACTCGTTTAACTCCTGACTTTGTCTCCAATGTAATAAAAAATAACGGAGATAATAGCAAACCAGCTAAAATGGTTATTTGCCATGTACCTGCTACGAGCCATGCAGGACTAAATACAGCAGCATAGCTTAATAAGGAATAAAATCCAACCCCGGCTATTGTGCCATAACCAAGCCATGCTAAAGGATGTTTACGCATTTCTACCCATAGTGGACGAAGGTTTTTGCGAAATAGGACGATAAAGAATAAAATGGGTAAAGCGAATAAAAATCGGAAGGAAGCAGTCCAAGCCCAGCTTGTTCCTGATACGTTCATAACTCGATTTATAATAAATGTGGCTGAAAAAAACGCAGATGATAAAATACCTAATAAGATAGCACGCATTTCGTTCGCTCCTTTCTGAATATATATTATAATATAATTATTTATATAAAAAGTAAACTATAATATACCGAAAACGGAGGTTCCTATGAAAGAACAAGAGGATATGCAAACAAAAGAAGTAATACTGCAAGTTGGTCAATTGTTACGACAAATACGCAATGAACAAAAATTAAGTTTAGAAGAGTTAGCAAAAAAAACAGGTGTTAGTAAATTAACGTTAGGGAAAATCGAAAGAGGAGAAACGAATCCTACATTAGGCGTCATTTGGAAGATTACAAAAGGATTATCTATTCCGTTGTCACGGCTTATGGTTATAGAAGATATCGTAAATGTTGCACGCTGCGGAGAAGGATTTATTATAGAAGAAAATCAAATGTGGCGATTAGAAACTATATTTCGATACAAAAAAGAAACAGGATTGGAAATGCATCGTGCTTGTTTGCAACCGAATAGCATATATGAGGCAGAACCTCATCATGAAGGAGCTATCGAATATGTCACAGTAATGAAAGGGACAATTTCGATTCAAGTTGGACAAGAAATATATACATTAAACGAATTTGATTCTATTCAATTTGAAGCAAATAGAAAGCATAGCTATGAAAACACCGGAAATGAAGTTGCAGTTCTCCATTTAACAATGAAATATCTATCTTGAAATAAGTAATTACTCTAGTAGTTTTATCTTTGGATGCTATGTGGGGGGCTTGAGCTGGAAGCGGCCTTGGCGAGCCAAAAGTGGACAGACTCAACAATAATAAAAATCCCGAATAATGTCCGTTATTCGGGATTTTGTTTTTCTAACTTTTTGTTATTAATTTATCCTAAATCAGTATTTATCATGATAATGTGAATTTTTTTAGCTCTACAGTCAACGTATTTGTCATTTCTTGAAGTTCTGAAACCTTTTCACTAATTTTTTCGAATGATCCTAACTGTGCTTGAGTAGAAGCGGATATTTCTTCTGTTCCTGCAGCGGTTTCTTCCGTAATAGCTGAAATGTTTTCAATGGCACTGTTCATTTGCTGGCTCATTTCGCTTGTTTGCTCCATATCCTTCGTAAGGTGCTGTAACTGATCATTCATGTCTAAAACATGAGTTGCAATTGCCTCGAATGACTTTTCTGTATCGGTCATCGATTGTAATTGCTCTGTTGAAAGCTGATGTCCGTGCTCTGCCGTAGAAAGAATGAGCGAAATGCCATCTTGTATATGTGTAACCATAGAAGAGATTAAAGAAGTCGCTTTTTCTGTTTCATGAGATAATTTTTTGACTTCCTCCGCTACAATCGCGAATCCTTTTCCGGCTTCTCCAGCCCGTGCCGCTTCGATTGCTGCATTTAATGCTAAAAGATTTGTTTGATCAGCAATCGTGTGAACTGCATTAGCAGCACCTTCAATTTCTGTTGTGAATTGAGAGAATTGAGTAACTGCCTCTTTGATGTTAATCGAAGTGGATGAAATATCCTGCGCGATAGTGGATTGCTTTTCTAATGAACTACGACCAGTTTGAACAGCAGATAGTGCCTGGTTTCCGTTTACTGCTGATTGTTCACTTGTCTGCTGAACAGTAGTAAATTGATCTGCCATCGTATTCATAAGAATAACAGTTGACTGGATATCTTCTGAAATAGTTAAGCTTCCCTTTGCCAATTCGTCGGTTGATGTAGCAATTTGTTTGCTGCCTTCGTTAACGCTTTCAATATAGCTTGTGACATCTTTTGTAAATAGGCCAACATTTTTACCTACATTATCAATGGATTGTACAGTGCTTTTTAAACTAACAATCATTTTGGAAAAGTTCTCAGTCAGTTGATCAACTTCATTTCGACTGTCTTTCTTATAGGGAAGGGAAGCAGTGTCAATTGTCAAATTCCCAGCAGCCACCAATTGTGCACAATCTACGATACGGTTAATCGGATTTGTAATTCTCTTCGTTGCGACATAAGAAAAAATGATGGTAGCAATAATTAGAAGGATACTTCCTATTATTGTTGTTGTAGTAATAAAAGAAATTTTTTGCTTCGCTAAATCATTCATTTCTTTATACCATTCATTTGTTTCTTTTTTCAGTAGATACATATCGTTTAATATACCGGATATTCTTATTGCTTGTTTTTTTATCTCAGCGCGATTGTAAGCAAGAAATCCTGCCTCTGAAGCTTTTGCTAACTCGTCGTATTTACCCTCAATTTTTTTGATGATTGCTTTATGCTCAGATATTTTTGCAATTGTTGAGAGTTTTTCTAAATTTGCTTTCGTTTCTTTTAAAATTGAAAGAGCTTCATTTTTATTGGCCTCACTATCTAAATAAGTGTAATTATTTAATGATTGGCTCGCTACAACTAAACTTTGTTCAAGTTCTTTCACTGCCAGTAATAGTTCTGTATCATCTTGTGCAGTTGTTTGTAAATCAAATGTTTGAACGATAATAAAAACAATCATAGCCATTGCGAGGACAATTGGAATAAGTATGTTAGTAAATAATTTTTTTCGTAGTGTCACTGGCTGTTCCCCTTTTCTGCAGTAACTTTTATTTTACCCGAGACAATATCTTCTTTTGCTTTTTCAATGGCCTTCTGTTGCTCAGGCGTAAGTTTAATAATACGTATATCCGCAAGGCCCACACCATTATCAGCTAGACCGAATGACAACGATTTGTCTGAAATTTTTCCGTCCTCAACTAATGTTTTAGCAATTTTAAAAACAGCTTGGTCGACATTTTTTAACATAGATGTCACGACAGTTTTTTCTGCAATGTAAAATTGATCAATATCAACTCCGGCCGCATAAATGCCCAATTCTTCTGCTTTCTTAATGGCACCAAAGCCTGTGAAGCCCGCTGCGTGATAAATGAAATCTACTTTGTTCTTTATGTAACGTTCTGCGATTGCGGCACCTGCCTCGGTATCATCAAATGAGCCAACATATTCACTAATAATTTCGATATTTGGATTATAATATTTAGCTCCCTCAATAAAGCCGTTTTCAAAGTGATGGATAACCGGAACATCTGCACCACCAATAAATCCTATTTTTCCAGTTTTACTCGTCATTGCAGCAACCATTCCAAGTAAAAAGCTCCCTTCCTGCTCTTTAAAGGTTATGGAAGTGATATTGGCAACATCTGATTGCCCATCAATCAGGACGAATTGTTGATCAGGATATTTCTTCGCAGTCTTTTCCAATGCTTCCTGTACAGAGAAGCCAAGACCAATAATGACGTTATACTTTTCTGCGACTAGTTCTTCTAGCTTCTCTTCGTACTTACCATCAGGCGCCTCTTTATAATCAAACAAAATACCTAGCTCATCTCGTGCTTTCTCAAGCCCTTTAAAAGCTGAGTCATTAAATGATTCATCACCAAGCCCTGCGTCGGAGAGTAAGATACCAATTTTATAATTATCTTTCGCTTTTTCTGGTGGAGCTGTTGAACAGCCTGCTATTAATAAAACGATTAAACAAAAGCCAATCATTAATTTTTTCAATATGAGTACCTCCAATTGTATGTATTATTTATATCGGTAAAAGTTTTTCTAAGTCAGATGTCAGACGACGTTTTTTGTTTTACCATTAAATATTATCAAACTTTTTACAATTTACTACAGGGAAATGGGTTCAAATCATCCTCGCAAATTTTAAATCACTAGTTATTTAGTTGGTTATCCGATGAATTATCTCTATATTTATAGTGAAAAAGATGGAAATATCGCGATATAAGTACTATTGGCATATTAAAAAAGCCTCGCAAAGAGTTTGCGAGACCCATAGTTTAAATTAAACTGCACCAAATAATTTCAATACATTTATTATAATAATTCCTACAATGCCGAAGTCTGAATCGCCAAATGTAGTTCCCTCGTAGCCGATATCACCCATAAAGATAAGTAGGATCGCGGGGATAAAGCTAATAATTAATCCGTTGGCAAATGCTCCTACCATGGCACCGATTCTACCACCAGTTGCATTACCAAATACTCCTGCAGCCGCACCCGTGAAGAAATGTGGTACAAGCCCAGGAACAATCACTTTTAGCCCTATGAGGGGAAGTATAAACATGGATACTAGGCCTGCCACAAAGCTAAACAGGAAACCGATAATCACTGCATTTGGAGCGAATGGAAAAATTGTTGGGCAGTCTAATGCAGGCTTTGTGTTTGGCACGAGCTTATCTGCAATCCCTTTAAAAGCAGGAATTATTTCGGCGATCAGCATCCGCACTCCAGCCAAAATGATATAGACACCAGCGGCAAAGGTAATAGCTTGAATAATGGCAAAGACGATAAAGTTTGAACCGCCAGATAATTGTGCCTCAATATAGGATTGACCTGCGAATAGAGCAACGATAATAAAAAATAGACTCATAGTTAAGGAAACAGCTACAGATGTATCTCTTAAAAAACCTAGGGATTTTGGAACTTTTATGTCTTCCGTTGATTTAGCTTTGTTTCCAAAGAGCTTTCCAATTTTAGCAGATACATAATATCCAACACTGCCAAAATGACCAACAGCAAAATCATCACTGCCGGTTATTTGCCGAACAGTTGGTTGTAAAATGGCAGGGAATACGACCATACATAGACCAAGTATAATGGAGCCAACGATTATAAGAGGTGTGCCACTCATACCACCGACTGAAAGTGATGCTGCTATTAAACACGCCATAAATAATGTATGATGACCAGTTAAAAATATATATTTTAAGGGTGTAAATCGAGCAAATAAAATGTTCATAATCATACCGAAAACCATGATCATAGCAGTAGCTGTTCCGAAACTAGTTTGGGCGGCTGCTACAATCGCTTCATTATTGGGGATAACCCCTTGGACATTAAATGCATGATCAAACATTTTACTAAAGTGATTTAAAGAACCAATTAAAACGGTTGCACCTGCACCGAGAATAACAAAGCCCATAACGGTTTTTAGCGTACCAGAAAGAACTGTTGAAGCTGACTTTTTTTGGATTAATAATCCGACAAATGCGAATAGGCCGACTAATATAGCTGGTGTTCCTAAAATGTCATTCATAATAACATCTAACATATTAACACCTCATCCTATCCAATTTTTAATGAAGTTCAATTCAATCCTTTATAGCAGAGATTTAAGCTTTAATTTAATTTCTGAAATACTCATCATATTAACTATACTAACGATGTGACCTCTTTCTTCGGGTAATTGATTGACAATATCCTCTGCACCAATATAAATATCCGCTTTTTCTGCCTTGGCAGATGCTAAATCTGTATGAGTTACTTCTGCAACTTTTCCAAGTTCAGTTAACGCTTTTTTTACATTCAATTCCATAATAAAGCTACTACCTAAGCCATTCCCGCACACTACTAAAATTTTCATCAAGATTACTCCTTCGCCACAATTTGTTGAATTTCTTTAATAATATTGTCTTTATGCTGGCAGGCGATGATGCTGTCAATTTGATTTGGTTCTTGCAAAATCTTTGTTAAGTCAGCTAATGCCTGCAGATGCGACACACTATCGGTCGCAGCTAAGACAATAATTAAGAAAACAGGCTTTTCTGGTCCAAACATAACAGGCTTTTGTAAGCTTAATAGGCTCATGGCTAGTTCGTTAACTCCTTCTGTGTGCCGAGCATGTGGAATCGCTACTTTTGGTGTAATGACTACATAAGGTCCGTGTTTTTCAATGGAATGAATCATTGCCTCAATATAGCGTTTTTCGATTTTATTATCCTTTAATAGTGGACTAGCAGCTAAATGAATAGCTTCCTGCCAAGTATTTACAAAATTTGCGAGTTGTATAGTATCTTTTGTCAGTAACTCAGTTAGCAAGTACAACCCTCCCTTCGTAGGGATAAACAGTCCCCATTCCATGTTATTATTGCTGACTATGGAATTATGTCATATGAGGATATTTTTTGTTTGGAAAAATCAAAAAATGAAGTTTTTACATTAAAATTCATTTTGCTGTTTAGACAAGATTTAGGATGAAAATGCCGAATCTTTCTTTCTTAAGTGTCGCACGGTGGAAGTTCTATTTGATCAAAAGTTCAATATGATGAGCAATTACTTTAAAATTCATTAGCAAAGCTTTGGGAAACTTTAGCGCATTGTTCTTTTTGGTGTGAAGTAGAATAGAAGGTAAATAAAACAAAGAAAAATTTGTTCTAACTTTTTTAATTTAGCTTACACTTACTATAGGACGAACTTAGTGTTGAACAAGGGAGGAAATGACATAGCGAAAAAAATGGGAATTGTCGCGCTACTTTTATTCGGTGTTTATGTGCTGTGTATGTATTGGTATATATTCCACAGCGGTGGTGGTACAATACCACGAGCGATGCAGGGGACAGCTGCAGATCCAGTGATGTTTATGTCTGAAAAGGAACTATACTTAAGTGGTGAATATTCTAAAATACGGAACTTCCTATTCTTTGTTGCTACACCTTTGGAATGGCTAATCTATTTCATGATATTAATTATGGGTGTATCACGTTATTTCGAAAAAGTTGCGACATCACAAACAAAATGGAAGCTGTTACAAAATGCAAGTTACCTATTCTTATTATCACTTTTACTATATGTTGTACTATTTCCACTCAATTATTATCGTTACAATTTAAGCAAAACGTACGGTATTAGTACACAAGGGTTCTCGTCATGGATGCGAGATGGCATTCTTGATTTTTGGGTCAACTTTGGCATGAGTTTTATTATCGTGACTGTCCTTTATTGGCTCATCAAAAAAAGTGCCAAAAGATGGTGGCTATATGCATGGTTTCTAACGATTCCATTTACAATATTTGTTATGTTCATTCAACCTGTAGTCATTGATCCTTTATATAATGATTTTTATCCGTTAAAAAATAAAGAGCTAGAGGCGAAAATTTTGTCAATTGCTTCACAGGCGAATATACCAGCAGAGCACGTATATGAAGTCAATATGGCAGAAAAAACAAATGCCTTAAATGCCTATGTAACGGGTATTGGCAGTAATTCGAGAATTGTGCTATGGGATACAACTTTAAACCGTTTAACGGATAATGAAATATTATTTATCATGGCACATGAAATGGGACACTATGTTGAAAAGCATATTTATTTTGGCATTGCTGGATATCTTCTGTTGACATTAATAGGCTTATGGCTCACAGCGAAATGTTTGAGGTGGTTGATTGGACGTTACGGACAGGTATTAAAAATTAAAAAGGTCGGTGACATAGGTTCTTATCCATTGTTTTTACTCCTAACATCTGTTTTATTATTTGCTTCAAGCCCTCTGTCGAACTATGTTTCAAGGTATCAAGAAACGAGAGCTGATCAATATGCGATTTCACTGACGGGTGATCGAGAGTCTGCAGTTACTGCATTCCAGAAGCTAACGATATCTGGTTTAAGTGAGGTAAATCCACAGTTACTCGTAAAGTGGTTCCGTTATACACATCCGCCTATGCTTGAACGTATTTATAAGGTAGCAGATAAAGTAGAAGAGAATAAAGATGAGCCGTTAAAAGAAGTGCCGATAAAAGAAGAGCAGAAAAAAGAATATCAGAAGAAATAAATATCGTTGTTTTAACTACGTTAGTGCAATACTCTAGGTTTTTTGAACGAATAACTTGGGTATTCTAAGGGGAAGAAGTATAAAACTCGTTCGTAAATGATAGGGGAATTGTTATGCGAAATATTGTCGTTATTACACTTTCATCGATATTAGTCGCCCTTGCCTATAATCTTTTGTTAATTCCACATGAGATTTTAAGTGGAGGATTAAGCGGGATTGCTATCATGCTTGGTATTATTACACCCTTGAATACAGGGGTTTTAAATTTACTATTGAATTTGCCTCTGCTTATTATAGGGGTCTTGAAGCTAGGGAAGCGGTTCATTGGATATACCATTCTTTCAGTAGTTGTCTTGTCAGTAAGCTTGTATATTATTCCGGTTTATAAAGCTACACAAGATCCAATTCTTGCCTCATTATTTGGTGGTGTTATTGTGGGCTTAGGGTTGGGTATGATTTTTCGTGCGGCAGGTTCTTCTGGTGGTTTTGATATTATAGCGATGCTGCTAAGTCGCAAACGAGATTTTCCACTTGGTACATTAATCTCTGCGATGAATGGTATCGTTGTAGCTATCTCCGGATTCGTTTTTAGCTGGGATGCGGCATTACTGACGCTCGTATCAATTTATGCTACTGGGAAGGTTGTCGACACTATTCATACGAGTCATATTAAATTGACAATGATGATTATTACGAGCAAGGGCGAGGAAGTAAAACAGCAGTTACTGGAAAAGCTTCATAGAGGTGTAACTATTATGGATGCGAAGGGTGCTTATTCAGGCGAAGGGCGAAAAGTTTTAATTACCGTCATTACACGCTATCAGCTTGCCGATGTTAAAGCAATGATCAAGGAAGCGGATGCCAAAGCTTTTGTCAATATATTACAAACTACCGAGGTCATCGGCGTATTTGATAGAGGTATAAAGTAATGGATGTCCTTTAATAACGAGTTATGGTTGACGCTTAGCTCTCTCATTGTTGCTAAGAGGCTCAGTAGACGATTTAAAATAAATATATATTTCCTCTTCACACGTTATTGATTATAATTAAAATAATCGAACGTGTGTTTTTTTATTTTGATATGAAATGGGGTTAAATAATGAACAAAGAAACAATTCACGCATTTTGCCTAAAGCTTCATGGAACAACGCATGATTACAAAGAAGAGTGGGGAGCGGATCGCTATCATATTGGTGGTAAAATGTATGGAATGATGGGCGGAGACGCGACTGGAAGACCGGTACTTACATTAAAATGTGAACCTAATCGGGCTGAAGAGTTGAGAGAAGCCTATGAAGGTATTATTCCAGGCTACTATATGAATAAAACACATTGGAACTCAATCTATATGGATGTAGATGACGTGCCTATTGATTTAGTCGAAAATTTAATCAAGCATTCGTATGAGCTAGTTTTCGGAAAGCTAACAAAAAAAGCTCAACAGGAAATTAAGAAATGAAGTGAGAGGACGAACCCACGCAAAGAAGTGGGGTTGGCCAACGAAGAAATACTCGGGTGCAACTGCTCGAGTTAACCAAAGAACTGCTCTGGTGCAACTGGTTTTGTTCTACCTACGAAAAGGAATACCTTAGAAGCAGTGAATCCCTACGCGAAACAACACAATATATGAAATTAAAAAAGAATCTGCAAGTTTCTCCATCTAAATCGCGGAGAAAACAGATTCTTTTTTTGTAGCTCTCATGCTTTACCTAGTTATATCCACGTTCACCAAATGGCTGAAGCTTGTCGAGCCATTTTTGTTCCAGCTTTTCTAGCTCTTTTTTGGCATCGAAATAGCCTTCTTCTTTTTTCTTCAAATATTCCACAACTTCAATATCGAAGGCATCCTTGCCGAATGTGTTGTAATCGGCTTGTAGCTTTTTATTAGTATGTGTATCTGTTTTTAATGAAAATTGAAAGCCGTTTAAGCGTTTTAAATTATTGAAGCTGCCAACAAACACTTTACCATTTTGTTGATTGGTCATTGTAAAAACACCAGCTTCGATTTTTATTTCTTTATACATTTCTTTTAATTCTTTTTTATGGTCCATCGGAAATCCTTCTTTCTTATTTTTTTATCCAGTAAGCACTGCCATCCTCTTGTCGATCCATGAAGCCGTATTCGATTAAATAGCGACGTATTTGCACATAGTCCTCATATATCGGCTGAATCATTTCGTTTAATTCTTTTTCTGAATACTGTTTTGTTTCATCGAAAAGCTTTGTGATTGCACGGAGTACCACAATTTTATGTTTCTCACGTATTGGGAAGCGGACAAGCTCTTTCCCAATACCGTTTGGAAAGTACTTTTCAAGTAATTGCTGCTCTTCAGAAATCGTAATATTATAGCGATCGTCGACCATCGTAGCTGTTTTGTGAATGGGTACAAAGTTATCTTTCTTTTGGTCCTGTTCTTTTAATAGCTCCATCATCGCAAGAAAAGTTTTCGCTTGTCGTTCCTTTTCTTTAAGGGTAAAGCGATGGTGACGTATCGTTGTTGCACTACCAATTTCCAGCTCTTCTTTAATTTCTTGATCGGTTTTTCCTTCATAAAATAAGCTTAAAATATGACTTTGATGATCAGTTAGTCCTGTCATTTTTTTATTAAGGCCATTTAAATAATGAAATACAGATTGATGAGCAGCAGTAATATGATGTTGCATAAATTTTTCTGCCTCGTAGAGAACGCCTTCATGTGGATAAATAATTCCTTTTTCAATCTTTTCTCCACAAAGTAGACAAGTGAAGTGTGTTGCTTCATCGTTGTAACCCTTTTTTATGTCATGGATTGACGCTTGCCAGAATAATTCATTTACATCCATTGGATATCCTCCTGAAAAACAAACGATAAAACATTTTGTTTGCTTATTTATTATTAAAATAACAAATTGTTTGGATAAAATCAATAAAAAACACATCGTTTTATAAACGATGTGCGAAAGTGTTTATTTACTTTTCTTTTTAAAAATAATGATAGATAAGATTGATAGCACAATAATAGTTACGACAATAATGATAATGCTTGTTGAGGAACTTAGTATATTTCCATGAAGGTCATAGACAATACCATACATTTTTTTGTATTCTTCTACCTGTGAAGCAGGCGCACCTTCGAAAACCTTGGAAATTGAGCTCTCCATAAAAGCATTGCGTAATAGTAAAGTTGTATGACTGATAGGGAAATACATAATAAGGTTTTGAGCAAAACTTGGAAGTGCACCAACAGGTACATAAACGCCACATAAGAAACCGAGTGCTGTACCGACGATTGTACTGAGAGTTGAAAATGAATGTTGGCTGTTAGCAAGTAACACAAGGAAGAGATTAAAAACACTGGCAAGTAACACAGATAAAAATAATAAGCCTACTACTTTCATGAAATCCCCAAAGCTTAGTAGTTGACCGCCAGTTGATGCGATAAAAATTTCACAGCCAATAAGGGCGATAAAGGAAAAAATACAGCCAATGATAAAGGCATTTAATACATAGCTAAATTGAATAGTTGCTCTCGAGATGGGCGCAGTTAGAAAATCAGCTTGCGCTTTTGATTCAAGATCCCTAACAGCAATGCCATACGCAGCAAGTGTAGAAGAAACAGCGATCATAGAGAGTAAACCAGCGACAATCCATTCATTGACCATTGTTATCACAGCTGGAGTAGCCTTTGTCACTTCTTCAATGGCATTGACCTGCATTTTTTGAAGAAATACTGCGTAAAGGACAATGACAATAATGACAGCAAGCAGTGAGTAGAAGACTTGTGTTTTATCACGTCTAAAAACCTTGTTATTTCGCTGTACTAAACTAAATAATGCTTCCATAAGCTGCGCCTCCCTCGGCCATAATATGAAGAAAGACATCATCCATCGTACCTTTGATGACTTCAAACGAAGCAATAAGCGGCTCCGCTTTTTTTAATAGCGTTAAAGCATGAAGTGTCGAGTCGACTCGGATGGAGAAAATGCCTAGATTTTCTGTATAGGAGATGGCATTTTCCTCGAGCCACTGTATCCCTTCAGAACTATTATGAAAAACAATTGCCATTGAATCATAAGCGTATTTTGTTTTAAGAGCATCTGGTGTCCCTTCAGCAACAATTTCTCCTTCTTTTAAGACGATGACTTGATGAGCGACTGCCGCTTCCTCCATATAATGAGTTGTTAAAAAAACAGTCATGTTTGTCTCTAGCTGAAGTTGTTTAATGGCTTGCCAAACGAATTGACGCGTTTGTGGATCAAGCCCAGTTGTCGGTTCATCTAAAAACAATATATTTGGTCGATGGATAAGGGCTCGAGCAATATCAGCACGCCTTTTTTGACCACCTGATAACGTTCCATATTTGCGCTTTTCTATATCAGCTAAATGCAAGTATGTTGAAACGAATTGATAATTATCGGTCAATTGTTTTTTCGATAAGCCATATGTTTTACCACGGTGAAGTATATTTTCCCGCACCGTTAATCGTTCATCTAGTAAACTTTGCTGGAATACGACACCAATGGATTTTCGAATTTCCGCATTGTCATTGCTTGCATCAAGTGTATAGCCATTAATTTTTACAGTACCGCTTGATTTTTTTAATAATGTACAGAGTATTTCAATGGTCGTTGATTTCCCTGCACCATTCGCACCTAAAAAGGCGAAGAGGGAGCCTTGCTCAACCGTAAATGAAATACCCTTTACGGCCTGATGATCGCCATATTGCTTACATAGATTTTCAACTTGTATAGCAAAAGTCATATTGTTTATTCCTTTCTTTTTTGAATTTCATAATTTATTTTTTCAATATCATTTTTTTGAAGTACATAAAGGATGCACCAAACTATTAAGTAAATAATAGCTTCACTTATAAGAACATACTTAATGCCGGAATGTTCAAACCAACGCCCGAAATAGCCTGCAATCATAACACACAGAGTAACTGCAATTAAATGTAGAATAAGCTGAATAATAAAAGGTAAACGCTCGATATCAAAAATGATGGACAGCAAACCAATTACAGCTCCAAGTATGGCTGCGATGATAATTTGTTCAAGTAATTCCGATCCTGACATTACAGCGTTATTAGATATGACGCTTAATGTCACTAAAACGTAGGAAGAGCTAAGTGATATGAGTAGTCCGATAATCATCATGCGAATAAATTTCATATTATGAGTCCCTCCCAATACCTAAGTGGTGTTTTAATTCTTTTAAATATTTGCGACTAACATGGATGGACACATCGTTTTCTAAAATCAGTTCTGTTGTACCGATTTTACCCATTTGAATAGAGGCAATTTTGTTAATATTGACTAGTGTCGATTTGCTGACTCGGGCAAAGTCTTTCGCTAATTGTGCTTCCAGCTCATATAATTTACGTTTCGTTTCGAATTCCTGTTCCTCGGTCTGCAAAAATACTTTTGCACCCTCTGCGTAAATGGAGTAAATATCTGAAATTTTTAGCATATGAATTTCCTGTTGAAAGTAGCCATCTAACATTGTCGTTTGTGAAGTTTGTAGTTGCTTCATCAGTCGCTCAATTTGCTCGTTATATTCCTTTGCATGTATATGAACCTCAGTTTCTTCTAATGCACTATTGATTGTTAAATGAATTTTCATTTCATAGGAGGCCTCCTTTACATATCTCCGCTATGGAGAAACACTGAATCAGGTAATAATAATGTAGCATAGAAAATTTTGGCTTGGAGAAAATCTTGGATAAGAGGTTAAATTTTATAGATAAGAGGTTAAATTTTAGCGATATATGACCTTGCAAAAAAGTGATGAAGTAGAAAAACAAGGAGGTTCACGGCATAATAGAATCATACAGTCACGAGGGGTTGCTTCTATGTTTATTTTTGACAAGCACATGTTAATTACATTATGTATTGGTTTAACAGGTGCGATTTTATTTAATGTATTACATATTCCAATGCCGTGGTTACTTGGAGCTATAGCAGCGGTGCTTATTGTTCAATTATCGACGAAAGTACAATTGAAATGGCATAAATATTTCCGTAATTTTGGTTTAATCGTTGCGGGTTATTCCATTGGTTTTGCGTTTACACCTGAAGCGGTGCAGGATATTAAACAATTTATAGGAAGTATGATTGTTATAAACGTATTATTTATTGTATTGTTTTTTGGTATTAGTTATTTAGTTGCAAAACGTGCAGATTTAGATTTTGCGACCGCATTGACATGCTGTGTACCTGGTGGCATGTCACAGGTTATTGCCTTTGCCGAGGAGCAGGGGGATATGGATATGGTCGTCATTACGTTCTTCCAAATATTACGGGTTCTTTTAATTGTCGGTTTTGTGCCATTAATGGTGTCAAGCTCTGGAGGAACGGGTGCAGTTGTCAACGGAGCGTATACATGGAGTCTAATAGGGTTACTTACTGTGTGTGGAGCAGCAGGGTGGCTAGCGCAAAAGGCAAAAATTCCGACAGGCTATATGCTTGGTCCAGTGTTTTTATTGATGGGCATAAATATAGCAGGGATTGATGTTCCGAAATTGCCATTGTCACTACTTCATATTGCGCAACTAATGCTTGGCATTTACATCGGACTATTATTGAAAAAAGAGGATTTACATTTATCGAAGAAGCATGTATTTTACGCTTTTGTATCAGCGGGTATCTTTGTTGGCGCAGCTTATGGGTTAACATTTGTGATGAAGAATTTTTACAGCCTTGATTTCCGAACAGGCTTTTTAAGTATCGTACCAGGCGGGCTTGATCAAATGGGGATTATCGCCGCTTCTGTTCATGCAAATGTGACAATCGTTACTGCATTTCAGTTATTCAGAGTGCTAGTCGTATCTATTTTCCTCGTACCGTTTGTTAAAATGTTTGTGAGAAAAGTGAAAACATAAAGAGGCTGATGATTTTATCAGCCTCTTTAAATTAGGAAATAAAATGATATGAACAAGCTTTAATATTTAAACTGATGGATTAAATCTTGTAGTGTCTCTGCATTATAAGTAAGCTGTGAGGCTGCTGTTTTGATATCCTCCATGGATTCAAGATTTGCTTCTGCAATTTGTGTAACTACTTTTGATTGCTCTCGTGCGTCTACTGCAATTTCAGCCATAATTTGTGTGGAAGCATTAGCTTGTTCGATTCGTGCATAGAGCTCTTCGGCAATACTTGAAACCTCTTGAATTTTATTTGTTACTTGTAAAACCTTGGATGTAATGTCTTCAAAAGCGATACTTGTTGTATGAACAATTTCTGCACTTGAAGCGGCTTCTTGTTCACTTTGTTGCATATGCTCACTTGCTTCCTTTGTTAGCTGCTGCATCGTATGAATGGTGTCGGTAATTTCTGCCGCTGATGTTTTCGATTGCTCCGCTAGTTTACGAACTTCTTCAGCTACAACCGCAAAGCCTTTACCATGTTCTCCAGCACGTGCTGCCTCTATGGATGCATTCAGCGCAAGTAAATTAGTTTGGTCAGCTATTGCGTGAATAACCTCAACAATATCGCCAATTTTGTTGGCATATGAATCAAGAGACGTGATAGAATTTGCACTGTCCTGCACGGCCGCTGTCATAGCACGCATTTGTACTTGCATCTTCTGCGCCGTTTCCTCACCGTGCTTAGCGGTAACAAAGGCATCAGATGCATAAGATGAAACCTCGCTATTTGTTTCAGTTACTAGTTGAATACCTCCTGCTATATCCTGCATAGCTTCCACATTTTCATTAGCACTATGTTTTTGTGTGCTTGCTCCACTCGCTAGTTCTTGCATATTGGCCGTTAAATTTTCAGTTGTTGATGTTGTAGAGCCCGCTGTTGCAGATAATTCAGCTGATGAGGCAGATACTTGATTCGCTGTTTTATCCACTTGCTGCATCATTTTACGTAATGTGGCGAGCATAGCATTGAAGGAATTTGCGAGTTCACCGATTTCATCCTTAGACTTGACAACAAGCTCCTGTGTTAAATCACCCTTCCCAGCTGAAATTGTTTCGAGCTGAGTGTTTAAATGCTTTAAAGGCTTAACAATCCCTCGTACGAATAAAATACCTGCAAAAACAGCGATAATGGCTGCGATAATTGTAAGGAAACCCATTTTAAGTAGCATTTTTTGAGCCACTGCATCAATTTC
The DNA here is from genome assembly GCF_050278745.1 of Lysinibacillus sp. NPDC094403. Classification (NCBI taxonomy): domain Bacteria; kingdom Bacillati; phylum Bacillota; class Bacilli; order Caryophanales; family Bacillaceae; genus Lysinibacillus; species Lysinibacillus sp. NPDC094403. Next base: position 208,385 of record NZ_JBNNTL010000004.1, on the reverse strand, counting down.
AGAAGAAGGCACTCCTGCAAATATCATACCAATTGTTTCCCCACCCGCATTTTTAATTGGCTCATATTTTGTTAAATAGGGTTCGCCGACAACTTCAGCAGTACCTGTATAACTTTTTCCTTGCGTTAACACAGTTTCTGCTACTATAGGATCAGCGGTTGTCCCAATCGCACGCTTTCCATCCACTACAATATTTGTATTAATGCGTGTATCATGAGCAAAAATAGTGATTGCTGCTTGAGATAATTCACCTAATTTATCAATGATAGCTGTTTCGTTAGCTACTTTAGCATCTCCCTTGTAAAGATCTCCATTTTTTAAATGCCATTTGCCTGGCAATGTTTGATCCAAATTATGTACGCTTAAATCAAAAATTTGAGTGAGACGAGTATTATATTCTGCTTGCAATGTTGTTTTCATTTCGTTTGTATTGACTAGACCGATTGCAATAATTACGAATGCAATGATTGCGACAATTAATAAGCTCATTTTGTTTTGCATACTTAATTTTTTCATAAATGTTCCTCCGTATTTTTACCCTCATAATATAAAGTAAGACTAATATACCATGAAAATTTTTCGTATATCCGCGAGAAAATGACTAATTAACGAAATTATTTATGAAAATATTTCTATTTTTATATTAGTTTATAGCTAGTACGAGTTTTGTATATTCATAAAAATTTGAAAGTGAAAAATTTTCCCTTTTCCAAATTCACTGAATTATGGTAATATAAATTTAACTATATTGAACGGAGGTGAAAAGGAATGAATAAAAACGCTACGAAAACATGTGTAAAAGTGGATACAGCTATGTATTTTGCACGTGTGATTACTTTCGATTTTGCGAACAACGGGATAGGTCTGTCCATTTTTAAGCAAAATCAAATAACAAACGTAGCGAATTAACCATTCTTTTTCACAAACTAATGAGGAAAAGACTGCTTGTTAATCGAGCAGTCTTTTTTGTGTCTATAGATGTTTTTCGCACGTTTCATTGGAGGAAAAAACGATGCAAATTAAGGCTGAACAAATACAAAAAATTATTGGTGGAAGCGTATTATTTGAAGGGCTTCAATTAGAAGTAAATACAGGCGAGCATGTTGCCATTGTTGGCGTGAATGGCAGTGGGAAAACGACTTTATTACAGTTACTAGCTGGGTTGGATACGCCAGATAAGGGACGAATCATAAAAAGTAAAGAAGCAACGATTGGTTATTTACATCAAATTCCGGATTATCCTATGCTCTCAGTAAAGGAAGTGCTGGAGGAAGCATTTGCGGAAATCTATGCACTAAAGGCAACAATGACAAAGCTTGAGCAAGAGATGCAGTTGGCTGTAACAGATAAAATACTTCAGCAATATGGTCATGTGCAGGAACAGTTTATGCTCCAGGGTGGCTATGAAATTGATGCGCAATTAGCGATGATTGCCAATGGTTTAGGTATTACGCCATTGCTTGAGCAACCATTTACTAGTTTAAGTGGTGGGGAGAAAACAAAGGTGATGCTTGGGCAAATTCTTTTAAGTAATCCTTCAATTTTACTATTAGATGAACCAACGAATCATTTAGATATGCAGGCAATTGAATGGTTAGAAAACTATGTCCGAAACTTTGCAGGAATTGTTATTGTCGTATCACATGATCGTCATTTTATGAATCAAATGGCTCAAAAAATAATTGAAATTGAAGATGGAGAAGCATTTGCGTATAGTGGCAATTACGATGCATTTGTTGAACAAAAAGAAGTTAAGGTTGAACAACAATTTACTCAATACGAAGAACAGCAAAAGAAAATTAAAAAAATGCAGGAAACAATAAAGCGCCTAAAGCAATGGGCAAATGAAGCGAATCCGCCAAATGCTGGCTTACATCGACGTGCTAAAAGTATGGAAAAAGCACTAGCACGGATAGAGCGTGTGAAGAAGCCTTTAACGAAAAAGAAAATGAATTTAGCCTTAATGATGGCTGAACGTAGTGGTAAAGAGGTTGTGCAAATGAAGGGTATTAGCCATGCATTTGAGAAACCATTATTTAAGGAAAGTAATTTAGCGGTTTACTTCGGAGAACGACTAGCGATTGTGGGTGGTAATGGAAGTGGAAAATCAACGTTATTAAAAATGATGTTAGGTGAGGTTGAACCTAATGAAGGTGCTTGCCATGTCGGCAACAGTGTAGAAATTGGCTATCTTTCGCAGCAATTTGAGCATAAAAATCCTGCTATTCGTTTAATAGATGCCTTCCGTGAGAGTGTCTCTGTGTCAGAGGCTGAGGCACGCCATATTCTTGCTCAGTTTTTATTTTATGGCTATGACGTTTTCAAAAAAGTGAAGGATTTAAGTGGAGGTGAAAAAATGCGCTTACGTCTAGCACAGTTAATGCATGAGGATATTAATTTATTAATGCTAGATGAGCCGACCAATCATTTAGACATTGAAGCGAGAGAGGTATTGGAGGATACACTGGAATCCTTTGAAGGAACCATTATTGGTGTCTCACATGACCGTTATTTTTTACAAAAGATATTTACAAAAGTTGCATGGATTGAGCATGAATCGATTCAAGTATTTGAAGGTGATTATGAATGGGCAAGACAAAAACGCTTAGAAATAGTAAAAGAACCAGTTATAAAAGAAGTGCCTGAAAAGTCCTATACTGCTAAAAAAGAGATTCCGATTGAAGAACAAATTGAAAAGCTCGAAATGAAATTAAAAGAGCCTGCACTTGCCAAAGAGCAACGTCAAAAGTTTGAACAGCAGCTAGAGGATTTATATGAAAAATGGATTGAGGGAGGAACAGAGCATGCATAAAATAGAGCACATCATGCAGTTAGATATTGATTATATTAAAAGTTTTAGTGAGATGGAAACATGTCACGAAGGAGTATTATTTTATAATAAGGAAATGCCAACATATTACGACGCTAATCATGCACACATTTGGAAGAAGATTACCGAGCCAGATATGTTTTTAAAGAAAATCAAGGATTTCTATCAATCAAAATCTCTCATCCCAAGATTGTATTTATACAATGTGGAGGAAAATCAGTCATGTATAGAAGTATTAGAGAATCATGGCTTTCAATTTGAAAGTTTTACTGATGATGTACAGTGTTGGAATGGTGAATACTCGCAAATATCACATAATCCAGCCATACAAATTGAACTTGTAACAGATGCCAATATGGAGGAAGCATTAGCTGTAGAAATGAGCATTTCTACATTTGGGGAGCCTGCATTAATTAAACAAGCTTTTGAGCAAACATATCATTCACCACAGTTTACGTATTATTTATTAAGATTAGATGGCAAAGCCTGCTGTACTGCCAATATTTTTGTCTCAGGAAATCAAGGGAGAGTTGAGAGTGTAGCCACACTTGAAAGCCATCGAGGACGAGGATTGATTGGATATATTCTGCAGCATATTCAGCAAGAGTCGGTAAAGCAGGGGTTAGAATATCTCTGGATTTTACCTATCAATGAACAGGTTGCCAAGGTCTATGACAAGGCAAATTTCAAATCAGTAGGTAAAATAAAATCAATTCATGCCTTTACTGAAGGAAAAAGCATAAATCAAATACGACAAGATTCCTAATTAGGATGAAAGATAAAAAATTTCGCTATACTCCAGAGGGACAGCAATCCTTATAGGAGCATAACGAAATTTTTTTTATTAAAAGCTAGAACGTTATTTGCCAATTGTTATTACATGTTGCATGAATGGATGGATGTTTTAAAATATAATCGGCAATAAGCTCCGTCATATCAATTTGTATTTCCTTTACAACAGGACGACTTGTTAAAAAGTCAAAATTTCCTGCCCCAGTTGCACGATAACTACTCATAACGACTTCAAATTCTTCATCCATTTTCATAGGTACATTATTAATAGTAAGCTTAGTTACACGCTCACCATTAGGCTTTGAAATATCGAGAATATATTCGATACCCTCCCACATGTCATAATTATAAGGTTGCGCCTTTGGATAAAGAAAAGACTCGGCAACGTTCAGCTCGCCCGCCTCTACAGTAAAATAGGTTGCCGATTGTTCAAGGGCGAGTAAGATGTCAAGACCTGTTAGACGAAGCACTTTTAATGTATTTGCGTAAATATAGTTTGTTACGATATCACGCATCGTTACCTCATGTTTTAAGCCGCCACGCTCATCGTGAAAGATCGCTGTACAAGAAATAGAAGCTCCAGATACTTCCATTTGAATACGATTAATAAATTCGATATATGGATGCTCTTGAACGCGGGCTAGAAATGAATCCTCAATTTGCATATTTCCATGAATGATTCCAATCGCTTCATCTAACCATACATCTGTTTTTTCAAAAGTAGCCGAGATGATGTTGGAAACGGATGTCTTAGATGTAGTATCTTCCGTAACATATATTAGTGATGGTGTATGGGTAATAGAGTGAATATTCTCTTGGTTGTCCATAATAATTTTTAGTTCAATACTAGCTAAACAAGTCCCTTTAGTACCAGGCTGAACTACTGATTTCCCCATGATTGTTGTGCTAATTTCACGATGTTGATGGCCGGAAATGACAATATCCACTTCTTCAATTTCTGTACACATACGATATCCTTGATTTTCCCCGTCCTCTGTTTCGAGTAATTCTCCAGTTTCAAGGCTTCGCTCAAATCCTCCGTGGTAGCAAAGAATAAGGACATCAATTTGTTCATTTGCACGTATCCATTTAGCCCAATAGCTTGCACTCGAAAAAGCATCTTCAAAACGAAGCCCATGAATATGCTTTGGCTCCTCCCATTTTGTTACAAAATGTGTCGTCACACCTAATATAGCTATGCGAATATCTTCTATTTCTTTGATGATATAGGGCTTCGTAAAATGCTTGCCATCATCCGTTAAAATGTTAGCGCCAAGCCATAGGAATTGGGACTGACTTATAACAGATTGTAACGCAGGAAGCCCGTAATTAAATTCGTGATTGCCAAATACCATCGCATCATATTGAAGATTATTGGCAACTTGTATTAATGGATTAGGCTTCTGAGCTTGAAATTTTTGATGATAAAAGGTCATCGGACTTCCTTGAATAAAATCTCCGTTATCAATTAAAATTGTTGGCCCTTCAAGTCGTTTTTCCTGGATGATTGTTGCTAGTTTGGCTAAACCAAGTGCTTCATTTCGGTCGTTCCGGAAAGTGGTTGGCATAATATATCCATGAATATCACTAGTAGCAAGTATTTGTATCGTTTTTTCATTCATAAGAGGTCCTCCGTTAGTTAGTATATCCATAGTATATAAAGTTATTTTTGATAATTTAACGAGTTTACGATATCAAAATATTGTTTTACAAAATAGAAACATATATTTACCAGTTATTAACACCAGGAAAATATTTACTGTTTATACTGAGGAAGCATTTCAAAAATGAGGAGGAAAACAACTTGAAGAAATTACTATTTTTTGGTCTAACATTCATGCTTTCAATGCTCTTAATGGCATGTGGAAATGAGGCTTCCAAAACATCTAAAGATGATACAGCTGTTGAAGTGTCCTCAGAAGCAAGTGGCAATGAATCTATAAAAAAATTAACGATTGGCTTCGTGCCCTCACGTGATCCTAATGAAATTATAACGGCGACGGAGCCTTTAAAAGGTTTACTGAAGGACGAGCTTGCAAGTTTAGGCTTTGATGTAGGCGAAATCGATATTACAGTAGGTACAAACTTTGAAGCAGTTGGCGAAGCATTATCTGCAGGCACAACCGATATTGGTCTAATTCCAGGGGGGACATATGTCCTTTATGATGATGGTGCCGAAGTAATTTTAACGGCTACACGCGCAGGTTTAAATAATGATTCAGATAATCCAGTCGATTGGAATAAAAACAAGCCGACAGCACCAACAACAACACAAACGACATCTTATCGAGCGATTTTAGTTGCGGGGCCATCGGAAAAAGGAAAAGCATTAGCGGCGAAAGTAAATAACGGAGAGGAATTAACTTTCGAGGATTTAAATAATGTCACTTGGAATGTTATGTCTTCCTCCTCACCAGCAGGTTATATTTACCCAATATTATGGTTACATGAGAAATTTAATAAAACAATTCCAGATTTAGCACAGGTTGTCCAGGCTGATTCCTACGGTAATGCCTTTGCACGATTAGCTGCTGGCCAAACGGATGTATTGGTTACGTATGCAGATGCACGTAGAGATTATGAGGAGAGCTGGCAAGGTGAATTTAATCGCTCTGCTTCTATTTGGGAGGAAACAGATTTAATCGGTGTTATGCCAGCGATTTATAACGACACAATAAGCGTAAGTAAGAATTCAAAGGTTATGAATGACGATTTAAAAAAGGCTATCCAACAAGCATTTATTAATATTGGCAACTCTGAAAAGGGTAAGGAAGTTATTGCTATCTATAGCCATGAAGGCTATCAACCGGCAAAGGATAGTGATTATGACAATGAACGTAAGGCACAGGAGCTAGTGCAAAATCTTGGTTCTAAGTAAATAAAACGTACTAAAAGTTGGTCATGTAAAGAGGTTAGTAAAGAATCTGCGAGGCTTGCGGCTTATCCGCAGAAAGCTTGCAGATTCTTGTTTTTTATACAGACTCATTTTCAGAAATGGAGCGGTTCAATGATTGAGTTTAAAGAGGTAGAGAAACGATATCCGAATGGATTTCTTGCATTAAATCATATTAACCTACAAATTGAGCAAGGCGAGTTTGTTGCCATCATAGGCTTGTCAGGTGCAGGGAAATCAACCTTACTGCGCTGCATTAATAAAATGCATGATATTACAGAAGGATCATTACATGTAAATTCAGTTGACGTACACCAGTTAAAGGGAAAGGGAATAAGATATCTACGCCGTAATATTGGCATGATTTTTCAATCATTTAACCTTGTAACACGTGTCTCTGTATTGAAAAATGTCCTCGTTTCTTTTGTGCCCAATATGCCGTTTTGGAGAAAAATGCTCGGCATCTTTACGAAAGAAGAGAAGCTTAAAGCATTAATGGCACTCGATCAGGTAGGCATTTTAGATAAAGCATATGTACGTGTAGATCAGTTATCTGGTGGTCAACAACAGCGTGTAGCTTTAGCGCGTACCCTTGCGCAAAATCCACAAATTATTTTAGCGGATGAGCCTGTTGCTTCACTTGATCCCGTAACTGCGAAGCAAGTCATGGACGATTTTAAACGTATAAATCGGGAATTAAATATGACGATCATTATCAATATCCATCACGTCGATTTAGCATTGACTTATGCAACACGAGTTATTGGTGTAAGAAGCGGTGAAATTGTTTTTGATGGGCGAGCAAACGAGGTAGATGAGGAAATTCTCTCGTACATCTATAACAATGCGAATGAAGGGAATGGGGCGACTAATCATGCAATGGAATCTGCTATCCCAGAAAAAAATAGTATTGCCTAATGGTAAAGAAGTGCAGGAGAAACGCTCGATAATGCCAATGATATGGATTATCCTGCTTCTATTGGCTTTCCTTTCATTTCGCATAACGGGCTTTAGCCTAGAGGTTATCATCCGTCGAATCAGTCAGTTTTTTGTCATCGTACAACAAATGATTCCTCCAAATTGGACATATTTATCGAAGCTTTGGCAGCCGTTATTCGATACGATTAAAATGTCATTGTTCGGTTCAATACTAGGTGCTATTTGTGCCTTACCAATTGCAATGCTTGCTGCGACAAATATTACAAAAAATAAATGGATCGCGATGTCGAGCAAAATTATTTTAAGCTTGCTTCGGACATTGCCTACTTTGATTGTCGCACTTATAGCAACATTTATATTTGGGTTAGGTACGATGGCTGGCACGGTTGCTATTTTTTTATTTACGATTGCGTATGTAGGGAAGTTGTTATATGAGCAAATTGAAAATGTCGATATGGGGGCATATGAGGCAATGCATTCGATGGGACTAACAACGATTCAAGCATTTCGTTATGCGATTATGCCACAGATTCTTCCTAATTACTTATCGACATCTTTATTTTGCTTTGAAGGAAATGTTCGTTATGCGTCTATTCTAGGTTATGTAGGTGCTGGTGGGATTGGTTTGCTTCTTAACGAAAGTCTTGGTTGGAGAAGCTATGCGAATGTGGGCATGATTTTACTAATGCTTGTTTGTACTGTATTTATCATTGAATCTTCTAGCGAATATCTTCGCAAGAAATTAAAATAGGGGTGATGCTATGAATGCTATAGAAAAGCAATTGCAATTACAACCAAATAGACGCATGTCATACATCATAACAATCTTCATTTTAAGTATGTTATTTGTGTGGTCTGTGTCAACGATCCATTTCGAAAATGTATCGTTGAATGGTACGAAGATTGCTAAAAATATATTCGTAGGGTTGCTGAATCCTGATTGGTCATTAATCTTTAATGTTACTACAGGTGGTATCCCTTATTTATTAATTGAAACAATGGCAATTGCCTTTCTTGGTACGATTTTAGGTGCGTTGTTGGCAATACCTTTAGCCTTTTTATCGGCTTCAAACATTGTACCAACGCCTATTGCATTTATAGTTCGTTTGCTGTTAATCGTTATTCGCACTATTCCGGCCATTGTTTACGGACTTATGTTCATAAGGGTAACAGGTCCTGGTCCATTTGCTGGTGTACTGACAATGTCGTTGACGTCCATCGGGATGCTATCAAAGCTATATGTAGATGTTATTGAGGATTTAGATAAAAGTGTACTAGAGTCAATGGAGGCTATCGGCTGCACTTTAATGGAGAAAATCCGATTTGGAATATTGCCACAGCTAACGGCTTTATTTTTATCGATTGTGATCTATCGTTTTGATATGAATTTGCGTGATGCAACAGTACTTGGTCTAGTTGGAGCTGGTGGAATAGGAGCGCCACTTATTTTTGCTATGAATGGCTATAAGTGGTCAGAGGTAGGAGCAATTTTATTGGGTCTAATATTGCTTATTTTAGTCGTAGAGTATGTTTCAAACCGTATACGAACAAAGCTTGTCAGAGGATAAAGTGGTAAAAATCTTTATTATGATAAAAGAGACAATCCTGAATAGTATCGACTATTCGGGATTTTTGAATTATTGTTCAAAAGAAGGATTTTCAATCTTTAAAAGTTTTTTACTTGAAAAAATTGCGTATTCGATTTATTGTCTTTAGAGATACTTGTTTAATGGACTTGGAGGATATGGAATGCACGGAATTTATATACGCTATAATGTCACAGATGAAACCCCAGTAGCACAATGGCCCAAAAAAATGGATGCATTTGCGTATGTTCAACGAGGAAAGCCACAACAAGACAATGACAACTTGCTGTCGATGGAAGAGCTAAAAAGCCATGCCATTCGCTATATTAAAAGTTTAAAAGACAATGCAAGTGATCATTTAGTAGAGCAACGCAATGGTGAAATTGAGCACTTTGATCGACGCTATATGGAATCTTTAAAGCTAAAGGAAAGCATCGATTCACAGCTTATTAATCTAGAAGAAATTCGTTTACTTTTACAGTTAATGAATGTATTGAATTTATCGCATGGTTTCGGAGAAAATGCTGGCAAGCTACTACGTCAAATTACCCCATATGCAAAAGAGGTAGAGCACCCAACATTCCAAACAACTCGTGTTGAGCGACACTTTTATTCTGAACTAATTGAACAAATTGAAGTAGTATATGCACGAATTATGCGTCAACACAACCCATCAACAACTGAAATGCAGCAATCAGAAAAAATATGGACAGCAGTTTGTGAGCAAGCCATTGAAAAGGTAGAATCGCGCATTGAACGCTTGTCTTCTATCAAATTAAAGCATGAGAAAAATTTGCTAGAGTTTAGTCAATTAAAACAGCAAAATATGGATGCAAAGGAACGCCTAGATATTGCTGTCAATGATCTTGATGTAATTTTAAATGTACTAGAATCTTAAAGGCTATGTTAAAGCCTATATAATGCGCTTTGAGTGGGGTTTAGCTATGAGCTAGCCCCACTTTTAGCCCCATTTCCAATAGCGCGGTCAAATATGTCGATAATTTTATCTTCCATTTCTCTCAATACATGCCCGTATGTTGTATGGATTATTTCGGGGGTATTCCCTAATCGTTCGGCAATGGCTTTCACAGGAATATCATTATTCATCAAAATTGTAGCGTGTGTGTGCCGTAAACCGTGTATAGTGGTAGCTGGCAACCCAACTGCAGCTACAATACGATTAAAAGTGGCATTTAATCCTGTAGAAGCAAAAGGTTCGATAGTATTAGGTGATATAAAAATAAAGGAATCATCTTTCGTAATATCGTCATGTAATTTCCGACCATGCGACAGCAACAGCGCTTTAACAGCTGTTCGATAACTCTTCAACTGCAGCAAAACAACTTCATCTATTTTTATGGTACGCTCACTATTCTTTGTTTTCGTGGAGTCTACACCATTACTACCTCTATGACGCTCAATGGTAATCGTTTGATTGGTAAAGTCGATATTCTGCCATTGAAGCCCCAATGCCTCACCTTTACGCATACCAGTATAAGCAATCGTTAAAAATAAACTGTAATAGGCAATATCTTCGTGTTGTTTGATATGATTTAGTAATAAACTTAACTGCTCAGGTGTAAGATAATTTTTATCTGCTTCTTTTCCTCTTAGAGAAGGCAAGACAGTTCCATGAAATTTATTCCGTGTTAAGATTTCTTCTTCTACCGCTGCATTGATAGCAATTTTAAATAAATCGTGAAGTAATCTGACCGTACTAGGTTTATATTTCTTTTCTAATTCATTAATGTAATGTTTTTGATAGATCGCTTTTGTTAGTTGTTGTAGTTTAAAATGACCGATTAATGGCTTCATTTGTAAACGAATAGCCATTTCGCGTTGTTTCTGTGAAGCAATTTTCCATTTTTTTAGATTGGTTTCATACCACATATCTAGCCATTGTCCGACAGTTAGGTTATCATTTTCTATATGTTTAGTTTCACCTCGCAGCGTTGAAGCCTTCAATTCCAGTAGGGCTTTCAATGCTGCTTTTTCTGTTTTAAAGCCACTTTTCTTCTTCTCTTTTCGTTTTCCGGTAGCATCATAATACTTATGTCGAAACATCCACAATTTTTCTTTATTTGCATTGAAATAGTGATATATTTCAGGTTCTTTTGCTGATTTATATAATTTCACCTTGTCCATTCCTTTCATGCTTGGGCGAAGCGTGTGTACAGGAATAGGTAGGTGATTTGAAAAGGTTTAGTGATTATTCACATTCTTTTCTAAATTTCTGATTTCATCTTTTGCATTCTCGATTATAAAAGTTATTTTTTCATATAACTCATAGTTTAAACCTTCTTTAATATTGTCGTCTTTCAGATAATAAAAGTAGTTTACAGGAAGATCTTCAACCCTAAAATAGTCTGTGATTTGGTTTTTGTAAAGAGAATTCAATGCATCATAAGCAAAATTAATTGCATTCTCATTAGAGTAAGGTTTGTACTTGTGTTCTAATTGCGTTTTATCTAGATATACTTCTAACAATTCCTTTGTATAACTTTTAATTCCAATATCAGTTAAACCATCAAAGTTATAATGTTTTACTAAATACTCTACAGTTTGTTTTTTAAACGTAGGATCATATAACAACTTATACTTTTGTGACTGATGTTCTCTTATTTCTAGCGTCATTATTTCATCTGTATATAATGTGACCTTTTCTTTTAACTCCTCATTTAGTCTGTTTAATACCTCCCTGGTCATATCCTCATAGCCAGCTTTAATCAAAAGTTCACCTAATGGTATCTCTAATTCGGAACTAATTTTTTTTAGCACTTCAGGAGATGGGTTTTTCTTTCGATTATTTTCTAAATGAGAAATATAGCCTTGAGATAAATCAACAATTTCCGCTAATTGCGTTGTTGTTAATCCCTTCTTTTGTCTAGCTATTCTTATCAATTCGCCTAATTGTGTCAACATTTCACATCCTAAAAATTCATCTATATATTCACAAAAATAATACCAATAGAATTAAAAACTTGCAAATTATTTAATAATGGTTTAAATTAATTCTATCGGTATTAATACTGACAGGCATATTCAGGAGGTGTTAATTTTATGGAAAAAGTGACTTTATCAGTAAATGAAGTTGCTGAATTAATCGGTGTAAGTGCAGCAACTATTTATACGATGGTTCGATTGAATGAAATTCCCTGTAAAAAAATTCGTGGTCGTATCATTTTCCATCGTGAAACTATTGATAAATGGCTAGCAATACCAACTGTAAAATAAGGGGGCTATGAGATGTTACCAGCAAATATCGAATTGCAATTGGACAAACAAGCCATTCGGCAATACATAGAGAAACGGCTTGATGAGGAAATAAGAGAACTATTGTGGTGGATTGATTTAAACAAAATGGCAGAACTAACGAACATGTCACCAAGATTTTTAGAAAGTGAACTTGTATGTGATGTACGTATGCGAGCCATTGAGGTTAAGAAAAATCGTAAACGCTGGTGGCCAGCGAGACAGGCTTTTGAAGTAATAAGTGAAATTACAAGTGAATGGTAATTAAAAATATGCTTGGGCGAAGCGTGTGTACAGGATTGAGTGTCAGATTGACACATATAAAATTCAAGGTGGGGAAATAGATGAATGAAGAATATTTAATTGGACGTATAACTGTGCATTTTGGCATTGATATTGTTTCCTTATTGCACAAAGTAAATGGCCGTTTTTCGTACATGGATTTAGTGGAAGGTGATCATATCGAAGTAAAAGAGGATGACCAATACAAAGCTATTACTATTAAAGATATATTAGATACACTTGTTGAACACGATTCAAGTCAGGTATGGAATCGTGGTTCATCAGTTTATGAAGGTGCTCAAGTAAGGGTGAAGCTAGACCCTCAAGGAAACAAACTAGCAGTTTTAACGGAAAAAAGCCTAAAAATAAGTAAAGTAATGTTTGCCCTTAAACAAGGGTTCATAACTCATGAGCAAGCTACACAAGCATTTTTGCAGCTTGAATTAGAAAATGAAGAATAAAAGAGCAGCTGCACAGTTTAAGCAACATAGGCATTGACAAGGTGGTGGTGACGATGTCTGATAATTTCTTTTTTCCAGTTTTCACGGGTCTACTCGAGCCAGAACATGTCGAAAAAATTGGTTCGGCTTTATGGGAGTTTTTGTGGTTAATATCTAAAGTTACAAAAGAAGTCGTCGAAAATGATGAAACTATCGGCATTGTTCTTGGTGGTAGGCCTGTTAAAAATATTGAAATGTCCGAATCGTTAGGTTACAGTCTGGCGAAAGTTGAAAGAAATATTTCAACTTTAAAAAAACACGGATATATAACCACAAAGCGAACCCCCTATGGAAATATTTTTAAAGTGAAAAACTCAAAGAAATTCTATAAAAATAGAACCCTCAAAAATGACGGTTCTGAAAGTAGAGAACCCTCAGATTTGGAGAGAGAACCCTCAAATTTGGTGGAGAGAACCCTCAGATTTGAGGGATGTAATAAAGATATAAAAGATATAAAAGATATAAATACTACTCGTCAAAAAAAATATGACGAGGATAACACCTATTTCAAAATGGCAATGTACTTTCATGAGAAAGTTTCAGCAGTTGCAAATGAAGCTGGAATATCTCATTTGATTAAAAAGTCCAATATGCAAACCTGGGCTGATGATATGCGTAAATTAATCGAGCTTGATGGAGTAGATAAACATCTAGCGAAGCAAGTAATGGATTGGGTAACACAAGATTCATTTTGGAAAACAAATGTACTATCATCCAAAAAGCTTCGTGAGAGATTTATGGAGCTAGCTATCAAAATGAATGCAGATAAAAAACCTTCTCAACCAAAACAAAAACCGCAATATGATCCTAGAGATAAAGAAATAGAGTTCCAACGCTGGATACAAGACGGGAGTGATCCAAATGATTTTGATTGGAGTGATTGAAATATAGGTTGTCAAAAGTAAGGAGCGAGGATGATACCAATGGAACTATTAAAACACTTAACTAGAGTAGAGAAAGTGAAAATTCGTAAAGCTGTTGTAGAGGAATTGGCACGATATCGAATTTCTAAAATTACTGATCCAGATAATGATAATGTTGCCTTTCACCAAATGATTGAACGAGCTATTGAGAGATTACCGACACCAGAACGCTTTCTAATTGAAGCAAGGTATTTGTCAGCTAATAGTGAATACTTGACAGATTATCACGTCTACAATTTAAAGTTTGATCCACCAATAAGTGCAATGACATATACAAAGATTAGAGATGCAGCCATGATAAAGATTTCATTGTATTTAAATCTTGATACAGGTGTGAAAATTGAGTATTTAATTCAAACAAACTATCCGGTTAGGTTTAGTTGAAAGGAGGATGTGCTGCATGAATCAAACCACAATTTCAGAAGACTTCGGTGAACAATTAGCACTTATTACAGCTGACACACCTTATGAAATTGAAAGTGATTCAGATACTTTTGTTTCAGAACTAGAACAAAAAGTAAGGAAGTATATGTATTCATTGTGGATGGATGCCCAGGCCAACAAACTAGCAAACTATTTGGAGAAAAGACAAGCAGCACACTTTGCTCAGCTGTACGAATTTAGTTATGGCGTGTCTATTTATGATAATGAACAATCTATTTCGAGTAGGTCGGATATTCTAGCATTTATGATTATTGACGAGAAGGCATCTTACAAGAAACGGCTAGAACGTATTAGGCTTCAATACAAGCGATTCAAGGAGATATGCGAACTAATTAGTGTGGAAGATAAAGAACTGTTTATACGCTATTTTGAGCAGTCTCAGAAGGTAGACTATGAGACTTTAAGGAATGCTGTCATAAACAATCTAACATTAATTGGTGAACGTTATTGGCGTGATGAAAAAATGAAAGAGCAGCACACGCGTAATTCTCTTAATACTTAAAAGATAATGAGGTGACTTTATGAAAGAACTACGATGCACAAAATGCGGAAAGTTATTATTAAAAGCTTCGAGTGAATATGAAGCTGGTGCTACACTTACCCAGTGTGTTTTAGAAGTACAATGCACACGATGTAAAGCAATCAATCGTTACAAGTTAAATAATAATAGAGACTCATGAAGTCCAGTAACTGCACAGCGATGTGTATGTTATTGGGCTTTTCTTTATTAGGGGGTGTGGTTTTTGATTTCAATCCGGAGTCCAGCCAGTTTGCGTAGGTTCTTATAGGACTCTTGTTGCATGCGGGGCTTGCGAGCCCCAAAAGTCATCTATTTTTATTCCAAAAATTTTACTTTCGCTTTCGCTTGTGGGAGTTGAAAGTTACAACTTTGAAAAAAATCCTTCATCTTATGTTTTGGAAAATGAAGCAAGGATATAAGCCTGAAAGCGAAAGTGAGGTGTGTATACAAAACGAAAGTAAAGAAAGGATTTGAGAACAAATGAATATTAATATACGTGGTCCAATAATTTCAGATAGCGAGCAACAGATTTACGATTATTTCAATATACCTGCGACTAGTCCAGGTAATATCAACAAACAATTAGATTCTGCTAAAAAAACAAAGTCTACGAAAGTGAACGTTTTAATAAACAGTGGAGGTGGCTCTGTTTTTAGTGCCTCTGAAATATATACAGCACTAAAATCATTTTCTGGAGAAGTAACCGTTCAAATTGTGGGTTTAGCTGCATCAGCAGCAAGTGTAATTGCCATGGCCGGTAGCCGCGTTGAAATGTCTCCTACAGCTCAATTAATGATTCATAACGCAAGCGTTTCTGCACAGGGCGATTATCGCACAATGAATCATAGAAGTGAATTTCTTCAAAACATTAACAAGTCTATTGTGAATGCTTATACTGCCAAAACTGGTTTGAGTGAAACAAAACTAAAGGACATGATGGATAAAGAAACCTGGATGAACGCACAGAAAGCTAAAGAGTTAGGTTTTATCGATACAATCATGTTTGAACAGGAAGTAGCCGCTGTTGCGAGTTTTGATATTCCATTGTTAACAAATGGCGCTTTGCCACAGGCTGTAATTGATAAGATGCGTCAGGAGTTAGCGCAAAAGAGTAATCAGGTAGGAACAAATAGCAGTGCCATTCCGCCACAAAATAGAGATTTGCAATTATTGAAAGCGCATGAAAAGCAGCTAGAAAGTACCGCAATATTTAAACGTGGTAATTCTTCACCTTCGTTTACAAAAGAGGAGGGAGAGTATGCAATCAACGTTGTTAAAGCGATGAAAAATTTGAATGCAAGAGGGATCGATACTAATAATCTTTCTACAGATGAAGTTTTAGAAGTACAAGGACTTATTGAAGCATTTGTAACTCAAAGTTAACTGAGATGTATCATAAAAAATTATTTCTTTAAAAAGAAAGGTGATTATTCATGTCTAAAAAAACAGAAGCAATAGAGGTTGTAAAAAGCACATTAAACAATTTTTTTGATGGAACTATGAACACAATAACTGCAGAAAAACAGCGTTATAGAAATGCTGAAAATAAAGTTATTAATGAAATTAAAGATTTATTAAAGAATGCGACGGCTGCTACGTTTCATCTTAGAAATAAAGTAGATGATATTAAGGAGAATATTGAAGTATTATCAGAGCAACAGCAATCGTTAGCACAGGATTTAGCTATACAAGAAATTGAGGGAGATCATAAGAGAGCCGCTGATTTAGAAGAGGAGTTAACAAATGTTACTGCAAAGAAAATGGCCATTCAAATGAAACTAGACGTTTTAGCAAAACAAGAAACAGATATCAGTGTGGATGAAAAACAAAAGCTTTTAACATTAGTCAATTCATTTAATAATATTGTGTTCGATTCTACATCAATACAAAATGGATTAGATATGTTGGACAGCTTAATTCAACAGTTAACGTCTTACAAAGAAAAAGTCTCACATGAAATGTACATGAACACACAACAACCAGACTTAGAATCCATACTAAAACGTGTGAATACAGATACACAGCTGGTAAATGCCATCGTTACTTATGAAGCTCGTCAATATATTAGAGAGGCTAAACAACGTAATCTTAACAATCATTCAGAAACACGATTTGTAGCAATGTGGTTAAATGATGAACAGAGCGGTACATTCACAGAATTCTGTCGGAAATATCATAACATAGTATCAAATCTAAGTAATGAATTAATTTATTATGTAAATCGAGATCTACGACACAATGGTGATCAATATAAAAAAGACAATGTGTTAACAGCATATGAATTAAAATGGTTCAAATCGGAAGAGGTTGAGAGATTAGTAAAAATGGGTGTCCTTAGCTTACAAGAATAGTAAGAAGTATATTGCTCTCTATTAGAAATAAGCTATAACTCTATTTTGTTTGACAGGGCCACTCTTTATGAGTGGTCTTTTCACTGGTGGAAGGCAGTGAAAAATAGACCGTTTAGAGAGGTCGTACGAGCGTTTTTCTTCTTATAATCTAAACAAGCTGTAGAAGTGCTTTAAAGAGCGAGAAAAGGTGGATTATGAGCTATTATGTGGGGGAGTGAAAAAGCATCATAAATTCATTGAGGCATACTATGATACGGACACAGAAGCTGCAGAGCAACGTTCCCAAAAAATCTCTTATGAAATTGAAGGACCAGCACCAAAAGTTAAGCAAATAACGGTGCAACAACTAGAGAAGAATAAGAAAAGAGCAATGAAGCAATTGAATAAACTGTTTATATAAACACTTACTTCGGTAGGTGTTTTTATTTTCAAGGATTAATTACATATATTTATCTTTTAGTTTAGAATAAAGTTAATAGAAAATGTTACCACGATTCTAATGTAAAGAGGTATGTAATTATGACGATTGACATAGCAAAACACTTAACTGTACCAGAAATAAGTGAATGGGAAAGTAATATTGGAGAATTAAAAGATGTTTTTGATAGTTTATTTTTTGAACAAGAAAATCATATTAGTTTCAACATACTAAAAAAAGATGCCGACCGAGAAATTGAAATTAACTTTTTAAAAGATGAGTTTAATAATCGTGTAATAGATTTAATATCCAATTATGTTTTAGTTAAACATTTTTATAACAAAGGTATTCCTGATGATGAATGGTATAGAAAAGAGAAAGGCAAAGTAATATATTATCCTAATTTTCAACCTGAACACTTTGGTTATCAATATTGGTATAATTTCTATATTGAAAGTTTGTATTCAAGGTTCATTGCTTTAATAGATTCTCTTTTTCACATTGTTAACATTAAATATAAAATTGACGAAGAAACAAAACCTGGTTTTAGAGGAAAAGTAATAAAAATATTACTTCAACTTGAAGAATATGATGTATATAAAATTTTGAATGACATTAATAATAAAAAAATTATAAAAAAATTAAATACTATTCGCAATAATTTTATTCACAACCAAAAGCCAAATGAAATTAGTTCAGGAGTAAAAAGGTTTAAGGAAGGTAATATAAAAACAAAAGTCGGGTTAGGGGATTATACAACATCTACAGAATTGTTAAACATATTTCAAGATTCTATAAAATATTTAAAAACTGAATTCGAGAGGTTTAAATTAATTACTAAGATATAAAATGTTAGTTTTTGTTTAAAAGCTACTTCTAAATAGATGTGACTTTTTATTATGCTAAAGCAAAATAATCATTATGTATTTCTTTATTTAAAGTATGACAACACTTGTTTGAAGTGCCGTCATCTTCTTAATTATTTAATTTATAAGAAGAGGATTTTTACCAAAAGCAAAAGAATTATTAGCTGGTTGAAGGTAGGTTTTATTATAAATATAAATTTCATTTTACTCACCTCCTTTTTATTTAGTAAAAAATATTCTGTGCGAAAACGGTGAAGTATATTCCAACTTGGTTTTGGATAGAGGTAATCGATTTTCTGGAACTATGATAAGTAGCGAATATGAAGGATTAAAAATTAAATTTTCCAATGATAAACAGTAAATGACCAGGCGCTCGTTAAATTGAGTACCTGGTCATTTTGTGACTATTCACCTTGTAATTCCTTTTCTCGAGCTGCCATTAGCTGCTTTAATTCAGCTAGATCAACTAGATCACAATATTTATTAATGTAAGTTTTAGCTGCACTCTTTGCCGACTGCTTACGTGTCTTTTCTCTATTTTTTTCTCGGTACGCTTGAGTAGCACGTTTCTGTGCTTCAGATGTTTTTTGCTCAGTCAACGTTTATCCTCTCCTTTTCATAAAATATACTACGATGTTTAAAATCACTAATATTAAGCAGATTGAGTAAATGACAATCATGGAGTAGTCAAAAAGCTTTGGTTCTTTCCAATTAACCATATCTGTTAATACGTACAAGGCAAATGCCAGTGCAACAACATATCCTATATTTTTCATAATGGGATGAATGTGATAAGATTATAGGGAAGGAGGGGTTAACCTCCTTCTTTCAGTGGTTAGCGACGTTTCTTCTTTGCGGGAGTGCGTCGCTTTTCTTTTTTCTTACTTTTTATATCGCTTATGTTTTTCGCTGAACTTGTAAGTAAGTTTGCGATTGTTGCGATAGCTACTAGGTAAGCTAGAATCTTATCATAATCCACTTTGTTCACCTCCTTTCTATACTCTTATTATATACCTTGGTATATATAAAATCAATGGTTTTTATTCATTTATTTAACTATTTTTACAAAAGTTATAATAAAAAAGCCACTCAGTTTGAGTGACTACATTTTGAGGACTTAATTATAACGAATATCTATTTGCACACCTAATGATAGATTAGAGTTAGTTACAACCTTCTCCTTGTCTTTTTCAAAATCATATTCAATTTCTTTGATTTTCCCACCAACATAATGAGCCGCTATATTAGATATCTCTTTATTCTTTAATATATTTTTAAGTTTTTTTGTACACTTTTTCGGAACATAACCAACATGGATTACATCACCGTTACCGTAATCAATCAATACTTTTATAGCATTTTCGTCATATTCGTTAGTTGGTTCTGGGATGAATTGTATTTCATCATTGGCAAACTCCAAATCTTCAAATTCACGAATTTCAAATACATAATCTAGAATATCTTTATTAGAATATCCGCCATAAAGGTCTATACTATTTTCTTCACAATACAATTTCCCATACCGTGTTAATGATCGCTGTATATCTTTATTTTTATCGTTTTTCATTGTGACACCAGCAACATTAAAGGTAAATAAGGTGTGTTCAACTGACGCTTGATTATGGTTGATTGTAGGTGCAGGCTCTTCAATAGTATTCAACTTTACATTAGATTCATTAGTAGATACGCCTACTTCTAACTTAACAGCTGAATCTTTTCTTTCAGATTCTTGTTTTTCTTCAGGTGTATCGATTGTTTGTTTTCTAGAGAATAATTTTTTAAACCAAGTCATAATAACAACCTCCATTTATATCCCATTTTAGGGAATTAGGAGTAAAAAGTACATAAGAAAAATACAACTCTTCTCATAAATCTGTGGATGACAAAGCCTGTAGAAAGCGTTCTATATCCTTTCTACAATCTATAAGTAGTTGACCTAATCTCGAAAATTGGCTTGTCTCAGGTAATTGATTTTATATGAAAAATTATCTATCTATCTATTTTTTTAATAAGTAGGAATAAAATATGCAAGAATGGTTAATACTAATTTAAGAGTACAATATATTAATAGGCAAAGGAATGATTAAATGGCTTCTAAACCTAAATCGTTACAATATTATAGAATCGTAAATGATGATTCTATAAATAATTATCGATATTTATTGAGTTTTGAATCAAGAAATAATCCTATTTCTGAGAGTGTAAGTATTATTTTAATGAACCCGTCCAAGGCTGGGTTATATAATAATGTTGAGAAGGTTGATAGGACAATTGGTAAAGTACTTTGTTGGTGTAATTCAAATGGATATAATAAAGTAGATATTTTAAACTTATTTCCATATCGGGAACCAGATCCTGAAAACTTAATTGAATTAAATTCCAATATTTTATTGGGTGATTATCAGAAATGTAACCAAATAATTAAAGATACATGTGATACTGTAGATAAAATTATAATCGCATGGGGAAATTGTGAAGGTATTGTTCCTAGTATAGTAAAAGAGAGAGTGGAATACATTTTTAGTATTATAGACATTAACAAAGTTTATCATGTAGGTGAAAAAACAGAAACTGGTAATCCTCGACATGGACGTATGTGGAATGGAAATCCAACTTTGAATAAATGGTAAAAACTAATAGTATAAAAATAATCAAAACCACTCCGTGATGAATTGAATAAATGGTCTTTTCAAAACACTTACTTCGGTAGGTGTTTTGATTTTTTGTCAGATTTGTATTATTGGAATGTAATTTCAAACAAACTATGATTAATAAAGAAAGGAGGGATAGAATGAAATACACTGTAGAAAATGCACAAAAAGATATAAATATTTTAAAGGAAGCAATTCGGAAAATAGAAGATTTTGTAAAATCTGCTGAATCATATCCTGAAAATACTCCAGAGCAAAAAGCAATAAAATACTACTCACACTGTGGAAGAGTTGTTGAAGTTGCAAATAGATTAAACGAAGAAGGGTATCGTATAGGAAATAGAAAGTGGACTTCGAATGATGTTTCAGATATTATTGACCAACCTTCCAAGGACGATTTCTTAAAAATACTTAGAAAGAATCATACAGAACGTGAAAGATTTCAAAAAGTAGTATGGAAATAAATTATTAGTCACATCTAATAAGGTGTGGCTTCTATTTCTTTATCAATAATTAAAGTAAGTATAAAATTGGAGAACTGTTATGAAAAGAAGAGCTATGATATTTAAAAACATACGTATTCAGAAAATGGCGGAATTTTTAATACTGTTAGGACTATCTATTGTTTTTGCTTTAGTATCAGCAAAATTGTGGATTGAAAATAATAGAATTATCTCAGAAATTTTTAATTATTTTAGTGCAGGTGAGATGACGATATTTATAGGTGCTTTAGTGATGCTTATTGAAGGCATTTATATTTACAGTAAACCTGAAATTATTAGCTTTAGTTCATTTAAAATAATACGTTTCTTTTTTCCTTTTGCAATTATTTTTACTATTATATTAGAATTTCATAAATTTATTAATAGTGGTGGACAATTAATTGAGCTAAATAACTATATTTTAGTGTTTTTGTTCACTATCTTTTGGATTCCAATTTTATATGAATTTACAAAATTAATAAGAGCTTTTAAAAATATATTGAAAAATAACGTTCAAGAAAGTAAAGATAGACTTTCAATAATCATAACTATTGTTGGAACTATTATTTCTGCTATAGCATTAATTAAATAGTACATATTTAATTAGTCACACCCAACCTTATGTGGCTTTTTATTATGTATTGTTGCTTAAAGGTAATATGGAAAATTGTTAATGACTTACATAAATCTGTAGATCATAATAGAGTAAAGGAAGGTGATAATATATGGGAAATCCATTAAAACAATTAGCAAGGGATACCGTAATACTAAAAAAACAAAATGGTGAGGTTTACTCTGACATTAAGGCAAATGTACAAAAGAACAAAATATTCATTCATGATAATACCTTACCAATTGAAGAAGGTGATCGTTTAATACGAACACTTTCTAATGGATTAGAAGAGAGTTACATTGTTGTAGATAGGGGGTATTACGAGAAATTTCATTCTATAGATGCCCACTACCAATGTGATGTCCAAAAAGAATCATCTATGCAATATAAAGAATGGGCATCCAACATAACAAATCACTTCTATGGAGCTAACTCAAGAGTAAATATAGGATCTACAGATAATTCTTCAAATATTGTTAACATTAATCAGGAAAATATTTTTGATGAATTAAGAGCAGTTATTAATAAAAATATTTCTTCTGAAAGCGATTTGATGATTCTATTAGGTTTAGTAGATAGCATGGAGGAAACAAAGGGAACACCATCTTTTATTGAAAAATATAAAAGTTTCATGGAATCAGCAGCAAATCATATGTCAGTATTTTCACCATTACTCCCTGCTTTAGCACAAGTACTTGCTTAGCTTGTAGTTAATATTCTTCTTTTTAAAGCTTACTCAATAAGTAGGCTTTTTATTATGCCCTGAGAGGTCTGATACATAGTGAATCAGGACTAGAAGTATATAACTGTGAGGGACTAACTTCCAAAGAAATCTATAGAACTGACAATGGCAAGCACATTAAGAACTGTATTTGTCGGGGCTTATAGTAAGTACCGTTTTAAACTAGCTTAATGAGAGTAAATGTTGTTCAGAATATGAATCACATAAAGAAGTTTTTTTTTTGTGGATGTATATTACTGGTTTTGGTATCATATACTGAAGGTGACGTAAAAAAATTACGGGAGTGGAGTTAATGCTAAAAAGGTTTACTATATCTAATTATAGAATTTTTAATGAGCCTACTACGATTGATTTCTCTAATGTCAGAGACTATAAATTTAATGAGGAATGTATTAAGGATGGGCTAATCAATAAAGCAATAATGTATGGGAAGAATGCTGTAGGGAAAACTAGTCTAGGTCAAGCTTTAATAGATGTTAGGTATACAATTCTTCCTAATGAAAGGCGTCAACATGAAGATATTGGATTTTTGAATGCGAATAGTAATGAAAAGTCGGCTAGATTTGAATATATTTTTCTTATTAAAGACAAGGAAATTGAGTATATTTATGAAAAAACTTCGAACACAACAATCAAATTTGAAAGCCTAAAAATCGATAATGAAGTTCTTTATAATTATGATTTTGAATCTCAAGAAGGAAATCTTGAAAATTTGAAAAATCATAGTGAACTAAAACATCTAAATTTTGATGAATGGGATAATGAGATAACAATTCTAAGATATATTTTAACAAACTCTAAATTAAATGATTTAATTATCTTAAAAGAATTAAGTAATTTCATTGAAGGCATGGCAATATTAAAACCTTCGGATAACATTGTTCAATTTAGAGGCCCTAAATTTATTGGTAATGGACTAATTCGAACTATTATTGATTCGGGATTAGTTGAAGATTTTGAGAAATTTTTAAATGAATGTGGATTAAATATTAGCCTAAAAATTGATATAACTCCTGAAGGAGAAAAATTATTATATTTTGACCATAAACGACCAATAGAATTCATTAGTAATGCTTCAAGTGGAACAAAAGCGTTGACACCGATGTATTTGATTATTAAGAATCTAAGTAAGATTAAATTCTTATTTATAGACGAATTTGATGCAAATTTTCATTTCGAACTAGCAGAGAAAATGCTACATGAACTAAAGGAACAAAGTGATTGTCAAATACTTGTTACTACACATAACACAGACCTAATGAATAATAAGTTTATGCGCCCAGATTGCTATTTATTAATGATGCCCAATAAGATAATATCAGTTGCAGATGCAACGTTAAGAGAATTAAGACAAGGTCATAATTTAGAGAAGTTATATCAAAGTGGAGAATTTAATTGAGGTGAAGGCTACTGTGGAGAAGTCCAAAGTTTTGCTCTTGGTTGAAGGAGAAAAAGTAGAGAAAGAGCTGTTCCAGCATTTCTATTATTTATATGGGATAGAAAATGTAGAGATTGTTGCATACAAGACACACATTTATGCTTTTTATAATAGATTAAAAAAAGATTATTCTGATGAGGAAGGTAACATAGATTTTGAATTTATTGACCTTCCTTTGTTTTTAAATGACTACCTTGAATTAGATGGGGCAGATTTGTTAAATGAGGCAGACTTTAGAGACATAATTTTAGTATTTGATTTTGATCCACATGATTCGCAATTTGACCAAAATAAGCTGGATATTTTATTGGATAATTTCTCTGATTCAACAGGAAGAGGTAAACTCTATTTAAATTATCCTATGATTGAATCCTTTAAAAATATCGAATCATTAGAAGATCCGCTTTTTAATAAAACTACTGTACATATAGATGATTTGAAAAAAAGATATAAAGGAACTAGTGGCTATAAACAAATCGTAGAGTCTACAACTTGTATTTGTAATATTGAAGATATAGATACTAGTATAGCTAACGCACTATTAAAGCTTCACAATAATAAATTAAATTATCTACTAAAGAATTTATCTTATGAAGAAGAGAGTAAATATAAATTATTCTGTACTGTACAATGCGATAAATTAGAAAAAGAAAGTTTAATCTGGGTACTTAATACAAGCTTACTACATATGTTAGAAGAGTATGGATATGTTAAATAAAACTATTTTGCAAATTGATATAACATATTATTAGTATGTGATAAGTGAGCGTAATAGCTCCATATTTATACATTGAGATAGAGAACAAATTCTTATATTAAAGCTTAAACAAGTTGTATAAATGTGTAATTTAAAATAAGACCTCTTCAATTTGGGGTGGTCTTAATTGTTAATAGGCTATAAATGTCTCACCGTAATGTCCTACCGTTGAAATGCTGAAATCCATTGGGGGAGTAAGTCTTAAACGATGCAATTTGGAACTTAATCATTTATTCTTTTAATCTTTTAAAACATGCTCTTAATAATTAATATATTATAATCAAGCAGCTACAGAAATGTGGTTGCTTTTTATTATGACCAAAAGAATAACACTTTCAGCTGCACGATGAGCCGGAAGTGTTATTTGTTGTGTGGATGTTAAATTTTATCCCCATTCTCCAAGAAGAAGAAACCTTCAAATTTAATTTCCAATACATTTGCTATTTCCACAAGTTCTTTTTCACTAAAGTTATCTCTTTTGAATTTCTTGTATAGATTTTGTGGAGTTGTCCCTAGCAATTCCGCTAATTGTACAACATTCATTCCCTTTTTAACCAAAACCATTTTGATTTTAGTTCCCATCATAAAATATCACCTCTTAAAAATTATATACCTAAAGAGAACATTAATAAACCTTTTGGTTACAAAATGAAATCAAAAGTACTGTTTGATGTTGACTTTTAAATATATTGGTTTTATTATGTAACTAATAAGGAACATTTAACAACCGTCAAAGGTTAGTCGGTGAATGGACTAGAAATAGCCGACATTCAGAAAGGAGAGGGGTATCAATGTGTGGACGTGGCCAATCGAAAACCACCCAACAACGTAATGAGTACATCCACAATAAAATGATTCAGCTGGATATGGTAACTGATGCTCGAAAGCATACAAAACGACTGGCTCGCATTATGAAGTATCACGAATTATTAACAGTGTTGGAAGTAAAACAGATACGTGGAAATTTACGTAAGGCATTTAAGTAAAGGTATACCAGTGATAGAAAGTGAGGTGAAAACGATGGCATTTGAATACTTAGCACAATACGTAACATTTGAATCAGTATCAGATATGGACACAGCTGTAGAAAATCACATGGTAGCATACTACTACGATTTAACGGAATCAGAGCGTGCCATCGTTTTCAAACTTACTAGTCACGCTTTGGAATATCCAGGAGCGTGTCATTTGAAAGCTGCTACAATTGCTGCAGCATTGGAGATTAGTACAAAGACAGTTTATCGAGCTATTTCAAAATTGGAATCACTAGGAATCATCAAGAAACATTCAACTACGAAGGTAAAGGGAGGACGTGGTGCAAACATCTATATTATTTTGCCTAGCCAATCTGAAACATGCGAAGATCCTGCCGAGCCTATCGAGGAATGTGAGGTTGTCCCATTACAAGAAGCTTATAATCGAGCTAATGCTGAAAAAGAAGCATGCAAAGAGTTTATGAATGAGTATCAACAAATGCTATTTGATTTTATGCATTCATTACCTATCCCCGATAACTTTAAGGATGAGATGCATAAAGTGGTACTAGCATCCAATGTAAGTAACGTCCAGGAATTCATATTGGCCAAGAACGTTATTTTTAAAATGGCCAACGATATTAGAGACGGTGTGCTGACGGTCACTAAAACAATACGTGCCATATTCGTAGGGGCTCATAAGAAGGCATTACAACGTAGATATAAGCATCCCATAATAAAAACATCACCTGTGAAGGATAAGCCTGTGAATGTGCGCGCAGTGCCCTTTTACAACTGGTTAACTGAATGAAATAGACCAACAGAAGTATTTTAATAGGAAAGGAAGTAAGGACACATGAAAGTAACAGCTAGAGAATGGCGGGTTATGTCTGATAGGAATAAACAATTACTTTTAAAAGCAGTAGCAAACAAAAAACACATATATTTAATAGAAGGGAAATGAAGAGCATGGAACAACAAACACAACACTCATTACAATCAGTCGTACAAGAAAATAGTGGCAATGTATATAACTTAACAGCACAGATGATTCAGATGGAGGTTGTAAAGAACGCAGTATCAAAGCTAATGGAAAGGATTGATGAAATCACTTATAAAGGTTGGGATAAAGATCCTGGCATGTCATATCTATCTATAAATGAAATACGTGATACTGTTCGTTTAATTGATATGGGATTCTATCCATTGTTTAAAGAAATGGCAAAAGAAGTTGAAGCAATTAACATTCATTCAGAAGAACTATTCAACACAGTAGTTAAATGCGATTCAGAGCAATCTATCGATGTAGCTACTAAGCTTGATATAAACAGCGCAGAAGGTTGGAGCTACTTTACTATGGAAAACAATATAAAGACATTTATCAAGGAATTTGGTAGAGACCCGAAAAGTTTTGAGGAAGTGTTAACGTATATAAATGAAGCAGTAGCTAAAGTTGTGGATAGAAGCCAAGAAAAAAGCCGATGCGCTAACAACGACTAAAGAAAACAATGTAAATTGACTAAATCAAAACCTGTGAGCAGTCTCAACCATTATTGTGGCTACTTCAAATATTTAATTATGTATGTGCAGCATGAGAAGCCAGTTGAAGCTCAACAAGAAACAGCACCTTAAAATTGTTAAATAGATCAAGAAGGCATCCACAATAAATAGTTTGGGTGCTTTTATTTTGGCCAAACAAAAAAGATTGAGGCATAAAGCTTCAATCTTTTGTAAATGTCTGCCCTGTATCCTTGTTTTTAGATTTAAGTCCTTTGTATGGTATAGTGGTCATTATTGAGGTCTAAAAATATTTAGTTTTAGTGTAACCAAAGGCTCATTTGTACTTTGAGTTCTTCGTAATTGTCCACCTGCTATTATTTTTATTGATTTCTCGTTAAATTTTCTGAATTCTAGAGGATTGAAAATAATGTTATTGGCATTCTTAATAAGAATGTTGGATAAAATAATTTCTTGTTGATGTACATTTGAATTTTTAATAACATTGATAATTCTTTCTAGATAGGTTGAATGTGTTTTTAAATAACTAATTAAAACTTTTGTAGTATCACCAACAGGGAGTACTGAAAGGAATAAAGGATATTTTAAATTCTTATTAAATAATTTCCCTTGAAAATCAGTAGCAATATCAATCATAGAAGAACAAGCTAGAATATTTTTTGCACTAAATTCTAACTCTAGAGTTTGTATTTTAAAATACCTTTGCTTTTCTAAATTAGTATTAAAAATAAATTTAAGTTGTTCATTTTTTTTTAATAACTTATTAAATTCTTCCATTCTTTTAACTTGCCTTTTATTCGTATATGTTTTTTTGTGTTCACGTATTTCTTTTCTTTGGATAGGTATATCTGCATGTTTTTCTATTACTCCTTCTAACTTCTCCGAGTCAACAAAATCAGAAAAGCGTTTCGAATAATAATTATAACTTGACTTTGAGTCTATGTATCTTTTACAGAATGCACGGTAGGCAAAAAGATAGTTCTGTAATTCTTTATTATAACCATATTCTATATCTTCAATTGGGCGAAATACTTCATCATGCTTTTTGCAGAAACCTCTAAAAATTGTTGCTTCATTTTTACCGAGTAATAATTTTTCAATATCAATATTAAAAAGTTCAGTAAAATTATCTAGCGGTAATACGTAGTTGTTCTCTGAAAGTTTATCTAAAATCCCACTATTTTGTATTGAATGCGCATTTATTATTCCATTACAACTTCCTAAAAAGGAGTCTTTGAGTATGCATTCAGAATGTATGGATTTTTTTCTATTTTGATTATGTGTGTCTACAATAATTCTTGTGACTTTATTATTGCTATTCGTATACGAAGTATTATCAATCATTTTGTCATATAGAGAGGGAATGAACTCTTCTGAACTATTGCTCATATTTATAAGCCTCCTGTTTGTAGATTTAGATTTTTGATAACGATCGATGAATTTACTTTCTATGTTTACTGATATCTTATCTGAACTAAAATTTTAATGCAAAATAAAAAGGATATTAAAAAAGATTGAAGCGGTTAGCCCCAATCTAAATAACTCACACATTCCTGTACACACGCTCGCCATATTTTATTAGCCCCAATCTAGCCCCAATTAGCCCCAAAACTATACTTTTATATGCTTTAGTTTGCATAGCTTAAAATTACACGAAATTCACAGATGTATTGATATACCAATGTTTATAGGTGTTTTTAGATATTGCATGCATTCAATCCACATTAAATGTACTAGAATCTTAAGAAAAGCATGTCTGCCGATTGGAGCTTCCAAGTAAAGCCCATTCGGTGACATGCTTTTTATTTTCCTAGATAGAAATAAAGGGATGGTATCATAACGTGGGGTTGATTTCCGTTCCGTCTGGGCGCTAATCCCCAAGGCGTCGCCCAGCCTCCACCCAATCAACTAATATTATGGTAAATGTTTTAACAAATGGCATCCCAACTTTTGGTGATGAGCCGTATTTATTGTTTTGCTTTTTCCTCTGACCGCTCTTGCTTTGATTGACGATAGACACGTAGTAAATCAAACGCAAGAAATAGTACGATAATATAAAAAATAGGACTATTAAAGGAAAGACCTAATTGTGACTGGCCACCAAGCAATGTTAGTACAACCCAAAGACCGACTGTATATACTGTTAAGCCAACATAGGCTTTTTTTGAAAGCTTTTTATATCTACCCTTGTCTGTCGCAATTTGCACGATCACAAGAGCTATTAATATAAGTAGGATGATTTTTTTAGACAATGTTCCAGCTATTGTAGTGTGTGGGAAAAAATCATTGACGAATAGTAAGGTGAAAAATACAAGAATACAAAAATTTAAAATGGTTGAAAGCCTCATGTAATATCTCCTTAGTTGCCATTATTCCCTTTATTGTAACATGGCTAATAATACTTTAAGAAGTTTACTATTTCAAAACCTATCATTTGAAAATTAAGAAAATGTTAAAAATTACGAAACTTTTTGTAGGCTGCATCCGTATAGTAGGTAATACAATGAAAAGGGGTGAACAACTTGACGCTATTTGGCTATTCACTCGAGCAAATCTTTTTAGTGGGATTAATATTTGGGGGCCTTGTAACTCTTTTATTCACGTTTTTTAGTGATGCTGTCGAGGGCATTGGAGAGGGGCTACCGATATTAAATCCAAGTGTCATTCTATCTTTCATTACGTTGATGTCAGCAACAGGATTTATTCTAGAAAAATTAGCCTTCTTCCCTAGCGTTTGGAACATTGTTGCTGCTTGTATCATCGGAGCTATTTTAAGTGCACTATTTTATTTATTCGTTCTTGTTCCGCTACGATCGGCCGATGTTTCTTTAGCCTATACGGAAGAATCGCTTGGTGGACAGTTAGGAAAGGTTATTGTACCTATCCCGACAGACGGTTTTGGAGAGGTAGTTATTGAAACGACTAGTGGTATGATTTCGAAGCGAGCAACAGGTTATGACAATGAGGCTATTGATTACGATACGACGGTACTTGTTGTAGAAGTGAAGGAAGGAACACTGTTTGTAAGGTCTTATGATAAGAAATTTTTATAAAGGAGCGATATTTATATGTCAACGGAAATTTTAATTGTTATAGGGATTGTAGCATTTGTTTTAATCGCACTAGTTGGACTTTATGTGACTAAGTATCGTACAGCGGGTCCTGATGAAGCATTGATTGTGACAGGTAGTTATCTTGGCTCAAAAAATGTACATAAAGATGAGTCAGGAAATCGTATAAAAATTATACGTGGTGGCGGTACATTTGTATTCCCGATTTTCCAGCAGGCACATCCATTAAGCTTATTGTCAAGTAAGCTTGATGTAACAACACCTGAAGTGTATACGGAACAAGGTGTACCCGTTATGGCCGATGGAACAGCTATCATTAAAATTGGTGGTTCCATTTCTGAAATTGCAACGGCAGCGGAGCAGTTTTTAGGGAAGCAAAAGGAAGAGCGTGAAAATGAGGCGCGTGAAGTGTTAGAAGGTCATTTACGTTCAATCTTAGGTTCAATGACGGTTGAGGAAATTTATAAAAACCGTGATAAATTCTCTCAGGAAGTACAACGTGTTGCATCTCAGGACTTGGCGAAGATGGGTCTGACAATCGTTTCCTTTACGATTAAAGATGTACGTGATAAAAATGGTTACTTAGAATCGCTTGGTAAGCCTCGTATTGCACAAGTTAAACGTGATGCGGATATTGCTACTGCAGATGCTGAAAAGGAGACGCGTATTAAGCGTGCCGAAGCATCGAAAGAAGCACAAAAGGCAGAGCTTGAACGTGCAACTGAAATTGCAGAAGCAGAAAAAGAAAATCAATTAAAAGTGGCTGAATATCGCCGTGAGCAAGATATTGCAAAAGCTCGTGCAGACCAAGCGTATGAGTTAGAAACAGCACGTGCAAAGCAGGAAGTAACAGAGCAGGAAATGCAAATTCGCATTATTGAACGTCAAAAGCAAATTGAGTTAGAAGAAAAAGAGATTTTACGTCGTGAGAAGCAATACGATTCAGAAGTTAAGAAAAAGGCTGATGCTGATCGTTATGCTATCGAGCAAAATGCAGCAGCAGCAAAAATGCGTGAGCTAGCGCAGGCAGATGCGGAGAAATACCGTATCGAATCATTAGCACAAGCCGAAGCGGAGAAAATTCGTTTGGATGGTCTTGCGAAAGCAGATGCTGAGCGTGCAAAAGGGGAAACAGATGCGGATATTATTCGACTTCGAGGTCTGGCAGAAGCCGAGGCAAAACGTAAAATTGCGGAAGCCTTCGAATACTATGGTCAAGCAGCTGTCCTCGATATGATTGTACGTATGATGCCAGAATATGCGAAAGAGCTTGCGAGTCCACTTGGCAATATCGATAAGATTACGGTTGTTGATACTGGTGGTGGGGAAGGAGGAGGCGGTGCTAATAAAGTAACTGCCTACGCAACGAATTTAATGTCAACATTACAGGAATCGTTGAAGGAGACTTCAGGGATTGATGTTAAGGAACTCATCGAAAGCTATGCAGGTAAGCATACATTGCGTCCTGAGCTAGAGCAAATAGCAGTAGGCTTAGGAAAGCAAGCACCAGCTACAGTCAATGAAACGCGAGATGAAATAAAAGAAACTGTAGAACAATAATAGAGATAGCCGCCTGATATGTGATATCAGGCGGCTATTTTTGAGTACCCTCTATTTTTCCTTAATTTGTTTCCACTCGCTAGCGAGCATACCATAAGCAACATGGTCAACATAATGATCGTAAAGCCATTCTGCTGCGCGAATCGTTCCTTCTTTTGTAAAGCCTAATCGCTCAGGGATGGCACGGCTCTTTGCGTTACCTACAGCTGCACGAATTTCTATCTTATTGAGCTGTAAATCCTCAAAAGCATATTGTAATAATGCTTGTACTGTCTTCGTCATAATACCATGTCCTTGAGCGCCTTCACTAAGCCAATAGCCAATAGCAGCAATTTTATTGCTATGATTGATCGTATTAAAGCCAGCAATGCCTACTATTTCATTTCGAAAAATGATGACAAGAGAGAGGCTACTTTTAGCTTCGTATCCTTTTATACAGCCTTCTATATAGGCCGTTGTATCGGCTACTTCTTTTGTGAAATCCAGCCAAGGCAACCATTCACGTAGATATACTCGTGATGTATCTGTTAAGGCAAAAACAGCATTAGCATCTTCTAATTCGATAGTACGTAAGGATAATTCCGAATTAATTGTAATTTGCAATGTTTTTCACCTCTTTATTATTTTAAGGCATCATGCATAAAGCCCTTCATTTCATGACTAAGAACTGTTAACTCCTCAATAATTTCACTAAAATCTTGAACGAGTTGAGCCTGTTCGTTTGTTGCGTCATTGATTTGACCCATATTTTGCTTCAGGTTTTCAAGGTTTCTATTTATATTTCGTAGTGATGCTTCAATGTTCTCAGTGGCGCTGGATGTTTCGAAGGAGAGCTTTCTTACTTCCTGCGCTACGATGTTAAAGCCAGCGCCATGCTGACCCGCACGAGCCGCCTCAATAGATGCGTTTAAGCCGAGTAAATTCGTTTGGCGAGAAATACTTTTTATTAAATCTGTTACTTCATTTGTTTTCTCTGAATCTTCAAGAGCGTGCTGTGCCTGTTTGTTGATTTCCTCACTTGTTGCTGCTAATTCCTCTGAATGTGAGGCAATATTATGTACTTTGTCCTGTAAGCTGTTTACAATGCTATCCATTGTACTCATATAATCCTCGAGTTTAAGCTCATTGTCGATTGGCAGTCCAAATGCTAGGGCACCTACGACTTTACCATTTTCGCGGATTGGAAATGAAAAAGCATTGATGGCAACTCCGTATACATCCTTTGGTATAATGACATCAGCATTTTTTCCATTAAAGGCAATGAAAACATTTTGATCATTAGCATTTACTTTTTGTCCATCGTGATAGCCTGAATCTACACTGTTGCCAGCTAAATATTTTACAACTGTTTCATTTTCCTTCTCAATGACAGCCACAATTGCCTCTTCCTTTAATGCAAGGTGGATATAGGGTGCTGAAAGGGCTAAAGCTTCAATAATTTTCATGAACATTCCTCCAAGTCTGTGCAACGAAAAATAGTTTAGTCATCGGAGCTTAGATTGACAATGATTGCTAGATGATTACTTTCACTGTAACACAATAATTGCCAACTCAAAATAGATAAAAAATAAATTTATATATGGATAATTAGTCTAATATGTAATAATAGTCGCTGTAAAATTGTCAAATAAAATAATGTGCGTGACTCTAGAAACAGAGATAAATTTGTCCATTTTTTGACGGAGTATCGTGTGTTTTGAAGAATATTGTATTAGAATAATAGTAGAATTGGAAGAACGTTAAGGAGAGAGAGAAATGGATTACATTCAAAAGGGGACTAAGACGTTTTATAAAGCAAACTGGGCTTTATTTTTAGCGGGCTTTATTACCTTCGCCAACTTATATGTTTCACAGCCATTATTACCAACATTTGCGAAGGAGTTTCATGTATCACCTGCAGTTGCGAGTTTAACGCTTTCTGTGACAACCTTTGCGTTATCTATCAGTATGATTATTGTTGGTTCATTATCAGAGGCATGGGGCAGGAAATCTTTGATGACGATTTCTATTTTTGCAGCATCTATTATTACACTTGCACTTGCCTTTTCTCCTAATTTTGAAACGATATTAGTGTTACGTGTTATACAGGGCGTTGTATTTGCAGGATTGCCAGCAATTGCGATGGCTTATTTAGGTGAGGAAATGGATCCAGCTAGTTTAGGTATTGCGATGGGCTTATACATAAGTGGTAATTCGGTAGGTGGCCTTAGTGGACGAGTTATTATAGGGACATTAACGGATCTTTACAATTGGCGGGTGGGGATGATTGTACTGGGTGTCATCAGTCTTATAATTAGCGTGTTATTTATCTGGATGCTACCTAACTCCAAGCATTTTACAGCACGTCCATTGCAGTTCAAATCATTGGCTACATCTCTTTTGCAGCATTTGAAGGATCCATCTATGCTTTGTCTTTTTGGTATTAGCTTTGTATTAATGGGAAGCTTTGTGACCCTTTATAACTACATTGGCTTTAAATTGATGGCACCACCTTATAATTTAAGTGCCACAATTGTTGGTTGGATTTTTGTGATTTACTTAGTAGGTACCTTTAGCTCTGCTTGGTTTGGTAGTCTAGCTGATCAATATGGTCGTCAAAAGATGCTGTTATTGTCCATTGCAATTATGTTTACAGGGGCAATTTTTACATTAAATGGGCTACTTAGTTTGAAAATTTTAGGGATTACAATCTTTACATTTGGTTTCTTCGCGGCACACTCGATTGCCAGTGGCTGGGTAAGTAAACGAGCCACTCATGATAAAGCGCAAGCGTCTTCACTCTATTTATTTTTCTATTACTTTGGTTCAAGTGTTGGAGGAACAGTAGGAGGGATATTTTGGATGCATTACGGCTGGGGAGGCGTTATTGTAATGATTGCTGTATTTTTAGTTGTTGCATGCCTATTATCCTTTTTACTGAGGGGTATTATTGCTAAACAGCGCATTGCAGTAGGGCAATAGAGATTGTTTTAATTATCTTGTTCGCATTCATAATAGGTAGTTTGTTTGAGGCACCATTTGATAGTTTTATATTTACGTAAATATAAAAACTTCATCATCTTTTATAAAAATGATTTGTCATAAACTATCTGATAGTATAATGAGTAGACTGGTTATAAAGAGGAGTTGAAAGAATATGTTTACTCGTTATAAAGGATTTACTTTTGTCTTTGCTTTGCTGGCGTTAACATTCGTTTTGACGGGTTGTGGAGCCGCTAAAGAAAGTGGGCAATCGGAGGGAAATACGGCAAAGAAAACGGAAGAAAAAGTGGATTATTCATCAAATGTGAAGGAAAATCCAATTGTAACGATTACGATGAACAATGATGAAAAAATTGTAATCGAATTAGAGCCTTCTACAGCGCCGAATACGGTAGCTAATTTTATTTCCTTAGTTAAAAAAGGTTTTTATGATGGTCTTATTTTCCATCGAGTTGACCCTGATTTTATGATTCAAGGTGGAGATCCATTGGGTAATGGTACGGGTGGACCAGGCTATTCAATAGAAGGTGAGTTTTCATTAAATGGTTTTAAAAATGACTTAAAGCATAAACGCGGTGTCATTTCAATGGCTCGTTCGCAGGATCTGAATTCTGGGGGATCTCAATTTTTCATTATGGTAAAGGATACACCGCAGCTTGATGGTCAATATGCTGCCTTTGGAAAAGTGATCGAGGGGATGGAAACAGTAGATGCTATCGCTGCTGCTGAACGAGATGGAGAGAAGCCAATAAAAGATCAGCAGATGAAAAAGGTGGAAGTAGATACAAAAGGCTTTGATTATCCAGCTCCAAAGGTACTAAAATAACAGCTGCGAAATTAATTAATTTAGATATATTATGAAAAAAAGAGGCATGAGAGATCGAGGATGATCTTCCATGCTTCTTTGTATTTATCCCATAATATTGTAGCCTGCGTCGATGTAAATCGTTTCGCCTGTTACACCGCGTGATAAGTGAGATAGCATCACGATTGTCATATCTGCCACTTCGTCTTGTTGAACATTACGTTTTAATGGAGCTGTTTCTTCAATTTTGTGTAAAATTGTATTGAATGAAGGAACTCCTTTTGCAGCAAGTGTGCGAATCGCTCCAGCTGAGATAGCATTAACGCGAATATTATCTTTGCCGATATCTGCAGCAAGATAGCGCATAGATGCCTCTAATGCAGCTTTCGCTACACCCATAACATTATAGCCATCAAGTACTCGCTCTGCTCCTAAGTAACTCATTGTTACGATAGAACCGCCTTCAGTCATATAAGGATGTGCGGCTTTTGCTGCAGAAATAAGGGAATAGGCGCTAGTATCTTGTGCAAATGCATAGCCATCACGAGTTGTTTCTAAGAAGCGATTGTGTAAATCTTCTGCATTGGCAAAGGCTACTGAGTGCACGATCCCATGGATTACGCCTACTTTTGTACCGATTTCATCGAAAGCTGCTTTTGTGCTTTCGTCGCTGTTGACATCACATTGTACGATCAGTGAATCGGATTGTCCGATATTCTCTAATTGCTTTTGTAATTTTTTTAATGAACGTTCTTGGCGATATGTGAAAATAACATTTGCACCTACGTCAAATAAACGTTTAGCGATACCCCAAGCAATACTTCGATCGTTTGCCACGCCCATTACGACAACATTCTTATCTTTTAATTGTAATAAATTATCCATCATCTATAAGAACCCCTTTATGAAATAATATCTGTTATTAGTACCAACTACTAAAATCTTATCATACATAAAAAATGGTTGCAATAACAAGATGAAAAGAGTGACCAACTTTACTTTGAAAAGTACAAAAAGATTCATCTTTAGGATGTTAGAGACGAATGTAGTAGATGTTATTTTTGCTGCAAGAAATTTAAATTAATAAACATGGTATAAGAATCTGTTACTAAGTGATTCGTATGTAGAAAATTGGCTCATCACCAAAAGTTGCAACAGGTTATGGTGATGAGCCAGAAAAATTTTGATATTTGTAAAGAGGGGATAAAATAAAGGCACCCAGTTAAGGATGCCTTTAAAGATACTAAGACTATTCGAATTTTAATGAGTCGCCATCAAAAGTTTCATCTGCTACTTTGATTGAGTCAGTTGGGCATCCTTCGAAAGCATCTTGCATGTCTTCTAGTAGATCTTCTGGAACTTCAGCAGTTCCCATGTTATCATCTAAAATAACGAAGGCAATACCTTCATCATCATAATCATAAATATCCGGTGCTGCGGCTCCGCAAGCGCCACAAGCTATGCATGTATCTTTATCAACAATTGTGAATTTAGCCATTTTTATATCTCTCCTTTTACATGTTCCTACAAAGCTTCATTCTCATTTTAAAGATGTTTATCTTACATTTCAACATAAATACTATTAAATTGGAGGAATTTGCGTTTATGTTTCATCAAATTTTATTGCAAATCTTTCAAAAACTAAACAACGAACGTACTATTTCTGCTGCTTATCATGTATTAAAAGGAAAGCGCTCAGGTCAGACTATTCAAGACATTGGTCTATTTCAGTTACATAATTATTTCGGGCTATTACCTAAGCTACCACGGAAGACATTTGATGAAGAAGTATCTACATTTTTGCAGTATAGTTGGTTAATTATGCAAGAATCTGGTCATTATTCTATGCAAAAGCTAGGTTTACAGCGAGCGGAGCAGACACCAGATTTTTTATTTGACGGGTGGCATTATAGGGGAAATGAGCATGTATTTTTTGCGAGGCTCTCATTAATTGTACAAAGTTTATCCTATCAAAGTGCTGGGGTTCGTTCTTTTTCTCCCATTAGTAGGGATACGAATATTCAGTCGTGGGTTCGTACATTTTTAGTCGAGCATAACTATCAAGATGGGCATTTACAGCAGCGATTATTGGAAGAATGTGAACGTGTGCTTTCTGTGTTACCCTTGCCTGACGCTAACAAACAGCTTGTCCTCTATCGATTGAGTGGCAATAGTTTACCAGGATGGACGTGGCAGCAGCTGGCTAGTGAACGTAAGGAAACAGTTTTAGATTGTCAATTAGCGTTTATAGAATTGCTACATACATTATTAAATGAAGTTCATCAGACAAATGATTATCCGTTACTTGGTAAAATGGCAGAGGAATTAAAAGTAAAAGCTTTATTAACCGATTCGGCACAGCAAACAGCACAATTGTATGAACAGGGCTATTCGATTGAACAAATTGTGCAAATAAGGAAACTAAAACAAAGTACAATTGAGGATCATTTAGTAGAATTAGCCATGTATGAACCGAACTTTTCCATTGGTCCATTCGTCTCTTATGAAGAAGCGGAAAAAGTTTGGCAGGCATCGAAACAATATCAAACAAAAAAATTGAAAACATTGCATGAAGTGGTTGAAGGTATGAGTTATTTCCAGTTAAAGCTTGTCCTCGCGAAAGGAGAAGTATAAATGGAACTTGAACAAACATTAACAAAGTATTTTGGCTATACTACATTTCGTCCAGGCCAAAAAGAGGTCATTGAAGCAATTCTAGAAGAAAAAGATGTTGTTGCTTTATTACCAACAGGAATGGGGAAGTCACTTTGCTATCAGTTGCCGGGATATATTTTGCAGAAGCCTGTATTAATTGTTTCTCCTTTGCTTTCTCTAATGCAGGATCAGGTGGAGGAGCTAAAACGCTTTGGTGAAAAGAGGGTAGTTGCTTTAAATTCATTTTTAACCTTAAGTGAAAAACGATATGTGTTACATTTTTTAGAGCAGTTTCGTTTTATATTTACGTCACCAGAGATGCTTTTACAGCAACAAGTTCAGGACAAGCTCTCACAAATGCAGCTAGGTCTTATCGTAGTGGACGAAGCACATTGTATTTCTCAATGGGGCTTTGATTTTCGCCCAGATTATTTACGAATCGGACAATGGTTTTCACAAGAAAATCGTCCACCGGTTTTAGCATTATCAGCGACTGCGACGAATAAAGTAGTTAATGATATACGAGATACATTGTCGCTACAGACACCATTTGAATTTTTATATAATGTGGATCGACCTAATATTCATCTTGGGCGTGTCGTATTTGAGGACAGATCAGATAAAGTGCACTGGATTTTACAGCATGTTAAAGAGACTGCAGGACCGGGTATATTATATATGTCATCGCGAAAACGTGCTGAACAATATAGCGAAGCCCTTATACAGGCAGGTATACGAGCGGCAGCTTATCATGCTGGCTACGGTGCTGAGGACCGTCAGTTTATTCAGCAACAATTTATTGACGGGGAACTCGACTGGATTGTAGCCACAAATGCTTTTGGAATGGGTATCAATAAGTCAGATATTCGTCAGGTCATCCATGAAACGATGCCTGCTAATGTAGAAAATTACATGCAGGAGATTGGCCGCGCAGGGCGAGATGGTCAACCAGCGCTCGCGATTTTACTTTATAGTGATAGTGACGAGGAACTTGCGAAATTTGTTGTAACAGGCGATTTGCCAACTCCCAGTCATGTCGATCGTTATCAGGAACTATTAAATCAACAAATACACCCTTCTCAAATGCTGAAAAATGGAGAGCTGAGTGAAACCGCTTTTCGTGTGCTTGATTACTGGCTACAACAAGAAATGATGGAACAAGTTAAAGTACGTCTAAATCATTTGGCACTTGAAAAATATCGTGCAGTCGATAAAATGCAAAAAATTACTCAGACAAAAGACTGTATTCGGACACAGCTAGTCGGGTATTTTGGGCAAAAATTGTTGAAAAAGCCGGAAAATTGTTGTGAAAATTGTGGAATCCATTATGATGAAATCAATAAAGTACGCTTGAAGGAAGAGAAGAAAATAGAAATGATTCCATGGGAAAGTCGGTTAAAGCAACTCTTAATGGGTTTATAGAAGCACATCACCAAAAGTCTGGATGGCACTTGTTAAAACGTATGCCATATACAAGTTGATTGGAGTGAAGACTGGACGTCCTCAGGAAAGAGGCGAGTCGAAACGGAAATCAATCTTACATTATGGTGATATGCCCTTTTTAGACTATAACTGACGGTCATTTACTTTTTTCGCAAAATTCGTCATAATAGAATGATAGAACGCGTAGTTAAGGTTGGAGGAAAGGCGAATGAGTAAAGAAGATTATCGCGATAAAATCGAAGAACATCGTCAATCTTTTGAAGAAGAACAAAAAGAACAGCAAGCTTTATCTAGAGTTTCAAGAATGAATAAAAATGGAAATGACAATAAAAAGCCAAAAAATACAAAGCGAAAACCGCCATTAATGACGATTCTTTTTGTAATTTTTATCTTAATTCCATTATCGATATTAGTCTATTTTTTAAAATTCTATGAACCTGGTAAAACAATTGAAGAGGCTGAAAAAAATTCTTCGGATCAAATTGTAGAGATTGACAAGTCAGGGGATAAAACTAAGGTATCTGCATCAACTGACAAAAACAAAGAAGGCGAAAAAGCAGACAAAGCAGACAAAGCAAACAAATCAAAGGAGCCGTCTAAAAAAGATGCTGAGAAATTAGCAGCTGAACAGAAGGCAGCTGAGGAAGCGAAAAAGGCTGAAGCAGACAAGAAGGCAGAAGAAGCTAGAAAAGCTGAGGAAGCTAAAAAAGCTGAGCAAGCTAGAATAGCGCAGGCAGAAGCGGCTAGAAAAGCGGAAGAGGCTAAAAAGGCTGAACAAGCACGAAAATCCGAGGAAACACGTAAAGCAGAAGAAGCAAAACAATCTGCTAATGCAAGTACCCATACTGTAAAGCAAAATGAAAATCTATATCGTATTGCATTGAATCACTACGGTGATGGAAGTGAAGCAACACTTTCGAAAATTCGTGCAGCAAACGGTATGTCTTCT
Source organism: Lysinibacillus sp. NPDC094403 (assembly GCF_050278745.1). Lineage (NCBI taxonomy): Bacteria > Bacillati > Bacillota > Bacilli > Caryophanales > Bacillaceae > Lysinibacillus > Lysinibacillus sp. NPDC094403. Next base: position 167,149 of record NZ_JBNNTL010000004.1, on the reverse strand, counting down.
AATAATGTAATGGTTGGGCAAGTTATTAAGTTACCATAAGAAAAGCGGGTGTCATTCTTTGGCAATGGAGTTTTTCTAGTATAAAATAATGGACAAACGTTAAAACCAAATATGGTTGAGGCGTACGTCTGATTTAGTAAAAAGACGATTCTTCATTATAACGAATCGTCTTTTTGCTTTCGTAAGGAGATGTGAGGGAATGATTTATATTGGACTATTTGTTTTAGTAGTCATCGCGTTCCTACTTTATATGTTGAAGGTGGCACATGAAAATAATGTTTTACATCATCAATTGCTATTAAAGGGTGAACAGGAAAAGATTCGACTGTTTTTTATTTCGGATACACATTTACGCAAAATTAATCGCCAGATGATTGAGCAGTTAGATGGTAATTTTGATGCTGTTATTATTGGTGGAGATTTTGCAGATGGACGCACACCTATTCAACGTATTCATGACAACCTAAAATTATTAACGCCTTTAGGACCAACTTATTTTGTATGGGGTAATAATGACAGAGAAGTAGGTGAAGAGCGATTACGAAGTATTTTACAGGAACATGGTGTTCAGATCATCGCCAATGATGCTGTATTATTACCTAAAAAAAATCGCTTTTGGCTAAATGCAATTGAAGACACATCTACAATGAAATACAGCTTTGATGAAGCATTTACAAAGGTAGGAGAGGAAGACTTAGTTGTTTTCATCTCACATAACCCTGGTGTTTTTGCAAGAGTCCGTGCAAAATTTAGAGCAGATTTAATGATTGGTGGGCATTTACATGGTGGTCAAATTAGAATTGGCCCATACGGTGTGCATCCGAACGGCTCATATCGAGAGCGTGAAGGTGTGATGACGTTAGTAAGTAACGGCTATGGTACGACATTATTACCTTTCCGACTTGGCGCGAGACCACAGTGTCATATTATTGACATTGAAATTTCGGGTAAATAAACAACCAAAACTCGATAGAAGGCGTATAATGGAAGCTATAAGGAATTATTCGGTAAAAGCCCGATTAATCAATTATGCCTTGGCATAATTGCGTCCGGAATCGGCTTTGTGCATGCACAAAGAACTCCTTTCCGATTTCCGTGACATCCGCCGGAGGCTTTAACTTATTTCAGAGGATGTTTGGACACCCGCTGAAAAGTAACTTAAACCCGCATTCATCTCACCGTCTATAGAGGTGGGAGACTTCTTCTGAAAGAAGTTAAAAGTAAAGTATTAGCAAATTGCTGATACAAAGTTGATAGGAGTGTCAAGAAATGCAGCAAGTAGATGCAATTATTGTTGGAGGCGGCCCATGTGGTTTAGCAGCAGCAATAGCCTTGCAAAATATTGGATTAAAGCCAATTGTCATTGAAAAAGGAAATATCGTAAATGCGATTTACAATTACCCTACACATCAAACTTTTTTTAGCACGAGTGAACGTCTAGCTATCGGTGATGTGCCCTTTATTATTGAAGGTCGTAAACCAAAGCGAAATCAAGCACTAGTTTATTATCGAGAAGTTGCGCGTTTGAAAGATATTCAAGTAAACCGCTTCGAGAAAGTAAATAGCGTTGTAAAAAATGGAGCGGTATTTACAGTAACGACTAATAAAGGGGTTTATACAACACCTTATGTTGTAATCGCAACAGGTTACTATGACCATCCAAATTATATAAACATCCCAGGCGAGAAATTACCTAAAGTCTTCCATTACTTTAAAGAGGGACATGAATTTTTTGATACTGATGTTCTTGTGATAGGTGGAAAAAATTCGGCAGTGGATGCGGCGCTTGAGTTGAATAAAGCTGGAGCTCGCGTCACTGTAGCCTATCGTGGTAGTGAGTATTCACCTAGCATCAAGCCATGGGTTTTACCAGAATTTGAAGGAGTAGTACGAAATGGAGAAGTCCATATGCATTTCAATACAAATATACTGGAAATCCGTGAGCATGAGGTTGTAGTAGAAATTGATGGTAGCAAGAAAATTTTAAAAAATGATTTTGTTTTTGCGATGACAGGTTATCATCCAGACCATTCATTTATTCGAGCAATGGGTGTCTCTATTGATTATGAAACGGGTCGTCCTTTCTTTAATCAGGAAACTATGGAAACGAATGTAGAAGGATTATTCATTGCGGGAGTTATTGCAGCTGGAAATAATGCCAATGAAATTTTTATTGAAAATGGCCGTTTCCATGGCGATTGTATTGCAAAGACAATTGTAGAAAGAGCGAAATAGCACTAGAAGCTGTATAGGCATGTAAGCTTATACAGCTTTTATTAAAGTGACGGATGGAAGAGCTAGAACGACGGAAAAAAGAGTCGAAGCGACGGAAAGAAGAGCTGAAGCGACGGAAAGAAGAGCCAAAGTGACGGATAGTGAGCAAAGCGACGGAAAGAAGAGCCGAAGCGACGGAAAGAAGAGCCAAAGTGACGGAAAGAAGAGCCAAAGTGACGGATAGTGAGCAAAGCAACGGAAGACGCCCGCAGGAAAGCGTCCATTCGGAACGGAAATCAACCCCCGTTATGGTGATAAGCAATATTTCTCTAATCGAAGTTGATAAAAAAGGTGTGAAAGTATGCTTGGTTTATATTGGTTTCTAAGTTATATTGTAGGGAACTTTATGACGGCGTATTTCGTTGGAAAAGCGTATGGTGTTAATTTACAGGAAGAAAGAAGTAAAAACTTAGGGGCTAGAAATGCTGGTAGTGTGATTGGGAAAGGTGCTTTTCTATGGACCTTTTTAGGGGATTCTTTAAAAGGTGTGCTCATTGTTGGTGCAGGACGTTTATTGCATTTCGAAGAATGGGAAATCGTTTTAGGCGCTAGTTTGGGCATGATTGGTCATATGTTTCCATTTTGGCTTAAGTTTAATGGAGGAAAAGGAGTAGCGACTTTTATAGGTGTAGGTTTGGCATTATCACCGAGCTTATTTTTTATGATGGTTGTGGGTTCAGCTATTACACTAAGTGTCACTAGAAGTTTAACTCTTAGTATGCTAGGTGGCTTTCTATTTTATGTTGGAATTATTTTTTATACTGATAAATTAATGTTATATTTTCCAATACTAGTAGCAATGATTTTGATGATTTTTAAGCATATGTCAAATATTAAAGAAGCTTTAAAAAAAAGGAAGTGATTTTATGTATTGGTGTAAAATTGCGCATACGGAAGCGGAGTTTGAGGAAATTGCACGATTAAATTATGAAACCTTTGTCGAAGAAATTCCACAGCATAAACCCAATCCCGAAAGAAAAAAAGTTGACCGTTTTCATCATGAAAATACATATATTGTTGTTTATAAAGGAATAGAACTAATTGGCATGCTTGCATTTAGAGATCAAAGGCCGTTTTCAATTGATGAAAAGATAGGAAAGGTTGAGCAGTATTTATCAAAGGAGATTAGTACTAAGCTATGTGAAATTCGATTGCTTGCCGTCAAGAGGGCATATCGAACAGGAAGGGTACTACTAAAGTTGACACAGGCATTAACTGCTTTTGCATACGAAAAATGTTACTCGGCAGCGGTTATCTCAGGTACTACTCGTGAAGAGAAACTTTATAAGCAAATGGGATTTACCCAATTTGCACCTGCTACAGGGACAGAAGATGCTTTATTTTTACCAATGGTATTAATGAGACGGCAATTTGAAAAGTCTTTGCAGCAAAGACTTGCGAAGGAGTGCCATACATTTTATCCAGGTCCAGTGAAACAAAGCGAACCATTTATGTATTCTGAGCTTTCTCATCGTTCGTTAGGCTTTCAATCATTATTTGAGCAAATGAGAAATAAGTTGCTTCAATTATCAGAGGCAGAGCATGTAGCTACAATTGTAGGAACAGGGACATTGGCAAATGAAGTAATGCTGGGGCAATTGAAGGCTCAACAATTAGGGTGTGGACTAATTTTAACAAATGGTGAGTTTGGAGAACGTCTTCGAAAACAAGCAGAGAGATGGTCATTAGATTTTGATGTAATCGAGCAAGATTGGGGAAGTTCATTTGATACAAATATGCTGGACTCTTATTTGCTAAACAGATCTTATCAATGGCTTCTTGTAGTACATGGAGAAACGTCGACTGGTACTTGTAATGATTTAAAGGAAATTTTACAGCTTACTAAGCGTTATAATATAAAGCTTTGCATTGATTGTATTAGTTCTTTCGGAGCAATGCCATTTTCTTTAAAAGATTGTTATTTAGCGACTGCGGTGAGTGGAAAAGCAATTGGTGCACTTAGTGGCTTGGCTTTTGTTTTTTCGCAAAACATTGTGAAATCTTCTACGACATTACCTGCTTACCTCGATTTAGCTAATTACCAGCAAGGTGCAATTCCATTTACATTACCAGCAGTACTTGTTGCAAATGTTACTGCAGCATTACAAGCATATCCAGAAAGATATGGACAGCTACAGCAACGCTTTAAAACATTACTGCAGCTACCATTTATGCAATATCAGGTTTCAACTAGACAGTATCCAATGATAATCACTTTACAACTTCCTAAGGCTTTGGCAAATCTACAGAGAGATTTAAAATTAAATGGTTTTTATGTTCATTCGGATAGCCAATACTTACGTGAAAGAAATTTCATACAGCTGTCTGTTATTCAGCCAGATTTTGAGATAGCAATCAATCATTTACATAATATCTTGGATTATTATAAGCAAATTTTAGATGCATAAGCAAAAGGGAGTATCGAATACATTAGCCTTACATGAAAAATTCCTTTAAATCAAGAGGAGTTCCAACTTTGTTGAGCCCAATTAATAATTTTAATCGCGCTTTTTGACCATTAATACCAGTTGCAAATATAGCGCCTAAGTCTTCGAGCATTTTGCCACCACCAACATAGCCGTAGACACCTTCTGCGATACCGTTAAAACAACGGGATACGAGTATGACAGGAATACCGCGCTCTAAAAGACTTTCGATACCTTTAACAACTGTTGGAGGGACGTTGCCTTGTCCAAGGCCTTCTAACACAACGCCATCATATTTACATGCGAGTACTACATCAAGTAAGTCAACCTCCATGCCAGCATACACTTTCAGCATGGCTACTCGTTTTGATAATCCATCGACATCTACATATTGACGGCGGATAGGGGCATGGTGAATTAATATTCTTGATTTTGTAATAAGTCCGATCGGGCCATATTGAGGTGACTGAAAGGTATTTACTGAACTGGTACTCGTTTTTGTAGTGTTAACAGCAAGATGGACCTCGTCATTCATGACAACAAGCACACCTTTCTCATGAGCTTCTTCAGCTACGGCTACACGAACGGCTTCTACCAAATTATAAATACCATCTGCACCAAGTTCGTTTGAGGAGCGCATTGCACCTGTTAAGACAATAGGAATTGATAAATCAGTTGTTAACTCTAAAAAATATGCTGTTTCTTCTAATGTATCAGTACCATGGGTGATAACAACGCCATCAATTTGCTCCTCCGCAACTTTTTCGATAATCAGATTACGTAATTTAAGCATTTCTTTTTGTGTAATATGTGGTGATGGGAGGTTAAAAGCCTCCATTTCAATAATTGTGGCAAGTGCATCAAGTTTGTTGCTTTCCTTTATTAGAGGATTTTCCTTGTTAGGCATAACCGCACCTTCTTCACTCATCGCCATAGAAATTGTTCCACCTGTATGAATTAATAAAATTGTTTTTTTCATAAAAAAATATTATCTCCTTTTAAAAAGTTTTATGTCATATCATGGTATAATAATAGCAGTTTATCTTCATGTAACAGATATTTTTTGTCGAAAACGAAAGCTTAATGTTACAGAAGTTTTCCACCTGAGATATACGAATGTATTATTTGGGTGTCCAAAAAACGACTGAAAAAGATAAACTTAGGCTAAGGAATTTTACATCCTACGAAACGACAAAGTGGTGATTTATAGCCTCGTGAGGATGTCGAATTTTAAATTGTGCTAACATAATTTAAAATCTCAACATAATAATGTCAAGGTGAAAATTGATTTTTTTGAAAGGAGCCGGCATCATGATCATTTTATTATCAGCTGCCATTGCTCCCGGTCTAGCGCTTTTTAGTTACTTCTATTTGCGCAATCAGATGGCAACGGAGCCAAGAAGAACCTTACTTCAAACGTTTTTGTATGGCGCATTTTTAACGTTCCCAATCATGTTTCTACAATATGTATTAACAGAGGAAGGGGTCTTTCATTATCTTTATCTACAAGATGTAGTATTTTCTAGTGTAGTTGAAGAGTTTTTTAAATGGTTTGTGCTTTTAATCGCAATCTATAATCATGTAGAATTCGATGATCCCTATGATGGCATACTGTATGGTGCAAGTATATCTCTTGGTTTTGCCACGATAGAAAATGTGCTTTATTTATTTTCTTTCGGTTTGAATACTGCATTTATGCGTGCATTATTACCCGTATCAAGTCATGCTTTGTTCGGTGTTGTAATGGGCTATTATTATGGACGTGCCAAGTTTTCAAAGCATGCAAAGACGAAAGAAATGATTGCTATGGCGCTTTGTGCACCGGTAGTATTACACATTTTATATAATACAATTTTATCATTCAAAGGGTATTGGGTATATTTAATGATACCTTTTATGCTATTTTTGTGGTGGTTTGGGCTACGAAAAGTCAAGCTCGCTCACTATCACCTAGTACAACATTTGCATATGCATAAAAAAATATAAAGCGTAGAAATCTAAAAAAGATTTCTGCGCTTTTCTATTTTTTAACTTCTTTCAACAATGTTTTCTGTAGCGAAAGCAAAGCGTCAGCTACAGGAATCTTCCTCCTCTATTTTGCCGAGGCAAAATTGATATGTATAAAATGAGTTGTTTGTTTCAAGCTATGAAAAAAAGGAGTGATAATAATGCGTTTAGTAAGCATAGTTTTTGCTTTGATGTTGGGGATTAGTATATTTGCTATTCCGCAAAATGACGCCATTGCATTTACCGAGCAACAGATTTCTCGTGGTGCTTATGGAGATGATGTAATTGAGTTACAGGCAAGGCTACAATACTTAGGATTTTATAAAAGTAAAATTGATGGCAAATTTGGCTATAACACATATTGGGCTTTACGAAATTTCCAAGAGAAATATGGTTTACCAGTAGATGGAATAGCTGGTGCTAAAACTAAAAAAACTTTATCAGGCAATTCAGATTACGATGAAGGATGGGTTAAAGCTCAATTAAATGCAGGAAATCAATTTACTTATTATGGTGGCACGCCACTTGAACGGCAAGTGAAAACAAACACTGGCGGCGGTGGTGGTGGAGGTAAAAGTAGTGGTAGTAGTAATAATAATGGGACTAAAACGCAAGTACCACCAAAGTATACTGACAGAGATGTACAGTTAATGGCGAATGCGGTTTATGGTGAAGCTAGGGGAGAGCCTTATGAAGGTCAGGTAGCAGTAGCGGCTGTTATTTTAAATCGTTTGGAAAGTCCTGAATTCCCAAATACTATTTCAGGTATTATTTTCCAACCACTAGCATTTACTGCGGTGGCAGATGGACAAATTTGGCTTGAACCAAATGAACGTGCAAAAGAAGCAGTTCTTGATGCTATGAATGGATGGGATCCTTCAGAAAATGCGCTTTATTATTTTAATCCCAAAACAGCTACAAGTAAGTGGATTTGGTCACGACCTCAAATTAAACGAATTGGAGAACACATTTTCTGTTCATAAGAAAGGAGGAAAAAAATGAAAACTATGCTCGTTATACTCACTGCGGCAGTTATTGGCTTAGGGGCATATAGCATTCATATGCACGGAGAAAATGTAAGTTTACAACGTACTGTGCTAGCTCAGTACACAGATAATTTAACGGATGCATCGGAGAAATTATCGCATCTACAAAAAGCTGTTTCACAATCTCTATTGTTTCAAGATGACAATGCCATTCACAATGAGTTAGATTCTGTTTGGCGACTAAGCTCTGACGTTCAATCTTCTATGTCGAATATTCCTATCGGACAGGAAATGTCGAGCGACTGGTTTAGTTACTTAGGGCGCCTAGGAGATGAGGCAAAGAAAACAGCCAAAACAGGTGATTATCAAGCTTGGCGAGAAAAAATGCCACAAGTCTCTACAAATTTACAATCACTTTCGGATGAATGGTCAGCAGCAACGGTAGATTTTTATAAAAACAACGGTAAGATGGATGTCTGGTTAAGACAAGTAGACACTAAGAACCCAAATACAACATTTGATAATGTACAAAAGACATTAAAGGATTACGGCGAAAAGGACTTCCCGCTTACATTAAGTGAATCGGATTGGCAGAAAAAAATAGATCTTAAAGCATTACAAGATTCAGTCATTACTGAAAAAGAAGCATTGGAAAAAGTAAAACATTTATTCCCAATCATAAAAGATGCAACATTTACTGTTACGAGAAGTAGCGATACTGCACCATATCCGTTTTATCATATTCAATTCCACCAAGGTATTCGATTAGGATATGTCGATCTAACAGAAAAGGGTGGGCATTTAATATCCTATTTAGTGGAACGTCCAGTAGATGAAGCAAGACTATCACAAGATGAAATTATGAAAAAAGCTGAAGAATATGTAAAACGACTCGGAATGAATGATGTTGCATTTGTGGAATCTCGTGAAAACCATCAAGCATGGCATATAACATTTGCACGTGTTCACCCTGGTGATAACGCATTGATTTATGCAGATGGGGTGCAATTAAAACTTGCTAAAGATACAGGCGAGTTACTCGGTGCAAATGCGATGGAATATATTCAGGCAGAGACGATTAAACCACAAACTGCAAAACCAATTGATTGGAAAACTTTCTTCGGTGACGATGTGAAAGTAGAAGAAGTAAGAAATATTTATACAGATAACGGTCAATTTGAACAACGCCTTTGTTATGAGGTAATTGCAGTCCGCGATAAAAACACGCAAGAAACATTCAGAATTGTTATTGACGCTGAAAATCACAATGTTTTAAAAGTGGAATATTTAACGTAATTCAAGAAAAAAACTTGTCCATCACCGAAGATTGGGATGGCGTTTGTTGAAACGTATGCCATTTGTAAGTTGATTAGAGGAAGTGACACCCCTAGTACGGCCCCTAGTTGGAACGAAAATCAACTCCACGTTATGGTGATGAGCCAAAAAATTACCAGATCATATATAGCCAAAATGGGCATCTCATGCGATAATAAAAGTATATTTGTGTTCGGGGAGATGCTCATGGAAATAAAAATTGGTACACAATTAGAACTTGAACCAACTTATACAGAGCGTGTTGAAAAATTCCGCTGTAAAGTTGTAGAACAAAAAGAAAACATTATTTACATCGACTATCCAATAAATATTGCCACAAAGAAAACAGCTTTTTTAATAGATGGTTCTGAATTTAGAGCAACTTTTCGCACGGAGGATAAACAATCATTTGCTTTCAATACAGAAGTGATTGGGCGTAAAGCTGGTAATATACCTATGATTATGTTGCATTGTCCAAAGGAAGATGAATTTATCAAAATTCAACGCCGCGAATATGTTCGTGTGGAAACGCCTGTAGATATAGCGATACAGTTTAAAGATTACAAATATCAGCTAGTAACAGCGGATGTTAGCGCAGGTGGTTTAGCAGTTATCTTGAAAGGGGCAATTGCTTTCCAAGATGATGATGATGTTAAGTTAACTCTTGTTTTACCATATGTCAATGGGGATGTAAAATACGTCATCACGGATGCGACGGTTGTTCGTATATTCGAAAAAGATGACAAAAAAATTGCAACTATACAGCTAACAGATACAGATGATGTAGACCAACAACATATTGTTCGTTTCTGCTTTGAACGTCAGTTAATAAATCGTCGTAAAGAAATAAATCCTTTTGATGCTTGATTTTTTTACTATTATTAATAGTCTTCCTAACTCTATTGTGAGTGGCAATTTACATGGATTTTAGCACACATTCAATTCGAGTATTAATTTGATTTAAAAAAGCCCTCTGCTAGAAGAGGGCTTTTTTATGATACAATATGGTGTGATAGAAAGTAGGGGAGAATATGAAGAAAAACATTCAAATTGCGATTGATGGGCCGGCTGGTGCTGGCAAAAGCACAATCGCAAAAATTGTTGCAGAGGCACTTGGATTTACTTATATCGACACAGGTGCAATGTATCGTGCAGTGACGTATAAAGCAATGCAACAAAACATACATTTAGATGATGAAACAAATTTAGCAGAGATGTTAGCATCTAGCACAATTGAATTAAAACCTTCTCCTCATGGGCAACTTGTCTTTTTAGACGGGGAGAATGTGTCGGCAGAAATTCGATCAAATGAGGTAACTTCATCTGTTTCAGAAGTATCGGCTCATGCAAAAGTACGTGAACTATTAGTAGCACAGCAACAAAATCTTGCGGCTAATGGTGGTGTTGTTATGGATGGCCGAGATATTGCTACGCATGTATTAAAGAATGCAGAACTAAAAATCTTTATGTCTGCAACTGTAGAAGAGAGAGCAAGACGTCGTTTTATTGACAATCAAAAGCGAGGAATTGAATCGTCTATTAAGAAGCTTCAAGAAGAAATTGCCCTGCGCGATAAAATGGATAGCGAGCGTGAAGCATCGCCACTAATTCAAGCAGAAGATGCTATATTTTTAGACACGACAGCATTGTCAATTGATGATGCAGCACAGGCCATTTTAAAATTAGCGCAAGAAAAAATGGTATAAATCCGAAAATTTCAGACATTTTTTGAATTTAAAGGATTTATTTTTGTCTTTGTCTTCAATATCGAATAAAATAGTAAGGGAAGATGCGAAGGAGGGTTACATATGTCTGAAGAAATGAACTATGCAGAACAAACATTTAACGAAGGTGATATCGTCAAAGGTATTGCAGTGCAGGTTGATGAAAAATCGGTAACTGTTTCTATTCCAGGTGCACCGTTTGATGGTATTGTACCAATAAGTGAATTATCAAGCTTACACATTGAAAAAGCGTCTGACGTAATCTCTGTTGGAGATGAGTTAGAGTTGATGATTACAAAGGTAGAAGAAGAAAACTATGTATTATCAAAACGTAAAGTAGATGCTTTAAAAGCATGGGATTCACTTGAGCAACAATTCAACGCTGAGGAAATTTTCGAAGCGGAAGTAAAAGATATTGTTAAAGGTGGTCTTGTCGTAGATTTAGGAGTACGTGGCTTCGTTCCAGCATCCCTAGTAGAAGACTACTTTGTAGATGATTTTGAAGACTATAAAGGCAAATCTCTTAGCTTTAAAATTGTTGAGCTTGATAAAGAAAAAAATCGCTTAATTTTATCACATCGTGCTGTAGTGGAAGCTGAAAAAGCTTCTCAAAAGAAAAATGTCATTAACCAAATTAAAACTGGCGATGTTTTAAATGGTAAAGTACAGCGTATCGCATCATTTGGTGCATTTATTGACCTTGGTGGATTTGATGGTCTCGTGCATATTTCGCAAGTGTCTCATGAGCATGTGAGTGATGTGAGCGAGGTTTTATCTGAAGGACAAGAAGTGAAAGTAAAAGTCCTTTCTGTAGACCCGGAAAATGAGCGTATTTCGCTATCCATTAAGGAAACGATTCCTGGCCCTTGGTCGAACATTGAAGAGCATGCAGCTAAAGGTGCAGTGTTAGAGGGGAAAGTAAAACGTCTTACTTCATTCGGAGCATTTGTAGAAGTTTTCCCAGGTGTAGAAGGTTTAGTGCATATATCTCAAATCGCGCATAAGCATATTAACACGCCGCATGAGGCTTTAAAAGAAGGACAAGAGGTACAAGTGAAAGTGCTTGATGTAAATGCTGAAGAAGGCCGCTTAGCATTAAGCATTAAAGATTTACTTGAAAATCCTGAGGCAGCGGAAGTAATTGACTATGAATTACCAGAAGAAAACACAGGCTTCTCTTTCGGTGATGTCATTGGCGATAAACTGAAAAATTTTAAATAAACTAGACAAGCGGGGATACAGTTTGTGTCCTCGCTTTTTTTATGGGGAAAACGGATAGAACAGCCGAAGTGACGGATAAAGCTATCGAAGAGCTGGATAGAATGATTTAACCAGTCGACCCCAGATAGAAGAGGAAACGATGTAAAAAATCCCAAAGAGATGGATAGAACGATACATAGCGCGCACTTTTATGGATATGATATGATATAATGGCATTTTTCGTGTATAATAGCGAAAGACAAGAAGTTGGAAGGATGAAGTACAGATGACGAAACCAGTAGTAGCCATCGTAGGTCGTCCGAACGTAGGTAAGTCGACGATTTTTAATCGTATCGTTGGAGAACGTGTATCGATTGTGGAAGATATTCCAGGAGTTACACGCGACCGTATTTATAGTTCGGCAGAGTGGTTAACACACGATTTTAATATTATTGATACAGGTGGTATTGAGATTGGGGACGAGCCGTTTTTAGAGCAAATTCGTCAACAAGCAGAAATCGCCATTGATGAAGCAGACGTTATTATCTTTATGACAAATGGTCGTGAAGGTGTAACAGCTGCTGATGAGCAAGTAGCAAAAATTTTATACAAAACAAAAAAACCGGTCGTTTTAGCAGTCAATAAAATTGATAACCCAGACATGCGCGAGATGATTTATGATTTCTATGCGCTTGGCTTTGGTGAGCCTTGGCCAATTTCTGGTTCTCACGGTTTAGGCTTAGGGGATTTATTGGATGAATGTGCAAAGCATTTCCCAAATGAGGATGAAGATCAATATGGGGACGAGGTCATTAAATTCTCGTTAATTGGTCGTCCAAATGTTGGGAAATCTTCGTTGGTAAATGCATTTTTAGGCCAAGATCGCGTTATTGTAAGTAATATCGCGGGTACTACTCGAGATGCTATTGACACGCCTTATGAATATGATGGTCAGGAATATGTCATTATTGATACTGCAGGTATGCGTAAAAAAGGGAAAGTGTACGAAACGACAGAGAAATATTCTGTATTGCGTGCGTTACGTGCAATTGAACGCTCTGATGTTGTTTTAGTTGTTCTAAATGCAGAAGAAGGCATTCAAGAACAAGATAAAAAAATTGCAGGCTATGCACATGAAGCAGGAAAAGCTGTTGTCATTGTTGTTAATAAATGGGATGCGATTGAAAAAGACGAAAAAACAATGAACGTCTTTACGCAACAAATTCGTGAGCATTTCTTATTCTTAGACTATGCACCAATTATTTTTGTATCGGCCAATACAAAGCAGCGTGTACATCAAATTTTACCGATTATACAACGTGTAAGTGAAAACCATGCAATGCGTATTCAATCATCTATCCTTAATGAAGTGATTGAAGATGCTGTGGCACGTAACCCAGCACCAGCTGATAAAGGCCGCCGTCTTCGCATCTATTATGCTACACAAGTTGCGATACAGCCACCTACGTTTGTGGTGTTTGTTAATGAACCAGAGTTAATGCATTTTTCTTACGAACGATTTTTAGAAAACCGTATCCGAGAAACATTTGATTTTGAAGGAACGCCAATTCGATTAATTTCCCGTGCTCGTGCTTAGGAAAAATATACACATACAATACGCCAGCCCGACAATAATTGTTGGGTGGCGTCTTTTTACAAGAGAGGGAAGTTAATATTTCTAATAAGATTGCTTTGAAAGGGTTACTGTTGTAAGCCTTTCTCTAGCATATTTCGTAATCAATAAAAGTGAATTACCTTTTCTAAACAAGGGAGGATTTTGAATGGAAAAAGTTTGTGTGTTAGGGGCAGGCTCATGGGGTACAGCGCTTGCAATGGTACTTGCAGAAAATGGGCATGATACACTTCTATGGACTCATCGAACTGATCAAGCTGAAGAAATTAACAACCTGCATACAAATAAGAAGTATTTACCTGAGACGGTGCTGCCGACAAATTTGTATGCAACAAGTGATATTGCTAAGGCAGTTGCTCATTCGGGGACAATTGTTGTAGCCGTGCCTACTAAGGCTATTCGAGAAGTGTGTGAAAAAATGATCGCGACCCTCGATAAAAAAGTACTGTTTGTTCATGTATCGAAGGGGATTGAGCCCGATACATTAAAACGAATTTCAGAAATTCTAGCAGAAAGTCTACCAGCAGAATTTGTAGAAGAAATTGTCGTGCTTTCAGGTCCAAGTCATGCAGAGGAAGTTGTTTTACACCACCCGACAACTGTTACGGCAGCTTGTGAAAACATTAAAGCTGCAGAAAAAGTGCAGGATTTATTTATGAACCAATTTTTCCGTGTCTACACAAACATAGATGTAGTTGGCGTAGAAATAGGTGGCGCATTAAAAAACGTAATCGCATTAGCTGCGGGTATTTCAGACGGCTTAAATTACGGTGATAATGCCAAAGCAGCACTTATTACTAGAGGGTTGGCTGAAATTTCACGTCTTGGTGTTAATATGGGGGGGAATCCGTTTACATTCTCAGGACTTACAGGCATGGGGGACTTAATTGTAACATGTACAAGCGTGCACTCTCGTAATTGGCGTGCAGGTAATTTACTGGGGCAAGGAATGAAACTGCCAGAGGTACTCGACCAAATGGGCATGGTTGTTGAGGGGGTACGTACAACCAAAGCTGCCTATCAATTAGCAGAGAAATATGACGTTGCTATGCCAATTACTACGGTGCTTTATAGTGTTCTATTTAGTGATATAGAACCGAAAGTAGCGGTTGATGCATTAATGATGCGTATGAAAAAGCGAGAAATTGATGACATGATGTACTAAATTAATATGAATGGATAAAAATGGTGATTAACATACCTGATCTATTCTATTAATTTTGTCATAAAATGGACATAAATAAGGTGTCTCAGATTATAACTGAGACGCCTTATTGTGTGTTTTAGTTGAATAATCAAGGTTGTCCATTTAATGATAGTTATTGGACACTATTTCTTTTTAGCTGAAGCACATAGTATAATAGACTTTGATTGTTTCGTGATGTTGAAGAAAGGTGGTTATTTTGAATGGGTCCGTTAGCACATTTGCCTGCGCTTGATGTAATGTGGGTATCATTTTATTGTATCGGCTTTTTGATTATATCTGTTGGTTTAATTTATTTAGCCCGTAATAAGATTTCGAATGTTTTTTTACGTACAATCGTAAATTTATTTGCATACATACTGTTTGGACTTGGCACATTTTTAATGGTACTTATTGTAGCTACATGGCCAGCATAAAAAATGATGAGGTGGAAGTGAAATGAAAAAACTAAGTGCTTTTCTTTTGGTAATAGCAACTGCTGTACTTCTAGTAGGTTGTGCATATCCAGAAGACGAAAAAAGGGCAAAATTAGTGCCTGACCCTGACCAATTAGCTGCGGTTCAGCGTGCGGTTGATGAATATCGTGAAGCAACTGGTGGGTTAGTTCCGATTAAAAATAGTGAGCTAGATACTGATTTATATATAAAATATTTAATTGATTTTGAAAAACTAATGCCTAAATATCTTGCGCAAATTCCTGGAAACGCCTATGAAAAGGGTGGGATTTTCCAATATATTATTTGGGATCCTGAGAATGAAGCAAAAGTAAAATTGGTAGATTTAAATGCTGCAGAGCGAATTCGTGAAATTAATATTCGTAAACTTTCTACCCAATATTTACCGATAAAGGGTGCATCTTCAGATAATGTATATCAAATTAACTTTAATGAATTGGGCTATAAAACAGATGTAACGGTGAAAAGCCCTTATTCAGGTACCGAATTACCAATATTTATGACAGGCGATGGCGAAATGCATGTCGACTACTCAATAGATTTAGGTCATCTACTAAAAGAAGACAAGCCTGATGTAAAGCCAGGAGATGATATTCGTCAGCTACTTGTCGATAAATACCCAGTAGTACCAGCTTATTCTATCCCGTATACAGTAGATGAAAAAGGTGAGACAATTTACTTTATGGACGCCTATAATAGTGACGCAAAAAAAGCTAGAGAAAAGGCTATAGAAAAAGCAAAAAAAGAGGCAGAAGCCAAAACTAAAAAAGAATAAATCAAGAAGCTCCTTACATTTGTGAGGGGCTTTTCATATTTATCTACCTGCTTGCATATAGTGAAAAAGCGTAGATAAAGGAGGCAGAAACCTTGAGTGAAGCAGTATTTAGAGAAATTGCAGAGCGCACAAATGGCGATGTTTATATTGGTGTTGTCGGTCCAGTACGTGTAGGTAAATCAACATTTGTAAAAAAGGTTATGGAATCGGTCGTGTTACCAAATATTGTGGATGAAACAGAAAGAATGCGTGCACAAGACGAGTTGCCACAAAGCTCGCCGGGGCCGGTCATTATGACTGCTGAGCCGAAGTTTGTGCCTGCCCAAGCAACACGTATTGCGGTCGGTGATGATGAAATGACGTTCCAAATTCGTTTAGCAGATTGCGTTGGTTACATCATTGAAGGTACAAAGGGCTATGAGGATGAAAATGGGCCAAAATATGTGCATACACCTTGGCACACAGAGCCTATTCCTTTCCAAGAAGCGGCGAAAATAGGCACAGATAAAGTTATTCGTGACCATGCCAATATTGGAATTGTTGTAACAACGGATGGCACGGTAAATGGTATAAGTCGTCGTGCGGCAGAGAAGGCTGAAGAGGAAATTGTAGAGCAATTAAAGGAAATTGGAAAACCTTTTGTTGTTGTCTTAAATTGCCAAATGCCAGCAAGAGAGGAAACGGTACAGCTTCGAAATGAGTTATTTGAACGCTATAATGTTCCAGTAATTGCTACTGCCATTGATCAAATGCGCGCATCTGATATTCAGTTTATTTTGCAAGAAGCATTATTTGAATTTCCAATTCGAACAATTGAGGTAGAGAAACCAGATTGGTTAGATGTTTTAGATGCAACTCACCCATTGAATATTGCACTGATTGATTCGATGGAAGAAGTGTTGTCATCTATTATGAAAATTAGAGATGTACAGCAGGCGTCAGATGCCTTTAAAGCTATTGATTTTATTGACCAAAGTGAAGTGGTACATGTAGATGCTGGTGTTGGGACAGCAGTCATTCGAGTGTCATTACAAAGTGAGTTATATAAGTCGGTTTGCAATGAATGGCTAGATGAGCCAATTGAGACTAAGCGAGATTGGCTACTCTTTATTAAAGAAGCAGCAGAAGCAAAAGAGGCACAAAAACGCTTTAAAAATGCTATTAATGAAGCAGATTCGACTGGTTATGGTGTAACATTGCCGATGATGCAAGAGTTTGAGCCAACAGCACCAGAGCTCATTAAACAAAATAATTTTTATGGTGTGCGTATGAAGGCAAAAGCACCGTCATATCATATCATTCGTGTAGATATGGAATCAGAATTCGCGCCACTAATAGGCTCTGAATTCCATAGTCAACAATTACTTAAGGATTTAAATCATGCTTATTTACATGATCGTGAAGCTTTATGGAGCACACAGCTTTTTGGAACTCCTCTACATGAAGTGTTAAAAGAAGGAATCCGCTATAAAATGGATGCAGTTCCATCTACCGCCAAAAAACGGATGCGACAAACAATTGAACGCATGGTGAACGAAGGTGATAGAGGATTAGTTACATTTATTTTGTAGTGATAAAAAGAAAAATAAAGCGCAAAAAAATATCACAGGTCTTTTCGTTTTTATGCGAAAAGTCCTGTTATTTTTGTTTTTTGGGTGAAAAATTAATTTTTTGGTTATAATCATGAATGAATACAGTTGCGTAGCGGTTTCCTATGTGTTAATCTTTTTACAGAATTGGTTCATGACCCTTTGAGAGGAGGTGAATGGTGTGAATAAAACAGAATTAGTAAACTCTGTTGCTGAAGCTGCAGGTCTTTCTAAAAAAGACGCTTCTAAAGCAGTTGAAGCTGTATTTGATACAATTCAAGATGCTCTTGCAAAGGGTGACAAAGTACAATTAATTGGTTTTGGTAACTTTGAAGTACGTGAACGTGCGGCTCGTAAAGGTCGTAACCCACAAACTGGTAAAGAAATCGAAATCGCTGCTAGCAAGGTACCTGCTTTCAAACCAGGTAAAGCGCTTAAAGATGCTGTAAAATAATACACGTCTAGTAGTTACATAGAGCAGTCTTCATGTAAACGAACATGGAGGCTGCTCTTTTTAAATTCACTTTGAAAATTCGAGAAGGTACGGTAAATAAGTTTGGTACATAGAAAAATGCAAGAAACTAATATTTAAGCATTATAAATATCATATGCACAATTTATAAAATATGCTTCTCAATAGAAAGCATAAAGTGGCTATTTTGCTCATATATCGTTGAATTTCTTTTGAATCAAGTAAGTCGTTTTGCGCTTACCTTTTGGATATGCTACGATGCATAAAGAAATGTGTTATGTATAGATACGCAGGAGGTTTTTTACGGATGTCGAATGTTGATTTATTAAAAATAGAGGAAGCAGTAAAAATGATTTTAGAAGCGGTAGGTGAAGATGTAAATCGTGAAGGTTTACTGGATACACCGAAACGTGTAGCAAAAATGTATGCGGAAATGTTTAGTGGCTTACATGAAGACGCAAAAGATTATTTTAAAACAGTGTTTCATGAAGACCATGAGGAATTAGTACTTGTAAAGGATATTCCATTTTATTCGATGTGTGAGCACCATCTAGTGCCTTTTTACGGAAAAGCTCATGTCGCATACATACCAAACGATGGCATTGTTGCTGGACTAAGTAAATTAGGACGTGCAGTAGAAACGATTGCTCGTCGTCCGCAATTACAAGAACGTATTACTTCTTCAGTGGCTGATACAATTATGGAAATGCTCTCTCCTAAAGGTGTTTATGTAGTGATTGAGGCAGAACATATGTGCATGACTATGCGAGGACTTAAGAAGCCAGGATCTAAAACTGTGACATCGGTTGCACGCGGCATTTACGAAGAAGATGAAGTAAAACGTAGAGAAGTTTTATCATTTATTCAAATGTCTTAAATTGAATGTCTAAATATGATATGATGGACTAAGAATTTGTCGGATTTAAGGAGTGTACAGACTATGGCACAAGATTATATTGTTATTCAAGCAGAGGAAGATGGCGTACATGTAATCGGTTTAACGCGAGGTACAGATACAAAGTTCCATCATTCTGAAAAGTTAGATGCGGGCGAGGTTATGATTGCTCAATTTACTGAACATACATCTGCCATGAAAATTCGCGGGAAAGCACAGATTCATACAGCTCATGGTGTTATAAATAGCGAAGCTAAAAAGTAATAGAGATAAATTACATTCAGAAGTGCTTTATGAATGGTCTTGTGTCCATGCAAATTAGTGATGGCACATATAAATCGACTAGATGTGTAAAACTTAGTAATGTTTTCACTCCGATTTTAACTTCTTTCAGCGGGTGTCCAAACATACCTGTCGCTACGCTTTCGGTACAAAAGACATCTGTACCTGTCGCTACGCTTTCGGTACAAAAGACATCTGTACCTGTCGCTACGCTTTCGGTACAAAAGACATCTGCTGAAATAGCGGAACTCAGTCTAAGAACGCCACGTCCTGTGGCAATTTATCTGTGCGAAAGCGAAGCGACAGCAACACGGTTTTATCTGTGCGAAAGCGAAGCGACAGCAACATGGTTTTATCTGTGCGAAAGCGAAGCGGCAGCAACATGGTTTTATCTGTGCGAAAGCGAAGCGACAGCAACATGGTTTTATCTGTGCGAAAGCGAAGCGGCAGCAACAACAACACACGACTGAGTGACCAACATCGTGTTGGCCTAAAGCCTCCGGACGCAATTATGCCGAGGCATAATTGATAAGGCAGTTAGATTTCTTCCGTTTTCTAACGGGGAAGCTCTACTGCCTATCGTGTTGAATAAAGCAAAAATTTTATATTCCGAATCGTCGCGTATGCTATAATGACTCAGTAAGCAAGCGTTAGGTCATGAAGCGACTAACGTATTTGAAAGTGAAATGGAGTAAGGTCTATGAATGCAACATACATTCAAAATTCAATTGCACAATTAAAAACAGAGATTTTCATGGATGTTCGTCATAGAACTTTGCAAAAATACACAGGGGTGCCTGTGCTCGATGAAAATCAATTATTTTACTTGTTAGTTCCCTTTTTGAATGGTGAAGAGTGGCAACAAGAGGAAAGAGAAGCTGCAATCACTGTTGGAATTGTGTACGCAGCCTTAGCGGCGCACGATCATATAAAAGAATTAGATGCCACATCAAAAGAACAACAGCTAACCGTTTTAGCTGGAGACTTTTATAGTGGCCGTTATTATGAAATTTTAGCGATGTCGGGGAATGTCGCATTGATTCGAAATTTGTCGCAAGGAATTGTGGCACGTTGTGAACACCAAATTAAAGTATATGAGGCAGAAAAACGATCAATCGAACAATGGTTTGCCTCAATAAGTAATATTGAATCAGGTTTAATCTCAAAATTTTTTGAGCTCTATTCATTTAGTGATTATATTCCAATTATGGAGAAGAGCTTATTAATTTTGCGTTTAGAAAGAGAATGGGCGACATATCAACATGGGCATGCATCTTTAATGAGTAGGGTTCTTGAAGAAAGTGCGAGATATGTTGGAGTTACCTATAGCAACGTCATCCAGGACAAAGTTGTGCAATTAAAAACAGAGCTGTTACAGATATTAGAAGATGCATCGTTTTTACAAGGTGATGTGAAACAAGCTCTACAAGCACGTGTAGAGGCATCCATTGCTTCTACTAACGGATAAGAGAGGTTTTTCAAAATGGCTAAAACGAAAGAAGAGCACGTGCACGAAGTATTTGAAAGTATTTCGCAAAACTATGACAAAATGAATGGTGTTATTAGCTTCCAGATGCATGTTGGCTGGCGTAATGATACGATGAAGCGAATGGCAGTTAAACCTGGATCGAAGGCATTGGATGTTTGCTGTGGTACAGCAGATTGGACAATTGCCTTAGCTGAGGCAGTTGGTGAAGGTGGAGAAGTAAAGGGACTAGACTTCAGTAAAAACATGCTGAAGGTTGGCGAGCAAAAGGTAAAGTCATATCCACAAATTGAACTAATTCATGGAAATGCTATGGAATTACCTTTCCCTGACGATACATTTGATTTTGTAACGATTGGTTTTGGGCTTCGCAATGTACCAGATTATTTACAAGTTTTAAAGGAAATGAATCGTGTTGTAAAACCAGGTGGAATGGTTGTTTGCTTAGAAACATCTCAATCTGAAATTCCTGGCTATCGACAACTATTCCGTTTATATTTTAAATATATAATGCCGATATTTGGTAAAATATTTGCGAAAAGCTATAAAGAATATTCTTGGCTACAGGAATCAGCAAATGATTTCCCAGGTATGAAGAAGTTAGCGGCAATGTTTGAGCAAGCAGGTTTAGAAAAAGTAACGTACAAAGCATACAGTGGCGGTGCTGCGGCAATGCATATGGGCTTTAAAAAGATACGTTAACGGGGGAAGGTTTTCACACGTGGAAAAGATGAAGTTAAAACTACTCTATTCCGATTTGAAATCAGATATCGAAATCATTGAACACGAATTAGAAAAAGCAGTGAACTCTTCTTCATGTTTGATCAATGATGCTTCTCTCCATTTATTGCAAGCAGGTGGCAAACGGATACGACCGATTTTTGTGTTGCTTGGCGCGAAATTTGGCGAATATGATATCGAAAAGATGAAAGATGTAGCCGTGCCAGTAGAGCTTATTCATATGGCATCACTTGTGCATGATGATGTAATTGATGATTCCAATATGCGAAGAGGACGCCCGACTGTCAAATCACAATGGAATAATAGAGTTGCAATGTACACGGGCGATTTTATTTTTGCACGTGCACTTGAATATATTACAAAGCTTGAAGACCCATTAGTTCATCAAATTTTAGCACGTACAATGGTGGAAATTTGTAACGGTGAAGTCATTCAAATCGAAGATAAATTTAGATTAGATCAAGGTTTAAAGGATTATTTTAGACGAATTAAACGAAAAACGGCATTACTGATTTCTTCTAGTTGTGAACTTGGTGCAGTAGCAGCAGGTGTCGATCCCAAAACAGTGAGACATTTGAAACGCTTCGGCTATTTTGTAGGCATGAGTTTCCAAATTATCGATGATGTTTTAGATATTATGGCAACTGATAAAGAGTTAGGAAAGCCAGCAGGCAGTGATTTATTGCAAGGCAATATTACATTACCGATTTTATTGTTAAAAGATGATCCTGAGATGCAACCTTATTTAGTAAAAGTATTTGCAGGTACATTGACGGAAGCAGAACGTCAAAATATGCTACAGTATGTGCGTAAATCTGACGCGATTGAGCAAGCTAATAAAATGAGTGATAAGTATTTGAAAAAGGCATTACAGGAAATAGATGCTTTACCAAAACATCCCGTCAAAAAGAAACTACGTGATGTTGCTTTATTTATGGGCAAGCGTAAATTCTAGCTTTTTGTTGTACAAAGGCTCATTTTTTGTTAATATTTATCGGTAGGTGTAAAACCTGTTATACGAATTTAAGGAGTGTTTTAAACATGGCAATCGAAAAAACTTTTTTAATGGTTAAGCCTGATGGCGTACAACGTCAAGTAGTAGGAGATATCGTAGATCGTTTTGAGCGTCGCGGTTTTGTATTAAAAGGTGCTAAATTAATGGTAATTCCTACAGAATTAGCAGAAAAGCACTATGCAGAGCATGCAGAGCGTCCATTCTTTGGTGAATTAGTTGATTTCATCACTTCTGGTCCTGTATTCGCTATGGTATGGGAAGGCGAAAACGTAATTAAGCTTGCTCGTACTATGATGGGAGCAACTAAACCTGAAGATTCTAACCCAGGTACAATCCGTGGTGACTATGCAACAACTGTTTCTCACAACATCATTCACGGTTCTGATTCACTTGCTTCTGCTGAGCGTGAAATCGGCTTATTCTTCGGTGAAGATTTAGTTTAATTTCTTTCAGCACCAATTATGCCTCGGCATAATTGATTTAGTAATTAGATAAAGCAATCTCAATTCAATTTGAGATTGCTTTTTTTATGTTCTGAAAGGGCTTTATTAAAGCGACAAATAGAAACCTAGCACTTAAGAATAAAACCTATTAAAACAGTGGATAGAATTTTCTAGATACATATAGAATTGTTAAATACTTCTTAGTCATGTAAAATAAAAGATACAATATTCTGATAATTAGTGTTTTTGAATAGCTTAATTATCAAGAATATATTTCATAACATCTAAATACATTGGATGATAGGAAAAATGAGAATTCATAGTGCAAAGGGGTTATAAAAATGAGAGAAGTGGTGATTGTTTCGGCTGTTCGTACAGCAGTTGGCAGGAGTAAAGGGGCATTAAGCAATGTTAGACCAGATGACTTAGCGGCAGATGTCTTGCAAGAAGTGGTACAACGAGCAGGAATCAACAAGGATCAGGTAGAGGATGTTATTTTTGGCTGCGTGACGCAAACTGCTGAGCAGGGAGCGAATATAGCCCGTACTGCATTATTAATGGCAGGCTTTCCGGAAAGTGTCCCAGGTGTGACAATCGATCGTCAATGTGGCTCAAGTCAGCAGGCTGTCCATTTCGCAGCACAGGCTATTTTAGCAGGCGATATGGACATTGTTATTGCTGGTGGGGTTGAAAGCATGACGAGGGTGTCAATGGGGTCCAACATGAAGGGTGCCCATGCGGGTAAACGATTACAAGACAACCATACAATTATACATCAAGGGTTATCGGCCGAGAAAATAGCGGAAAAATGGAACCTATCAAAGGAACAGTTAAATAACTATGCTTACAATAGTCATAGAAGAGCATTGGCTGCAATTGAGGCGGGCCGTTTTAATGAGGAAATACTGCCTGTCCAAGTTACGCAAGAAGACGGTGCAGTTACAACGTTTTCTGTTGATGAGGGACCTCGGGTAGAAACGACAGTTGATAAATTAAATGGACTAAAAACCGTTTTCCAGGAAGATGGTGTGATAACAGCTGGTAACGCAAGTCAAATGAGTGATGGTGCCTCAGCTGTAGTGATTATGTCATTAGAAAAGGCACAGGAGCTTGGCATCCGACCGCTTGCTAAAATTGTTACAAGAGTTGTCGTTGGCTCAGATCCAACATTAATGCTAACTGGTCCAATTGAGGCAACTAGACAAGCGCTAGAACGTTCGGGTCTTACGATTGAGGAAATAGATACGTATGAAGTGAATGAGGCTTTTGCGCCAGTACCACTTGTTTGGTTGCATGAAATTGGAGCAGATCCAAATAAATTAAATCCAGATGGAGGTGCAATTGCTTTAGGGCATCCATTAGGAGCGACTGGTACAAAACTGTTAACAACGATGCTATACAGAATGGAACGGGAAAATTTACGTTATGGCTTACTTGCAATTTGTGAAGGTATGGGAATGGCGAATGCCACTATTATAGAAAAAATGTAAAAGGGGTTGCGTTTGATGAATGAAGTAATAGCAGTTGTAACTGGGGGAGCATCTGGTTTAGGAGAGGCGACTGTTCGTAAAATTGTTGCGGAGGGTGGCAAAGCAGTAATTTTTGATCTTAATGACGAGCGAGGGCATGCACTAGTAGAGGAGTTAGGGGAAAATGTCCAATATGCACGTGTGGATGTCACAAAGGAAGCTGATGTAGCGGCAGGGCTAGAACAAGCAGTAGCAAGATTTGGGTCTATTAACGTCACAGTGAATTGTGCTGGAATTGCGGATGCAAGTAAAGTACTTTCGAAGCGTGGTGTACATGCCCTTGATTTATTTCAAAAGGTGATTTCTGTAAATTTAATTGGTACTTTCAATGTTATTCGCCTAGCAGCTGAGAAGATGCAACATAATGAGCCAAACGAGGATGGTCAGCGTGGCGTTATTATCAATACAGCATCTGTGGCAGCATTTGATGGACAAATAGGACAAGCAGCATATAGCGCGTCAAAGGGTGGTGTCGCAGCGATGACGTTGCCTATTGCTCGAGAACTTGCTGAAATTGGTGTACGTGTTATGACAATTGCTCCAGGATTAGTAGAAACACCAATGTTTGCATCGTTACCAGAGCCAGCAAGAATAGCTCTTGCCCAAATGACTCCATTCCCTAAACGACTTGGGAAGCCATCAGAATACGCACTATTAGTCGAAAGTATTATCAAAAATGGTTTATTAAATGGTGAAGTAATCCGCTTGGACGGAGCGATTCGTATGCAGCCGAAATAGGGGGTAACTCGAAGGTGCTCGCCCACAACTAAATAAGCTAGACTGTACACAGAGCTTAGAGAATGAGCAAAGGCACTTTCCTGTGATTACGCCTTTGTGAGGCTCTGAAGTGAAATGGTACTTGTCTGCGAATAGCGAGCGGAAAAATCAACTTGTCTTATATGTAATTATTGGTAGCAGAAGTCAGCCTTGGACGATTCAAAAATTATATGAACGAAGGGGAGCGTTATTATGCATATGATGGATACACCTTTATTATTAACAAGTTTTTTGGATCGAGCAGAACGATTTTTCCATGCGAAAAAAATATATTCGCGGACAAGCCCTACAACAATTCATGAGCTTACTTATAAAGATTATGTAAAACGAACTCGTAAATTAGCAGATGCCCTTACAAAGCTTGGAATGGAGAGAGGCGTGAAGGTAGGTACTTTCGCTTGGAATCACCACCGCCATTTAGAAGCATATTTTGCAGTCCCATGCGCAGGAGCTGTGTTGCATATGATTAATATTCGATTAGCACCTGAGCATATTGCTTATGTCATTAATCATGCAGAAGATGAAATATTATTAATTGATGATAACTTAGTTCCGCTTATTGCACCAATTGTCTCACAGCTTAAATCAGTAAAGCATTTTATAGTACTGGGAGATGCTGTTGTGCTAGAAGACTTTCCATTACCGAATGCTCTGTCTTATGAGGCATTACTCGAAGAGGCGAATGATGATTTTAGATTCCCAGATGATTTAGATGAAAATACACCTGCTGGCATGTGCTACACAAGTGCAACTACAGGAATGCCAAAGGGTGTAGTATACACTCATCGTAGTATAGTTCTCCATAGTATAGCGGCAGGACTGTCCGATAGTATTGCTATAAGCGAAGCAGATGTTATACTGCCTGTCGTACCAATGTTCCATGCGAATGCGTGGGGATTCCCGTTTGCTGGTGTATTATTTGGTGCTACACAGGTGCTTCCTGGGCCAATGTTTACACCGCAGCTACTTCTTGATTTATTTGAAACATATAAGGTAACTTTGACCGCAGGCGTACCGACAATTTGGCTTGGAGTACTACAGGAGCAACGCAAAAATCCACGTAATTTGTCTTCATTACGTTTGATTGTATGTGGTGGTTCGGCATCACCGCTCGGCCTAGTTCGTGGCTTTGAAGAGGAGCTTAAAATTCCTTACATGACGGGCTACGGTATG
This sequence comes from Lysinibacillus sp. NPDC094403, assembly GCF_050278745.1. Classification (NCBI taxonomy): domain Bacteria; kingdom Bacillati; phylum Bacillota; class Bacilli; order Caryophanales; family Bacillaceae; genus Lysinibacillus; species Lysinibacillus sp. NPDC094403. The sequence continues at coordinate 140,749 of NZ_JBNNTL010000004.1, read as the reverse complement.
ACCGAGACGTCGCCACTTGTTAGCGTATCGACATATTTAACACATATGCATGATTATACAATGGATGAAAAAATGGATGTTCGTACTACGCAGGGTATAACAGTGCCACTCATTGAAACACGCGTAGTCAATGAAAATGGTGAAGTAACTTGGGATGGCAAAACAATGGGTGAATTGACAATTAGAGGCCCTTGGATTGCAGCAGAGTATTATAACGATGAACGAACAAAGGAAGCCTTTAAAGATGGCTGGCTCTACACGGGTGACATTGCTGTAGTGACTGTAGATGGTTATATTAAAATTACAGATCGTACAAAAGATTTAATTAAAAGCGGTGGAGAATGGATTTCTTCAGTAGAGCTTGAAAATGCTTTGATGTCACATCCTAAAGTGTTTGAGGCTGCTGTTATAGCAGTTCCCCATGTAAAATGGATTGAACGACCTCTAGCATGTGTTGTACCAAAGCCTGAATTTAAGGATTCGATTACAAAATCAGAGCTACTAGAAGAGTTAAAATCGCAATTCCATAAAACGTGGATTCCTGATGACGTTGTATTTTTAAATGAGATACCGAAAACCTCTGTAGGGAAATTTATGAAGGTAAAATTGCGAGAAGAGTTAAAAGATTATCAAGTAGAGGTTTAGGAGACTAAGACTTGAAGGTGGTAACTAACTGCCTTCATTTTTTGTTTGAAAAACTAGATATACAAAAATATAGTTCTTGATTACAAAGTATTGTTTGTAAGAAAAAAGTATATGGAGCGGAGGTGGGGCTCTCGGCCACATACGTGGAAAGGGTCCCATAGAATGGGATGTGTAGTCAAGTACATCTTTTGGTGAAAAACTAAAAATATCAATGAGAATATTTTAACTATATGGATAAAAGAAAAATGAAACTATTTACTCCATTTTACCGTATAATCATTATTAATGAGAGGATGTGGACGTATTGTCAATTGCGATAGTTGCAATTATTGGAGGAGTAATTATTTCTTTAGCAGGTATTTTTACAGATACACATACAAAAAAACAAAAACTTAAATTAAAGGCTATAGAGAAGGAAGTAGAGCTAGAGAAGCTAAGATTAGAAACGTATACGATGGAAACAGAAAAATTACGTCTAGAATTAGAGCAATCTAAAGTGTTATTATTAGAGGAAAAACAAAACTCAACTAAGTAACTTGGATTACATGTGAAAGACTATTTCAGGAATGGCACTTTTCCGCTATAATGGAAATACGACGCTAGAGGGGAAGAAGACCGCATGTCTGATTATGAACAGTTTATAGAAGGTATTAAGCGCAAAACCGGAATAGATTTAGCGCTATATAAAGAAGCGCAAATGAAAAGACGATTAACATCTCTGTATGAGAAAAAGGGATATCGTAATTTTGTGGACTTTCTAAAGGTACTTGAACAAGATCGTGATTTAATGAATGAGTTTTTAGATCGCATGACGATCAATGTTTCCGAATTTTATCGCAATGGGAAGCGGTGGGAAGTGTTACAGAAAAAAATATTTCCAAAATTACTGCAATCTAATAAACGTTTAAAAATTTGGAGTGCTGCTTGTTCAACGGGCGAAGAACCTTATTCTTTAGTCATGGTATTATCGCAATTAGTGCCATTATCTCAAATTCAAATCATCGCTACTGATCTAGATGAGAATGTCATTCAAAAGGCTAAATTAGGTGTCTATCCAGAGAGGTCATTAGCAGAAGTACCAAGTGATGTTAAAGCAAAGTATTTTGAGCAAGAAGGTTCCTTCTATAGAGTCAAAGATGAGATTAAACGTTGTGTGACCTTTAAGAAGCATAATTTACTTAATGATCATTACGATTCTAATTATGATTTAATTGTTTGCCGCAATGTTATGATTTATTTTACTGAAGAAGCAAAGGATCAGATTTATACGGATTTTAGTAAAGCATTGCGCAAGGATGGGGTTTTATTTGTTGGTTCAACAGAGCAAATCTTTAATCCATCTCGTTATGAGTTTGAAGTCGAGGATACATTCTTTTATAGACGAAAATAGTTAATAATACGAGAAAAGCATTCGTACAGTAGACAACATGAATGTCATGTACATATTTTAAAGACTTTAGATATAGATAAATCGTACGCTTTTCGCTTGTTATAAGCAAAAGCGTATTTTTTATTAGTTATTTCACAACACAGGGAAAGCAATAAGTTAGATAGGGAAATAAACTGCCCCCTGATAGTGAAGACTACCAATTAGTGGAGATGAAGACACTATCTTTTTTAAATAAATAGTTCAGAATATTCGAATTTAACAAAGTGCTCTAGATTAACATTAAAGGTACTTAAAAATAATAGTAGTTGCTGGGACAATTCGGAATTTACTAAAAATTAAAACGAGTCTTAAACGACATTTGCAAAAGGACTGTTTTTTTAAAGAATATATGTTATAGTGAAAAATACATACTTTAGCGAGTTGAAGGGAGAAAGTGTTTATGCGTTACTTAACAGCGGGAGAGTCACATGGCCCCCAATTAACAACAATTATTGAGGGCTTACCATCGCTCTTACCAATTACAGCAGAAAAAATTAACCACGATTTAAAACGTCGCCAAGGAGGACATGGACGCGGTCGCCGTATGCAAATCGAAACGGATACAGTGGAAATAGTCTCTGGTGTTCGTCATGGACAAACACTTGGTTCTCCCGTAGCACTTGTAGTCACAAATGATGACTGGAAGCACTGGACAAAAATTATGGGAGCAGAACCATTGGCAGAAGATGTGAATCCCGAAGAAATCAAACGTCAAATTTCACGTCCACGTCCAGGTCATGCAGATTTAGTGGGAGGTATGAAATACGGACACCGTGATTTACGTAATGTGTTAGAGCGTTCCTCTGCACGTGAAACAACTGTTCGTGTAGCAGTAGGTTCTGTTGCAAAAGCGCTTTTAAATGAATTAGGCATTTCCATAGTGTCACATGTAACAGAAATCATTGGTATTAAGGCAGACACTTCCATAGTGGAAGGAAAATCGGTAGATGAAATTCGCGCCATTGTTGAAGCGGATCCTTGCTATTGCGTTGACCCAGAGGCTTCTGCAAAAATGGTGGCGGCAATTGATGAAGCGAAAAAAGCGGGTGACTCAATTGGTGGTGTTGTTGAAGTCATCGTTGAAGGAATGCCAGCTGGTGTCGGTTCATATGTTCATTATGATCGTAAGCTAGATTCGAAATTAGCAGCTGCAATGTTATCTATCAATGCATTTAAAGGTGTTGAATTTGGAATAGGGTTTGAAATGGCACGCCGTAAAGGCTCTGAAGTACATGATGAAATCATTTGGTCAGAGGAAGAAGGGTATACACGTGCAACAAATCGACTTGGTGGTTTAGAAGGTGGAATGTCTACTGGAATGCCAATTGTCGTACGTGGTGTAATGAAACCAATCCCTACATTATATAAACCGTTACAAAGTGTTGATATTGAATCGAAAGAGCCATTTAAAGCTAGTGTAGAGCGCTCGGATAGCTGTGCAGTACCAGCAGCATCAGTCGTTGCTGAACACGTTATTGCCTGGGAAATAGCGAATGCAATATTGGAACAATTCCATAGCGATCAATTACCTCAACTAAAAGCTCAAATCGACGAACACCGTCGTTATACAAAGGGGTTCTAATTTATGCGAGTACCAGTAGCGACAAAATCGCATCAATATGAAGTTGTTCTTGGTCATAATTTTTTAGCAGAAGCAGTAAAAGCATTTGATGATAAGCTTCAAAAAGCTGATAAGCTCATTGTGTTTACGGATGCTAATGTGTGGGCAGCGCAAGGAGATTATTTCAAGGCTAATTTCCCTTATCATTTTGAGGTTTTTGTCTTACCAGGTGGTGAGGCATGTAAAACCTTCGAACAATATAATGTAGCACAAACATTTTTACTGGAACAAAAATGCTCACGTAAATCATTTATTTTTGCATTTGGTGGGGGTGCTGTAGGTGATTTAACAGGCTTTGTTGCAGCCACTTATATGCGTGGGGTGCCATTCATTCAAATCCCAACGACGATTTTAGCACATGACTCAGCAGTAGGCGGTAAAACAGCTATTAACCATCCACTAGGTAAGAATATGATTGGTGCGTTTTATCAGCCTGAGGGAGTTATTTACGATACAATATTTATCGAAAGTTTATCTGAGCGCGAGGTACGTTCAGGAACGGCAGAAGTGATCAAGCATGCGATGATTTCTAATGCAGCGTGGTTAGAGGAATTAATGGCTGCAGAGACAGTTATTCATTTCAGTACAGAAGAATTAGCGAAGCAGCTTAGAAAAGGAATTGAAGTGAAAGCGCAAATTGTAGCTGAGGACGAAACCGAGCAATCCGTGCGAAAATTTTTAAACTTAGGTCATACTTATGGGCATGCTATAGAAGCGGCTGCTGGTTATGGAAAAGTAGCGCATGGTGAGGCTGTAATGATTGGACTTGTATACTGCTTATTATTAAGTGAACGATACGGTGAATTTGATCGTAACTTCACTACAGCATTTTTGCAATTTGCAGTAAAGAATGGCTATCCATTTGAAGCTGTGAAAGAGTATTCCTTTGAACAGTTAACAGAGTATTTAATGAAAGATAAAAAAGCGGAGTATGGTATTTTACAATTTGTGTTGTTGGATAAAATTGGTAAACCCTTCGTGCAACCAATTGATTTAGCGGAGTGCAGAGAAGTAGATGCCGAATTCCGACAGCTATTAGCGGAGGTGCTTGTATGATTCGTGGACTTAGAGGAGCAATTACAATTGAATCTGACAAGCCAGAGCTTGTGTGGGATGAAACAGCAAGATTAGTGAGTGAAGTAGTAGCAGCTAATAATGTGGAAGTAGATGATATTGCTTCCATACTAATATCCACAACACCGGATATTACGTCAGCTTTTCCGGCACGTGCTGTACGGTTAATGGATGGGTGGCAATATGTACCTGTCATGTGTACACATGAAATGGATGTGCCGAACGCATTGCCACTTTGTATTCGTGTATTAATACATGCGAATGTGGAAGTGGCACAAAAGGATGTAAAACACTTGTATCTTAATGATGCAGTGAAATTAAGACCAGATTTAGCCCAAGCTAAATAATTAGAGGAGATGTTTAAGATGAAATGGAAACAGCAATTGGACGATATGCATGCATACAAGCCTGGTAAACCAATTGAAGAAGTACAACGTGAATATGGCTTACAAGAAGTTGTAAAATTAGCATCTAATGAAAACCCATTTGGGTGCTCACCTAAGGTAACTGCTTATTTACAAAATAGTTCAGTAAATCATGCTATCTATCCAGACGGCTATGCGCAAAATTTACGTACGGCTGTTGCAGATCATCTAGGTGTCAAAGAAACACAACTTCTTTTTGGGAACGGCTCCGACGATATCATTGCAATTATTACTCGTGCGTTGTTGTATCCAGGTGTAAACACAGTCATGGCAGACCCATCCTTCTCTCAATACTGGCACAATGCTGAAATTGAAGGCGCAGAGGTACGTAGAGTCCCTTGTATCGAAGGTGCACATGATCTAGATAAAATGGTGGCGGCAATTGATGATAACACATCGATCGTTTGGGTTTGTAGTCCAAATAATCCAACAGGTGTTATAATACCTGATGTTGAATTGCGTGCATTTTTAGCTAAGTTACCGAGTGACGTGCTAGTAGTATTAGATGAAGCGTATATCGAATACGTAACGCATCCTGGTCATAAAGATACTCTACCTTTAATTAACGAGTTTCCAAATGTACTATTAATGCGTACATTCTCAAAAGCATATGGTCTTGCTTCTTTCCGAGTTGGCTATGCAATTGGGCAACCAGAAGTAATTGCTAAGCTTGATCCAGTAAGAGCGCCATTTAATAATACAATTTTAAGTCAAGCAGTTGCGGCAATTGCTTTAAGTGATCAAGAATATATAACAGCTTGCCGTGAAGCAAATGAAAAAGGTAAAAAACAATATATTGAATTCTGTGAAAAACATAATTTGAAATACTTCCCTTCTGATACGAACTTTATTTTCTTTAATACGAATACTGATAGTGATGTTGTTTTCAATGAGCTAATGAAACGAGGCTTTATAATCCGTAGTGGAAATGCGTTAGGATTACCTGGGTTTATCCGCGTGACAATCGGAACTGAGGCTCAAAATGAAGCATTGTTAGGTCACCTTGAAAACGTCCTAAAAGAGCAAGGAGTTTTTGCATGACGACGCGCAAAGTGCTCGTTATTGGGCTAGGCCTAATTGGTGGCTCGATTGCCTTGGCATTACAAAAGGCACCAGAAACAAAAATTATTGGCTATGATATGGATGGGAAAACACGTGAACATGCGAAAACGTTAAATATTGTTCATGATATTGCGACAGATCCAAAAGAAGTTGCGGCCGACGTAGATGTTATCATTTTTGGAACGCCCGTCAACGCAACACTTGAATGGATGGAACAATTAAAAACATGGCCGTTAAAAAATAAAGTAATCGTAACAGATACAGGAAGTACTAAAAAAATGATTATGCAAAAGGCTGGGGAACTACGTGAATTAGGCATTACCTTTATTGGAGGACATCCAATGGCAGGCTCACATAAAAGTGGTGTTTTAGCTGCAAAGGCTCACCTTTTTGAAAATGCGTATTATATGCTTACACCGCTTGCCGGTGAAGAAATTGTCAATATGGCACAGCTTGAAAGTTTATTAAAATTTACACATGCAAAAGTTGTAAGTGTATCTGCTCGTGAGCATGATCATATGACAGCTGTAGTTAGTCACTTTCCGCATGTAGTTGCTGCTTCTCTAGTGCATCAGTTGGGCGGAGAAAATGGGGAATATCCGATGACGCGCTCACTTGCTGCAGGGGGCTTCCGTGATGTAACGCGTATTGCATCGTCCAATCCAATTTTATGGCGAGATATTACATTACAGAATCGCCATGAACTTATTGCACAGCTAGAAGGCTGGGAAAAGGAAATGAGTCGTGTTAAGGAGCTACTTTTAAATGGTAGCTCAGATGACATTGAAACATACTTTTCAGTTGCCAAAGAGCTAAGAGATGAATTACCGATTAGTGCAGGAGCAATGTTCACATCATTTGACTTATATGTTGATGTTCCGGACTATCCGGGGGTTATTTCTGAGGTGACAGGCTTACTTGCAGACGAAGCGATTAGTATTACGAATTTACGTATCGTAGAGTCACGAGAAGACGTTTTCGGGATTCTTGTTATTAGCTTACAAAGCGAAAGTGACCGTGAACGTGCAGCAGCGTGTATACAAAAACGTGCTAATTATGAAACCTATATTTCATAGGCGGCCTAGGAAATCTTAATAGGAAATGCTAGTTTAAAAGAAAGCGTCGGAATTACGGCGCTTTCTATCTTCATATTGGAGGGAAGAAAACGATGAGTGAAAAAATATTACAATATAATAAACCTTCCTTACAAGGGACTTTAACGATTCCTGGTGACAAATCTGTTTCTCACCGTTCGGTTATGTTTGGAGCTATTGCAACGGGTAAAACGACAGTTGACGGCTTTTTATTAGGTGAGGATTGCTTGAGTACAATTGATTGCTTCCGCAAGCTCGGTGTGAAAATTAACGTAGAAGGAACAAATGTATCTATCGACAGCCCAGGTATAGAGGGGTGGCAAGAGCCTACAGAGGTACTATACACAGGAAACTCTGGCACGACGACACGCTTAATGCTAGGGATTCTAGCTGGATCTAAAGTACATTCAGTAATGACAGGGGATGCGTCAATTGGAAAGCGACCGATGCGCCGTGTTATTGATCCGTTACGTCAGATGGGTGCTCAAATTACCGGAAGGGCAGATGGGCAATATACGCCATTAGCCATTCAAGGTACAGCATTACAAGCTATTGATTACCACATGCCTGTTGCGAGTGCACAGGTGAAGTCAGCTGTATTACTGGCAGGCTTACGTGCTGAAGGTACGACAATTGTGCGAGAAATTGAAGTATCCCGAGATCATACTGAGAGAATGCTACGCCAATTCGGTGCACAGGTTGATGAGATGGATGGTGTTATTTCACTAAAAGGAGGGCAAACATTAACAGGGACGCATGTTTCTGTACCAGGTGATATTTCATCTGCGGCCTTTTTCTTAGTAGCAGGAGCTATCTGTGAGGATAGTAAAATAACGCTAGAAAATGTCGGAATTAATCCAACACGAGATGGTATCATCGAAGTGCTTCATAATATGGGTGCATCGATAACAGTTATGCCGAATGAAGATAGCCAATCAGAGCCGACAGCAACAATTACAATCGAAACTTCAACATTAGAAGGAACTACAATTGAGGGAGATATTATTCCTCGTCTTATCGATGAAATCCCGATCCTTGCTTTGTTAGCAACGCAGGCAAACGGCAAAACTATTATTAAGGATGCCGAGGAGTTAAAAGTGAAGGAAACAGACCGGATAACGGCTGTAGTGGATGAATTGAAAAAAATAGGTGCTCATATTGAAGCGACTGAGGATGGAATGATTATTGAAGGACCAACTCCATTACGTGGTGCTAGCCTTCAAACCTATGGTGACCATCGTATAGGAATGATGGGTGCTGTAGCAGCACTAATAACAGATGGTACTGTAACGTTAGATGACGCAGAATGTATTGCGGTTTCTTACCCATCGTTCTTCGAGCATATTGAGGAAGTAAAGTAAAAGCTTATCTTCATTCAGTAAATGTTTTTGTATGGAAAGTGAAACGTCAGCAACATGGTTTTATCTGTGCGAAAGCGAAGCGACAGCAACAATACGGTTTTATCTGTGCGAAAGCGAAGCGACAGCACAAAAACAACAACACACGATCAGAGTGACCAACATCAATTAAGCCAATGCGAATTGATGCTAAACTCTCCAAATCATTTGGGGAGTTTTTTCTTGTTTCGAAAGAAAATGTTTTGTAGCATAAAGGTATTAATGAAAGAATAGGTGAATGACTGTGAACAATGCGATGACTGAAATGATGCAAGCACTTGAACAAGGGGACTTAGCATTAATTGAACAGCTACTTGAAACATTTTTAACAAAGGAGTTACCTGAGGAAATTTATACGCTAGCAGAAATCTTTATGCAGTATGGGTATATGAAGGAAGCTGACCGTGTACTGGAGCATTTACAATTTTTATTCCCAGAAGAGGCACAGTTGAAAATTGATCGTGCAAACGTCTTAATGGAATTAGGCGCTGAAGATGAAGCGTTAGATTTTTTATTAGAAATAGAGGAGACATCTCCAGAATACCCTCAAGCATTATTAGTATTAGCGGATTATTATCAAATGCAGGGATTATTTGAAGTAGCAGAAATGCGAATCAATGAGGCGCTATCTATATTACCAGAGGAGCCATTATTACAATTTGCTAAAGCGGAGCTTTTATTTGAAACTGGTCGTTTTTTAGAGGCTGCGAGACTATATGAAGAATTGTATGAACAACAAGTTGCATTTGCTGGAGTAAGTCTTGTTGAACGACTTGCTGAAGTGTATCGTGCAGGAGCTGCCTATGAAACGGCCTTAGATTACTATTTAAAAGCTCTTGATGATGAAGTGAAGCCAGATGTTTTATTTGGTGCAGCGTATTCAGCCTTTCAATCACAAAAATACGAAATGGCGATTAAACAATTAGAGGAATTAAAAGAATTGGACCCTGATTATTTCTCTGCCTATTTATTGCTTGCTGAAAGCTATGCAATGACGGAGGACAATAAAAAAGCATACGCTGCCATTCTAGAAGGATTAAAGCGTGACGAATACGATAAGTCCTTATTCTTATTCGCTGGAAAAATGGCTTTAAAAACTGGTTTGCCAGCTGAGGGCGAGCAGCATCTACGTGAAGCCATTGCTTTAGATCCTGAATACATGGAAGCGGTATTAGCATTGATCTCTGTGTTGGAACAGCAAGAGCGTCATGAGGATGTAATAGAATTATTTGAAACGTTACAAAAAAATGATTTTGAATGGAGCACCTTATACCCATTTGCTGCGGTTGCATATGAAAATTTAGAATTGTACGACCGTGCATACGAATTTTACCATTTGGCATATAATGATTTTAAGGAAGACGCAGCATTTTTAGAAAAATATGTTTACTTCTTATTAGAGGAAGGAAAGCGTTTAGAAGCTAAAGAAGTACTCGGTCAATTAATAACTATTCAGCCGGGTGAACTAGAGTGGCAAGAGAAGTTAGAAACCTTAGAATTTGAGTAAAGGAGGGAGTGGGTATGACTGCTTCTGTATCAGTTGTCGATAAAAAAGCATTTGTTAGATGGTTTTTAAAAAATTATCAATTGAAACGTCGTGAGTGTGTATGGATTTTGAATTACTTATTAAGCAACGATGAGTTATTAAAACGAATTCGATTTGTTGAAGAAGCTCACTATTGCCCTAGAGCAATGGTAATGTCAACAGTTGACTCAACAGGCGTGCCATTTCGTTTTTACAAAGGCAATGTAATGACAGCGGATGCTGAGAAATCTTTCCATGATTTACGCTTACATGAACATGAAGATATGTATATACAATTGAATTTTCCAAATGTACCTCCAAGTGCACAATACTTAGCAGTTCTTGAAGAAAACCCTTATATGCCGGAAGCACTGATTGTCAGTGAAAAAGATCGTTTACTGGCAGAAGAGCTGCTTTCCAACAGCTTACTCGTATTCCAGGAAGAAAAATTACTCGCACAAATTGATGAAGCCCTCGATCAAGGAAATGAAGAGCGCTTTTATGAATTGTCTAATTTGTTACAAGCTTTAAAGGAAACGGCTAATTTACGTTAGTTATATGTAAAAATTGAATGTCCTTTATCTACCTCAATATGATAACATATCAAGTGAATGATTGTTTTCACTTTTTATTGGCTATCCTATTGAAGAGTGGAGAAGGGCATTTTTATTTTTGCAACAAGAGGAGGTTTGCGAAATGTATTTTAATACAAGCGATGTGACATCGTTTATGGCACAGAAGGAATTTATCGATACAGCAATCGTTCCACTCGTATCCATCGATTTAACTCCTGAAAAAATGAAACAGAGTGGTACAGAGGCGGATTTTTTGTTGTCCCTCACATCTTTTATCGAACAACAATTTAAAGGCCGTCTATTACTAATGCCACCATTTTCGTATAGTGCAACATTAAAAAACGAAGATATGCCGAAGCAATTAGATGCACAATTACATAATGCTGGTTTTAAGCATGTGTTCTTCATTACTTGTGACCATTTTTGGACAAATATTGGAGATGAAGTAAATGTTATTTGGCTACCAGCGATTCCGTTAGAAAGTATGGATAAAGGCGTGAAGAACTCCATTCTCGAAGATCAATTGCGACAAGTGATTCCGATGCTTTCGACCAAATGGGCACAAATTTAACAATTTGTTTCAATAAATGTTCACATTCTCCATCTTTCCACAGAAATGCTATATTGACCAAGCTATGGACTTGATATATCATAGATATGTCCTAGTATTACTATTTGTAAAAGTATGTCCGTTGGACTGACCTTTAAGTTAGAGGGGGGAAAAAAATGAGTAATAATCGAGTTTCACGTCGTCAATTCCTAAGCTATACACTAACTGGTGTAGGTGGCTTTATGGCGGCAGGTATGCTGATGCCAATGCTTCGTTTTGCAATAGACCCAGTACTACAAAAACATGGTGGTGGGAACTTTATAAAAACAGAGCATAAAATCGCTGATATTACTGACAAACCTGTTAAAGTTGACTTAAAATTTGAACAAGTTGATGCATGGTACAAATCAGAAGTAACAAACGTAGCATGGGTTTTCAAACAAGGCGATCAAATCGTTGCATTATCTCCTGTTTGTAAGCATTTAGGATGTATGGTGAACTGGGGAGAAAATTCAGAATACCCAGATCAATTCTTCTGTCCTTGTCATGGTGGACGTTACGAGAAGAATGGTAAAAACATACCAGGAACACCACCAACAGGTCCGCTGGATGAATATGAAGTTAAAGAAGAAGCTGGTTACTTATTGCTTGGTCCAACTAAAGCAAATACTCTAGTTTAGTAAGGGGGGTACAAAAAAGTGCTAAATAAAATTTATGATTGGGTCGATGAACGCTTAGATATTACACCAATTTGGCGTGATATTGCCGACCACGAAGTGCCAGAGCACGTGAACCCTGCACATCATTTTTCAGCATTCGTTTACTGTTTCGGTGGATTAACTTTCTTCATCACGGTAATACAAATACTATCAGGTATGTTCTTAACAATGTACTATGTACCAGACGTAGTGAATGCTTGGAAATCAGTTTATTATTTACAAAACGAAGTAGCATTTGGTGAAATCGTACGCGGTATGCACCACTGGGGAGCTTCATTAGTAATCGTAATGATGTTCTTACATACTCTTCGTGTATTCTTTACAGGTTCTTATAAGAAACCTCGTGAATTAAACTGGATGGTTGGTGTAGGTATTTTTGGTGTAATGATGGGTCTTGGTTTTACAGGATACTTATTACCTTGGGATATGAAAGCATTATTCGCTACAAAAGTAGGTATCGAAATTGCTGCATCTGTACCGTTTATCGGTGAATGGATTAAAATCTTATTAGCGGGTGACTCAACTATTCTTGGTGCTCAAACGTTAACACGATTCTTTGCGATTCATGTATTCTTCTTACCTGCAGTATTGTTTGGGTTACTTGCAGCACACTTTATCATGATTCGTCGTCAAGGAATTTCAGGGCCGTTGTAATAGTTCTTGACGGTTCGATGATTTTTTAAAGGAGGGGACATAATGCATCGCGGAAAAGGAATGAAATTTGTTGGTGATTCTCGTATTAAAGCGAATCACAGAATGCCGAACGTTCCAAAGGATTATTCCGAATATCCAGGTAAGACGGAAGCTTTCTGGCCGAACTTCTTACTAAAAGAATGGATGGTTGGTGCTGTATTTTTAATTGCTTATTTAATTTTAACAGTTGCACATCCATCACCACTTGAAGGACCAGCTGATCCGACAAGAGCATACGTGCCATTACCGGACTGGTACTTCTTATTCATGTATCAATTATTAAAATATTCATATGCTTCTGGTCCATATAATGTTATTGGAGCAATTGTAATTCCAGGTCTTGCATTTGGAGCGCTATTATTAATGCCATTTTTAGATAAAGGTCCAGAACGTCGTCCATCTAAACGTCCGTTACCAACAGCGTTTATGTTATTGACTCTGGCAGCTATGTTTTACTTAACATGGGAAGCTGTTGCTAACCATGACTGGGAAGCTCAAAAAGCAATGGGCGCAATTGAAAAAGAAGTTAAAGTTACTATTGATGAATCACTACCAGGTTATAAAATTTGGAATGGTGAAGCAGGTGACTCAGCTAAAACTTGTATCGGCTGTCATGCGGCTGACTTAAAAGGTGGCCCAGCTGCTCCAAAATTACTTGGTAATACACTAACAGCTGAAGAAGTTGAAGATATTATGCATAATGGTCGTGGCAAAATGCCACCTAAACAATTCAATGGTACAGATGAAGAATCAAAGCAATTAGCTGAATTTATTGCGAGCTTAAAAGAAGATAAATAAGTATAGTTTAAAAGAGTCAGGAAACTGGCTCTTTTTTTCTTCTAGTATAATAATGTGACTGTTACAACGTCAAAAAAGTTCCCGCTAAAAATATATTTGCTTCTATAATATTTATTAGGATATACATACAATTTAATATATTCGAAAGTGGCGGGGAATTCACCGGAATTTATGTAGTCCTAACCGTGTGTAATACCCTAACATTTGATGTGGTCTATTTTTAAGAGGAATGTTAAAAAAAGCTCATCAACAAATGTTAGTTTAGGATGACATTGGCTGAAACGTAAGCTATATATAAGTTGTTTCCGTTCCGACTGGACGCCCCAGGAAAGCGCCCAGTCGAAACGGAAATCAACCCCACGTTATGGATATGAGCAAAAAAATATTGCCAATATTCATTAATAGAAAGAATGTGGCAAATTAAAGATTATTTTATACATAATAACAGTTAAAAAAGGCATCTTAGTAAAGACAGAAGATAAAGGAGTTTTAATTATGCAAATTACACGTGCAAACATCTGGTATCTCCTTACGCATAAATCATTTTTAATACTTTTACTTATTATCAATCTATTAGGAACTATTTATGGATATTATTGGTATGGAGGGCAGCTTGCCATCACGAAGCCAATTTTTTATATTTTTGTGCCAGATAGCCCGACAGCCAGCTTATTCTTTTGCTTTGTATTGTTAGCATGGATTATGGGAAAAAAATGGCCGCTAATGGAAGTGCTAGCACTTATAACACTAGTGAAATATGGAATCTGGGCTGACGTTATGAATATTTGGACGCTGATTGAAACTGGATCTATTGGTTGGCAAGGCTGGATGCTTGTGGGCTCGCATTTTGCGATGGCTGTCCAAGCAGTTCTATATCTCGGTAAATATGTATTTTCATATTGGCATGTTGTCGTAGCGGCGGTATGGACATTGCATAATGATGTGATTGATTATGTATTTGGCCAAATGCCGATGTATCGAGATTTAGCAGATTATACAAGCTATATTGGCTATTTTACTTTTTGGTTATCAATTGCAACTATTTTTTTAGCCATCTTCTCAATTAGGTGGCGCAAATATTTGCCGAATTAGGTAATTGATTATAGAATTATAGTATCGAGGTAGAAAGGGGTTAGAAAATTGTCGACAAGTATGTATATTGTTTATTTTGCAATAATAATGCTACTGCCACTCTACGCACAGATGAAAGTAAAGGGCACGTATAATAAATTTGCAAATGAACGTACAATGAAGGGACAAACAGGTGCAGAGGTAGCGCGTGCGATTTTAGATGCGAACGGCTTATATGATGTACGAGTTGTTCCAACGCAAGGTGTGTTGTCTGATCACTATAATCCGGCGACAAAAACAGTTGCTTTATCGGAAAGTAATTTCTACGAGGCGAGTATTGCTGGTGCGGCAGTTGCTGCTCACGAGGTTGGCCATGCTATCCAGCATAAAGAAGCTTATTCAATGCTGACATTACGTAGTAAGCTAGTACCAGTTGCAAATATTTCATCTAATATGTCTTGGATATTTGTAATGATTGGTATTTTTGCAAGTAGTTCGAATATGTTACTTTTAGGTATTGTATTATTGGCAGCAGGTGTGCTTTTCCAATTAGTAACGTTACCAGTAGAGTTCGATGCTTCAAAGCGTGCGTTAGTGCAAATGAATTCTTTAGGAATTATTACAAATGAAGAAGAGCGTCCAGCACGAAAAGTATTAAGTGCTGCAGCATTAACATATGTTGCCGCAGCAGCAGTTGCTGTATTAGAGTTACTACGTTTAGTATTAATCTTTACAAATATGAGAAATGACGACTAATGAAAAAACTTGTTGTAGTGGTATTTCACTATAGCAAGTTTTTTAATCCTTAAACTATGTTTTTACTGAAATGCTCACCTCCAACAAATTTTTTATTTGAGGAGAGTAATCAGATTGTTAGCATTTTATTGATGTTTATTGTGCGAAAGCGTAGTGTAAACGAAGCGGTAGCAGCAGATGTTTTTTGTGCGAAGGTGTAGTGTAAACGAAGCGGCAGCAACAGATGTTTTTTTTGTGCGAAAGCGCAGTGTAAACGAAGCGGCAGCAGCAGATGTTTTTTTGTGCGAAAGCGTAGTGTAAACGTAGCGGCAGCAACACGTTGTTGGTCACGAAGGCGTTAATCACAGGATGTGATTAACGCCTTCGTTCCCCTACATGCTCTCTCCAGGGTCTCATCTGTGACGCTGATTCCCAAGGAGTCACCCAGCTCCACTTCAATTAACTTGTATACAAGGAATATGTCTTAGCGAATGTCATCCACAACTTATGGTGATAAGCCATATAATATTTAATGGATCGGTTGTTTTTGGTCATCAAGTGTGAAGCCTTCACCTGCAACATCTCGTACTTCTATTATAGATACGAAAGCGTGAGGATCTACTTCATGAATAATAGATTTTAAGCGTACAACCTCATTGCTGCCAATAACACAATAAATAACTTCTTTTTTTTGCTTAGTAAAATGGCCATGACCTTCAAGTATAGTGATGCCGCGTTCCATTCGTAATGCAATCATCTCAGCAATGGCGCTCGATTTTTCAGATATAATAAGTGCTCCGCGTGCTGCATATGCTCCTTCTTGAACAAAATCAATGACACGTGCGCCAACAAATACCGCAACAAGGGTATACATCATAGAGCGTTCATCTAAAAACGTTAGCCATGATAAGATAATGACAATTGCGTCAAAGATAAACATCGTTTTACCCATACTCCAGCCAAAATATTTATGCCCAAGGCGAGCTAAAATATCTACACCACCAGTTGTACCACCGAAGCGGAAGACTATACCGAGCCCTAGTCCAACAAAAATCCCAGCAAAAAGAGCTACAAGTAACATATCGTCCTCTAAATGAATAGTAAATTGATATTTTTGGAAAACTTTAAGGAAAACTGAAACAGATAAAGTTCCAACAAGCGTATAAATAAATGATTTTTTCCCGAGTAAACGATAACCAATAATAAACATAGGGATATTTAATAGTAAATTCATTAAGGCAGGGTCCCAGCCTATTGTAAAATATAGTATGAGTGTAATCCCACTTAATCCACCTTCACCAAGCTGATTTTGCATGTTGAAGTGGACGAAGCCGAAGCTAAAAATTGCAGCTCCGAGCATTATTGCAATGATATTACGGATTTTGATCTGTTTTAGCATATGACCTCCTGAAGTCCCAAACATATGAAGTAATACTATCTATTATCTGACATTTTATTGTTTTTGACAACACCGGTGTAAATTTTATACGATGGTAAGTAGGAGTGTGATTTTAATGACTGAACAAATGACAATGCAAGCTTTACAGCAGCGTGTGGATGATTATATAGGACAATTTAAGGAAGGCTACTTCCCGCCATTCGAGTTACTGGCACGTTTAACCGAGGAGCTTGGTGAATTGTCTCGCGAGGTGCAGGACGTTTATGGGCAAAAGAAGAAAAAGAGTACAGAGGAAGTAAACAGTATTGAAGAAGAATTAGGTGACTTTTTCTTTGTTTTAGTGTGCTTTGCAAATGCTCAGGGCATTAAATTAGATGAAGCACTTTTACGAGTTATACATAAATTTGAAACAAGAGATAAAGGTCGCTGGACTAGAAAGGATGAAGAATAATGTCAATTCGTGTAGCTATAGCAGGACCTAGAGGAAAAATGGGGGCTGAGGCTGTACATACCGTCATGAAGCATGACAAAATGGAATTAGTAGCTGTACTAGATTATAAGGAAGTAGGAAAAACATTAGCTGATTTGGAAATGTTTCCAGCAAGTTATACGGCTCCAATCTTTACAGATATGTCTGAGCTTGTAGAGGCAACTGCACCAGACGTATTAGTGGATTTAACAAGCCCGCATTCAGTATACAAACATACTAAAGAGGCCTTGACTTTAAATGTAAGACCTGTAATTGGTACAACGGGCTTTACAGATGCACAACTTGTGGAATTATCAGCAATTGCAAAAGAAAAAGAGCTAGGCTGTATAATTGCTCCAAACTTTGCGATAGGGGCAATCCTGATGATGAAATTTGCTAAGGAAGCAGCAAAATATTTACCGGATGTTGAAATTATTGAAATGCACCACGATCAAAAACTAGATGCTCCATCTGGAACAGCTGTTAAAACGGCACAATTGATTCAAGAGGTGAGAGCACAAAAAATGCAAGGACATCCAGAAGAAAAAGAAACACTTGAGGGTGCAAGAGGGGCAGAATTTGATGGCATGCGTATTCACTCTGTTCGTTTACCAGGTTTAGTGGCACACCAGCAAGTTTTATTTGGTGGAGATGGGCAGCTATTAACAATTCGTCATGATTCTTTAAATCGTAATTCTTTTATGTCAGGAGTAGCATTCTGCGTAGAAGAGGTTATGAAAATGGATCAACTTGTATATGGTTTAGAAAACATCATCTAAAGATTGGGATGGAAGCTTAATGAAAATCGCATTAATTGCACATGATCGCAAAAAAGATAATTTAGTACAGTTTGCTATTGCTTACCGAGATATTTTAAATGAACATATGTTGTTTGCTACAGGTACAACAGGACAGCGTGTTATTGAAGCTACAGGCTTAGAGGTAACACGTTTTCGTTCAGGACCACTCGGTGGCGACCAACAAATTGGCGCAATGATTGCCAATAATGATATGGACATGATCATTTTTTTCCGTGATCCTTTAACAGCACAACCACATGAGCCGGATGTTTCTGCACTTATTCGTCTTTGTGATGTTTACCAAGTGCCACTAGCCACAAATATGGGAACTGCAGAAATACTACTGAAAGGCCTACAAGAAGGCTTTGTGGATTGGAGACTGATTCAAGAAAGACGAAAATAAAAAAAGACGTGATTTAGAAAGGATGATAATCGAATGAAAAAGCTAAAAATTGGCATTACCTGTTATCCAACCGTTGGAGGCTCTGGTGTTATTGCAACAGAATTAGGAAAAATGCTTGCAGAGAGAGGACACGAAATTCATTTCATCACCTCAAGCGTACCATTTCGATTGAATAAAATTTATCCAACCGTCTTTTTCCATGAAGTAGAAGTTAACAATTATTCAGTATTTCAATATTCGCCATATGATATAGCATTAGCGAGTAAAATGGCGGACGTGATTAAGGATGAAGAACTAGATGTGCTTCATGTGCATTATGCAATCCCACATGCTGTCTGTGCTGTTTTAGCACGTGAAATGAGTGGTCGTGACATTGGAATTGTCACAACGTTACATGGTACAGATATTTCGGTGCTTGGGCAGGATTCTACTCTTTCACAGGCAATTAAGTATGGCATTGACAAATCTGATATCGTTACGACAGTGTCAGAGGCATTAAAGCAACAAACCTATGAGCTCATTGATACAGTAAAGCCTATTAACACGATTTACAACTTTGTTGATGAACGTGAATACTTCCCGCGCAATCCAGGAATTTTAAAGGAACAATTTGGCATTCAAGAAGATGAAAAAGTTATTATTCACGTATCTAACTTCCGTAAAATTAAAAATCTCCCGCATATTATAGACGCTTTTATGAAGATTCGTGCAAACATGAAGGCAAAGCTGTTACTTGTAGGAGATGGCCCAGAAAAGCATCGTGTAATGGATCAAGTAAAAGAAAGTCCTTATATGAAGGATGTTCTGTTTTTAGGCAAACAAGAAAATTTGGCTGAATTGTATGCGATAAGTGACCTTAAATTATTACTATCACAGCAGGAATCATTCGGGCTAGTTTTACTTGAAGCAATGGCTTGTGGTGTACCTTGTATTGGATCAGCTGTAGGTGGTATTCCAGAAGTCATTGAGCATGGTGTAGATGGCTATATAGTAGAATTAGGTGATACGGACGCAGTAGCAGAATATGCCGTGGACCTATTGAATGATGAAGAGAAATTACAACGCTTCCGCGAAGCAGCTATCCGTGCTGTTGATGAAAAATTCCATTCATCTAAAATTGTAGAACAATATGAAAAATTGTATGAAAAGGTTGCTGAAAGAAATCATGCAAAACAATAAAGAATGGCAAGCAGCCTATTCAGTTATTGAACAACTAGAAAAAGCAGGCTTTGAAGCAGTAATAGTCGGTGGTGCGGTACGAGATGCCATACTCGGCCGTCCTGCTCACGATGTAGATGTTGCAACAAATGCCATGCCAGACGAAGTAAAGTCTGTCTTTAATCACACTGTTGATATAGGGATTCAGCATGGGACGGTACTTGTTATCATGCCAGCTGGATCGGTGGAGGTAACGACATATCGCACAGATGGAGAATATACGGATCACCGTAGACCCGAGGAAGTGCATTTTGTACGTTCGTTAAAAGAAGATTTACAGCGCCGAGACTTTACGATGAATGCCATAGCGATGCGTCGTGATGAGTCTTTTGTTGATTTTTACGGAGGACGCCAAGATATTGATGCTGGTGTCATTCGAGCTGTTGGTGACGCACAGAAACGCTTTTCAGAAGATGCATTACGAATGCTACGAGCTGTGCGTTTTTCTGCACAGCTTGGTTTTCTAATTGAATCAGAAACCTTGAAAGCAATGCAGGACAAGGCTGATAGTATTTCTTGGATTGCGAAGGAGCGCATAAAGGCAGAGCTCGATAAGTTATGGGTAGGGAAAGATGTTTTTAATGGTATAAGAAAGCTTGAGGAAAGTAGCTTAGTGAATTATTTGAATGGTACTTTTCAATCTAATGACTGGTATGAATTTAACACGCAGGACAAGCTATTAGGCTGGGCATATTTTGCAGTGTTGCAGGGGGATCATTGGAGAGAAGTGCTAGGAAGCTATCGTTTATCGAATAAGGAGATGGCATTTGTAAAAGCTGTAGTAGCAGCTTTTACAGCTTTCCAAAATGGCTGGACAAACATGGATTACTTTTTGTATACACAACAGGAACTCGAGGCAGCTTGTTATTTTGCGGAGCTGAGACAGCTTGACGTTCAAATGCCACAGCAAAGTATTCATGAAATACAGTCAAAACTTCCCATAAAACATAAACAGGAGCTTATTGTAAACGGTACGGACTTATTAAAATGGTCTGGAAAAAAGGGTGGACCATGGGTAAAAGAAGCGTTGCAGGCGATGCTTGAAGCAATTGTGAATGGCGAGCTTCAAAATGACCGACAACAGATTAAGAATTGGATAGAACACGATTATTTTAAAAAAGAATGACGATTTTTAAACAAGGAGCCGGTCTCAAAACATAAATGAGACGGCTCCTTATTAGTTTAAGTTCTAGTTTTTGGTTCTATAATATTTTTTTCTTATCACCAAAAGCTAGAGGTGTACCATGTGTATAAGTTGATTGTAGTGGAGGCTGGGCGACTCCAAGAAGCTATGCTCTGTGCGAAAGCGAAGCGGCAGCGATAAAAGCGCCCAGCCGGAACGGAAATCAACCCTACTTTATGACGGCGATCCAACGAACCGAAGCAAAATAGTTAACAACGAATAACTAGTAGCTAAAAGATATTTGATGATAGATTGTGGTCAATTGTCATAATTTACAGTATGATAAATACAATTGAATCAATATTTTGCAAGTAAATAAAAAAATTTATAGCAGAGTTTAATAAAGGATTGATTAGCATGAGTATTTCTATGAAGGATGAAATTTTAAAAAGAATATTAGCTGCTAATGGTGAAGCGGTTTCAGGTCAGGAGCTAGCAGATTCCCTTGGAGTATCACGTACAGCTATCTGGAAACATATGCAGTCGCTACAGGAGGAAGGCTATACATTTGAAACCGTAAAGAAAAAGGGCTATGTACTGACTGGTGTGCCAAATAGCTTAAGTCCAACACAAGTTGAACTATTTTTAAATACGGAACGTTTTGGACGTGAAATTCATTATTTTGATGTTGTAGATTCAACACAAACAATCGCCCATAAGCTTGCACAGGAAGGCGCTCCACATGGCACTATTATCATCGGGGAGGAACAAACAGCCGGTCGTGGTCGAATGGCCCGTCCATGGGAATCTGCAAATGGCACAGGTATTTGGATGACCATTATTGTGAGACCGGATGTTACTCCTCAGCAAGCTTCATCGTATACGCTTGTCGCAGCAGTTGCAGTTACGATGGCTATTAAAACATTATATAAACAGATCGAACCAGCCATTAAATGGCCAAATGATTTGCTCATTAACGGTAAAAAATGTACAGGAATATTAACAGAAATGCAGGCTGAGGCAGACCGTGTACAAGCACTGCTAGTAGGCATAGGTATAAATGCAAATCAAGTCGAATCGGATTTCTCCCCAGAAATTGCTGATATTGCTACATCTTTACGTTTAGAAGCGGGTGAGGAGATTAATCGTGCGGCTCTTGTCGCATCTATTTTACAATATTTAGAACAATTCACGGAATTATACGTGGATGAGGGCTTTACTAGCATTAAAAAGCTCTGGGAACAAATGTCATGTACTATTGGACAACGTATTGAAGTAACAACTCTACGCGAGCGCTTTGAAGGCATTGCCAGTGGGATTACGGATGAAGGTGTACTACAGCTAACAGAGGATAATGGTACAGTCCGAACAATTTATGCTGGAGATATAAAAATTTTATAACTAAAAGGCTGCAAGAATCATATGAAACTTGCAGCTTTTTTGTGTGTTCAATGTAATTTAGATTCTCTATTTGCGAAGTAAGTGTTTCTAGTGGCGCAAAAGAGTGCACAACAGGCGAATAACTGCTTCTATCATCTAAATTGGAGATGCTCACTTTATTTCAACGTTATCTGTAAGTCACCATATGAAAGTGTTGCTTTTAGCTGGTTATCACCATTATAAGATTGCGATACCTTGCTGTTTTGATCCTTCTTATCAACTGTAAGATCCCCGAAATCAGTTTGTAATTCATAGCCAAGCTCACTTCTTTTATTTTGTAAGTGAAGTGTAGCATCCCCAAAGTTAGACGTAATAGTGGATTGACCATTTAATGTTCCATCGATGTTAATATCACCATGCTCACTTTCGGCAACGAAGCCATTACTTGAAAATTGTTGTAGCTTCATATCACCAAATGATTGTGTAATCTCTGTTTTATCACCAGTAGTGTCTTTAAAAATAATATCTCCAAAATCTTCAATTAGATTTAACTCTTGATATTTCAAACCACGAATCGTTGTATCTCCAAAATTACTATTAAGGACAACGGTTTTCAATTTTACATCTGAAGGAACATAGATTTTGATGGAAGGAGTTCTGAAGTTACCAAATCCGAATTCTAAGCCATTCTTCTTCCTACCCTTTGTTTCAACAGTTAATGTATTATCTTTAATACTGTACGTCACATCATCATTATTAACTACATTTGTATCTAATGCATAATGATCACTAGCAATAATTTCAACATCTCCATAGTGATTGATAACATTGAGGTTAGTGAAATCGTCTAGTTTATAGGAATTGTTTACTAGTTTATTATTCTCTGGTAATTGGATGCCTTCATCATTTAACACAAAACTCCATTTCCCACCAGAGAAATAACCAACAAGAGCTAACAGTATGCCAAAAGCAATCATAGTAATGGCAATATGGGTATGTCGAGACGTCATTAGTATCCCTCCTTCCGTTTCTTCGTTATTTTATGGAATAGTTTACCTAATGCTTCAACACATACAACAACGATTTTTTTGATCAAACGACCAACAATCGGGAAAATCAGGATGCCCAGACCTGTTACAATAAAGCCAATACCCATAAAGAGTAACGCTGTCGGCCAGTCTTTAGTTAAAATGAAGAAGCCTGAAATAAGTGCAACGATTCCAGCGAAAAAGATACTACATACAGTTGCTATAATCGCAATGATAACGCTGAATATAACTGCTCCAAATGAAAAAATAAGTGCTATTGCAACTACGAGTAACGGTAATGAAAGTGGGGCAGATACTATTGCTAGAATGATAAGCCAAATCGCAGAAACATTTTTCTTAGTCGAAGTTGAGGTTGCTTCTAAATCCTTTAATGCATAGTCAGCCATTATTTGTGATGCAACATGAGAAGGAGAGCCTAGCTGTTGAATGACATGCTGTTCGTTTTCCTCTCCTGCTTCATCGAAATATTCCTCATAATAGGCAAGCGCAGCATCAATCTCATGCGCTGGAAGACGTTGTAATTTCCCCCGTAGCTTTTTCAAATAGCTTGCTCTATTCATCATATTTCCCTCCTAAAAGTACACAATCAACTTTTTCTTTATATTTTTTCCATTCTTTTAATAGCTCCAGTAACCGTACTCGACCTTGCTCGGTAATTTGGTAATAGCGTCTATTTCTACCTTGGTAGGGCTGATCGTAGGTTGTTAAGCAATTTGCTTTTTGTAAACGACGCAATACTGGATACAGAGTAGATTCTGATATATCCATTACAGATTGTATTTGCTGTGTTAAAGAGTAGCCATAAGCATCTTCTTTATCGACGATGGCGAGTACACAAGCGTCAAGTAAAGCTGATCCAAGCTGAAATGTCATCTTTTCTCACCTCACAATGTAATACCTATACAGAGATTTATATTATATGTCGTATAGTATGGTGGAAGTATATTACATATATTATCAATTGTCAAATTTTATTAAAAATATTTGTACGGAAATAAAAGTGATAGTAGTATCATTTTTTTATTGACAATAAAAGGGATTTTGAATACGATAAAAATGACAATAGTGTCATTTTAAATGTTTGGAGGTAGAGATAATGCCAAAGGTAAGCCATGAATATGTGCAGGAAAAGAAAAACAGTATTTTAGAAGCAGCCATAGCAGTATGTAAGGTAAAGCCGCTCTATGACATTACGATGAGAGATATTATTAAAGCGTCAGGGATAAGTCAAGGTGGTATTTATCGTTATTATTCAGACTTGGATGAAATACTCATTGAGGTTATTAATCAAGTAAATGTAAATGCAGACTATAAACATATTATCGATGAAATTAAGAATACGAGTAATTCTCCCGAAAAAACAATCATTAAATTATTTAATTTTCTTGGAGAGTACATGAAGGAAAACGTATCAACAGTTGGCAAAATCCAATTTGAGCTTACGATTTTATTTGCTAACAATCCAGATAGAGAAAAGAAAATTTTATCGAATATTTATGAGAATGAAAGTGGGCAATATTTTATGCAACAAATTTTTCATTCAATCCATAAGGGTATTTCTTCAGGATGTTTTCAGCCTGAGGTTTCGATAGAGGATCTATCTACTTTTATAATGACGTCCATTGATGGCATTGTGAGAGACGTTGTCTTGCAAAAATGTTACGGGGTGTTCTCAAATGATCGAGTGCAGTTTGATGAGGTTCGTTTGATGAATACACTTTGCAAATCCGTATTATTACTATTGGGTACGAAAGAAGGAGAGGATTAAAGTTGGGATTAGAGATAAGAAGATTTCTATTTTATACCTTTGCAACGTCTTGGATAATATGGGGCAGTTTAGCCTTATTAACACAGCTGAATTTACTGAAGTTTGGCAATGCAATATATATGCTATTGTTTATTCTCGGCGGAATTACTCCTGCAATTTGTGAGATTTGGTTGAAAAAGAAATATTCGACTAAAGAAGAGTTCAAATCATTTATCCATAATGTAAAAAATCCTAAGCATCCTGTATCTTGGTATATTTTTGTAATCGGATTGGCATTTGCGGCTTTTTTTTACCAACGCTTTGGGGCGGAGCAACTATGGAGAATCCAATGTATCTGGCGTTACTTGAATTGCCAATCATGATTATTGGAGGAGGGGTGGAAGAAATCGGTTGGCGTGGTTTTTTACAGCCTACATTACAAAAAAGATGGTCTCCCTTCACGAGCACAATGATTGTGGGCGTTATTTGGGCAGTCTGGCATCTGCCATTATGGTTTGTCATTGGATCAAATCAAATAAACATGAACTTCCTATGGTTTTCTTTAATAACTTTAGCGTTATCCTTTTTATTGACGATCATTTACCAATCCACTAAAAGTATTTTTCTCTGTATTATTTTCCACGCTTTCACCAATTCATTTTGGGATGTTTTTGTACCAGTGACAAATGTATCGTCAGGTTTATTAATATTATTATTTGCCCTGTTCCTATTTACAATGTTTGAAGTTTATCGAAAATCAATCTTTCAGAAACGGATGATTTGAATTTAGTAATATATATTAACCGTAATTATTAGAAAATAATATTTGAAGATTACAAGTGGAATCTGTTATAGTATGTGCGAAGGGCAGTATCCTTGTGAACGGCACCTTCAAAATGTAAGACCTATTTACAATAAATATCTGCCTTGATCTTTTAATGACAGGGACGGAAGAAAACAAGCGTTCAAAAATATAACTTGATCAATGGAATGGGCAATTCTCTTAAAGAGATTACAATTCCTTTATTTAAGTTATGGCCTCTATTCATGAATAAGAGGTGATTTTTGATAACGAACGAAACACTACCCTTCTGTCCATTTTAGGAACAGAGGGGTTTTTCTGTTTTCTTCCCTTAAAAAAGGAGGACTACATGATGAAAACGACTTCAGATTTTGTAAAGATGAAGGCAGCAGGTGAGAAAATCGTTATGCTTACTGCGTATGATTATCCTGCTGCAAAATTTGCCGAGGAAGCAGGCGTCGATATGATTCTAGTGGGAGATTCACTAGGTATGGTAGTACTAGGCTATGATTCTACAATGCCAGTAACAGTAGCCGATATGGTTCATCATGCAAAAGCAGTGCGCCGCGGGGCAAAGGATACGTTTGTTGTTGTGGATATGCCATTTGGTTCGTACCACGGCGATGTAAACGAAACGTTGAAAACGGCAGTATTCATGATGCAGGAGACGAGAGCTGATGCACTTAAGGTAGAGGGTGCAGGAGATGTTATTCCAGTAATTCGTAAATTAACGTCGGCAGGCATTCCGGTGGTAGCACATTTAGGTTTATTACCACAATCGGCAGGTGTGCTTGGTGGTTACAAAGTACAGGGCAAAACAGCTGAGCAGGCAACGAAACTTATCGAAGATGCGAAACAATGCCAGGAGGCGGGTGCTTGTGCAGTTGTTTTAGAATGTATTCCACATCAGTTAACAGAAATGGTATCTGCTAATCTTATCATTCCAACGATTGGTATTGGAGCTGGAGTAGAGGCTGATGGACAAGTTTTGGTTTATCATGACATGTTAAGCTACGGTTCACATCATGTACCAAAATTTGTGGAACAGTTTGCTAATATGGGACAAGAAGCAAGCCGTGGAATTGCTGGTTACGTGGAAGCGGTAAAGGCGGGTACATTCCCTGCACCGAAGCATTTCTTCACGATGAAAGAGGAAGCATTGGATCAGCTATATGGGGGCGTAAAGTAATGAAAGTTGTAACTACTATCCAGGCACTAACCGTAGAAATCCAAGCAGCTAAGCAAGCTCAAAAAACAATTGGACTCGTTCCAACAATGGGTTATTTACATGAGGGCCATTTAACGCTAGCAAAAACAGCTCGTGCTGAAAATGATTTAGTCGTTATGAGTATATTTGTAAACCCAACGCAATTTGGGCCAAACGAAGACTTTGAAAGCTATCCGCGTGATTTGCCACGCGATACAGCTTTGGCAGAGTCTGCTGGTGTAGATATTGTTTTTGCACCAAGTGTTGAAGAAATGTATCCGCATGACGGTGGTATTCGTATTCATGCAGGTGAACAGGCAACAATTCTTTGTGGGGCGAGCCGTCCAGGACATTTTGATGGTGTTTTACAGGTCGTATCTAAATTATTTCACTTAGCACAGCCTACACGAGCTTATTTCGGACAAAAAGATGCACAGCAGGTTGCTATTATTGCTACGATGGTACGCGATTTTAATTTCCCGTTGGAAATGCGAGTAGTACCCATTGTACGGGAGGAGGACGGCTTAGCGAAATCCTCTCGTAATGTCTATTTAAGTGAAGCGGAGCGTCTTGAGGCACCAGCGATTAATGAAGCGCTACAGCTTGCTCGTGAAAGCTTTTTAGCGAATGGTGATGTAGCGAATGCACTTGCTAAAGCAAAGGTGCACATTGCAGCACGTACACATGGCCACATAGACTATATTGAGCTATTAGCGTATCCAGATTTAACACCAGCAACTGCTGAAACTGAGCAAGTGCTTTTAGCAGTAGCCGTCTATATTGGTAAAACTCGTTTAATTGATAATTGTATCTTTAATGTGAAAGAAGGATTGTAAAATGTTACGAATGATGATGAACAGTAAAATCCACCGTGCTACAGTGACACAAGCAGATTTAAACTATGTTGGATCTATTACGATTGATGAGGATATTTTAGATGCGGTAGGGATGCTACCAAACGAAAAGGTGCACATCGTCAATAACAACAATGGCGCACGCTTTGAAACTTATATTATTGCGGGAGAACGTGGATCAGGCGTTATTTGTGTGAACGGTGCAGCAGCACGTCTAGTACAACGTGGAGATATTGTGATTATTATTTCTTATGTGTATGTAGATAATGCAGAGGCGAAAGATCATAAGCCAACAGTAGCCATTATGGGCGAGGGCAATACAATTAATGAAATGATATCGTATGAGCCAGAAGCAACAGTGATGTAATTGGCTGAGACATAAGTATATATTTAACGTAAAATTGAAAAATTTCACATCAGAAAAGCGCGAGAAATCAACGTTTCTAAAAATTGATTGCTCGCGCTTTTTAAAGTTATGACTAGTGTTGTCCTGGTCTCTTCTATGTTTTAGTAAATAATTATTGGTGAAACGAGATAAACCAAGGGCAATCGCTGATAAACCTTCAACAATCGCTGATAAAATAGCGAAATCGCTGATAAACCTTCAACAATCGCTGATAAACCTCCAAAGATCGCTGATAAAGGTAATAAACTCACCAATAAAACTCTGAAAAAAGATTTCTGAAATTGATTGCTCAAGCTTATTAAAGTTATGAGTAGTTTCGTCCCGGTCTCTTCTTTTTGTGTACTATCTAAAAGGGCAGAGGGATGCCGCTGAGCCAAATATATGATAAAATTCATCTATCTAATGTGAACTGTGAGTTGAGATGTATGATGGAAAGTCAAAAGTATGCAATTGTTGATTTAGAGACGACTGGTCATTCACCGGCAAATGGGGACCGAATGATTCAAATAGCAATTGTAATTATGGAAGATTGGAAAATTGAGCGTACCTTTACGAAGTTTATTTATCCAGGTAAAGCTATTCCAACTTTCATTCAGGATTTAACGCATATTACGGATGAGGATGTAAAGGATGCCTTGCCGTTTGAGGCACATGCCGACTACATATATGAACTGCTTGCTGATTGTGTGTTTGTCGCGCATAATGCGGATTTTGACTTATCTTTTTTACAAGCAGAGTTCAAGCGCGCGGGCTTACCGAAATGGCAGGGTAAAAAGATGGACACGGTTGAGCTTGCCAAAATATTGTTCCCGATGTCGCTAAGCTTTAAGCTAGGTGATTTAGCAGCAGATTTAAATATAGAGCTAACAAATGCACACCGAGCAGATGACGATGCGCGTGCAACAGCTGAGCTTTTTAAACGTTGCTGGAAGGAGTTACTCAGTCTTCCTCAGCTAACCCTTGAACAAATGCATAAACGTTCATTCAGATTGAAATCAAATTTATCTCAGCTTTTCTTCGAGGCTCTTCAAATTAAACGACAGCACGTAACTGCTAATGAAAATGTCTCCTACTACCGCAATTTGGCTATTTGTGATGGACGGAAAAAGCATACAAATAATACGGAGATTGTATCATATCCACAAACAGCAGCTGATAAAACATCTTTAATGGCAAAGGCCATGTTGAATTTTGAGCAACGACCAGCGCAATTCGAGATGATGGACACTATTTGGCAAGCACTAAATGACAAAAGAGAGTGCGTTATAGAGGCCTCAACAGGGATTGGTAAAACAGCGGGCTATCTACTTCCTGCGATTTTGTATGCTCGATCAGTCGATAAAAAAATTGCGATTAGCACATATACATCACATTTGCAGGAGCAGCTTGTTGAGGAAGAGTTACCAAAGATTGAAAAAATCCTTGGCACTAAAGTAAATATTGCTGTTCTAAAGGGCATGCAGCATTATATTGACGTGGCACGCTTTGAGCAATGTATGGCTTATGCTGATGAATCTTATGATGATACCTTTACGATTTTACAAATTCTTGTCTGGCTGACCAAAACAGAAACAGGTGTGTTAAGTGAGCTCAATGTATCTGGTGGTGGACAACTATTTTTAGAGAAAATCCGGAAAATTCCTGATGAAAAACCTTCAAAGGGCATTGATTTCTATGAGCAAGCGTTAAAAAATAGTGAGTTTGCCGATTGTATTGTAACGAATCATTCTATGGTACTCAGTGATTTAGTCCGTCAAACTCCGATTTTTACAGAAATTGACGGATGGATCATTGACGAAGCACATCAATTTATACAGTCTGCCATGCAGCAGGACGAAATTGTCTTCTCCTATACGCAGTGGAAGTACATTTTTGGTCAAGTAGGAACGATGGAGGAAACTGCTTTGTTCCAGCAATTTTGTCAGGCAGCTAAGAAAAAACAACGTGTTCCTATGCAAAGTTTGCAACGATTAGATGCACAATTTATACGCCTGCAACGCACATTCGATGAAACTATTCAACGAGCTGTTCAAAAAATGCAGCAACAAATCAAAGGTAAACAAGCTAGTAGCAAATGCACTTTGTTTTTAGAAGATGTATCGCTAGCAAAAGAACCGCTTTTACAAGTGAGTAAGCTCACACAGCAGTGGCTTGATCTTGCGACAGAAGTAGGGCATGTCTTTGAAAATAATATTGAGCAATTAGATAAAAATGAGCTCTATATTTTATCGGAATGGCATTATTGGATCCGTGAATTAAAGGTAAAAATTGCGGAATGGGAGGAAATTTTCCTATCCCCACAGGTTGATAATTCAGTGTGGTTAGAATTCGATTTACGGAGCGTTCCAGGAAGCTTACATGTCTTTAAAAAGCCTGTTAATGTCACACCTATAATTGAAAAAGTACTTGCACCGCTTCGTAAACAGGCAAGTATTGTGTGGACTTCAGGTACTTTAACTGTGCCAGGTAATGAGCGTTTTGTGACGCGTCAACTCGGTATTTCTGATAGTGTGCAAGTAATAAAGCTACAAGCGCCACCATCCTATTATGCAGGGGCGAAGGCATTTATTGTCACAGATATGCCTGATATTCAACATGTGTCACAGGATGAATATATTGAAGCGGTCGCCCAAGCCATTACACGTACAGTCCGAATGACAGAGGGACGTTGTTTTGTCCTATTTACCTCACAGGATATGCTTCGAAAAACTGTGGACCTTATTCAAGATAGTGAACTCCTTGATGACTATATGCTCTTCGCACAAGGTGTAACTGGTGGTAGCCGTATGCGTATTCTGAAATCATTCCAAAAGTTTAGCCACTCCGTCCTCTTTGGTACAAATAGCTTTTGGGAAGGTGTGGACGTTCCAGGAGACGCACTTGCATCGGTTATTGTTGTGCGCCTGCCGTTCTCCTCGCCAGAAGAACCTGTATTTAAGGCGAGAGCAAAACATATTACCGCACAAGGTCGTAATTCCTTCAATGAGTTATCGCTACCAGAAGCCATCATGCGTTTTAAACAAGGCTTTGGTCGTTTAATCCGTTCATCACAGGATAAAGGAGCCTTCATTGTTTTGGACCGCCGCATTTCAACAAAGTCGTACGGTAAGGAGTTTATCAAGGCTTTACCACCGATTGATGTAAAGAAATTGCAGCTACCGGAGTTGTTAAAGGAACTTAATAATTGGCATAAATAGATGGAATCCCTTTTAGTAGTTAGCTAAAAGGGATTTTTTTGCTGGCTACCCATTGTTCATACAATAGAACGTTAATTAAACGAATTTTATATTTATTAAATTATTTCATAATACATTGAATATTGAATTGATACATATTATATTATTCACGAATATGAAATCAGGGGGAATGATGAATATTGGAATGGAAATAAAGAAAATGAGAACTGAATAGGAATTACTTTGAAAGAGTTAAGTGAAAAAAGCGATCTATCTGCTGGATTTCTGTTCTCAATTAGAAAGGGGGGCTTACAACCATAGCAGTTGATTCACTTGAAAAACTAGCTGATATTTTGAAAGTACATTTTACACATTTTATTGATTATCCACATTAAAGGAAAGATATAGTTTTAAGAAGTTATGAACATGAGATAATGGATTCAGTAGAAGGTGGTTTTGTTAAATATAGTTTAAGTACAAATTTGGAAAATAAACAACTTGTTCCAAGGCTTATAGAAATTCTTCCTCAAAAGAAAGATGAAGAAATATTTTCCTATAAGCATGAGGAAGAAGAGTTCATTTATGTTTTAGAGGGAATATTAACAGTTTACATAAATGGAAAGAGTCATGAAGTGTATCCTGATGACAGTGTTCATATGGGCTCAAATATTGCCTACAATTGGGCTAATTATACAAACAAAAAGATCAAGATCATGGCTGTTAATACGGCCTATTTTTCTATAATAGTGGGTTTAATACTATACCGAAATGACCGACGTCGTATCGGCCCTCACGTTGTTGCTGTCGCTACGCTTTCGCACAGACAAGAACACGTTGTTGCTGTCGCTCACTGCGCTTTCGCACAAAAAATCTGCAGGACTAAGCACAATTTAAAATCCGGACGCAATTACGCCAAGGCGTGATTGATAATAACAAAGTTTACAGCTGTAATAATTAGTATAATACTAGCTACATGGTAGTATGGTCGTGAAAGTAAGGAATTTTGTCTTAAAGAAAACGGAGGTATTGTTAATGAATATCAAGGATAGGGTCGAAAAGTTAAGACAGCTAATGAAAGAAAATCAAATGGATGCTTATATCATTCCTAGTTTTGATGCACATCAGAGTGAATATGTAGCGGAACATTGGAAATGTAGACAATGGATATCAGGATTTACAGGATCTGCAGGTACTGTAGTTATTACATTAGATGATGCTGGATTATGGACAGATGGTAGATACTATATTCAAGCTGAAAAGCAGCTTGAGGGCTCAGGAATCAGATTATTTAGAATGATGGATCCAGGAGTACCATTTTATACAGAATGGCTAGCAGATGTTCTTAAAGAAGGTAGCATTGTGGGCTTTGATGGAAATGTTTTTTCAATTAAACTGGTTAAAAAGATGGAAAAAGATCTAGAGGCAAAGAGAATCGTATTAAATATGAATCAAGATTTAATTGGTGGTCTTTGGGAAGATAGACCAGAGGTTCCTAAAGGACCAATTTTTACACATGACGTAAAATATGCAGGCAAGTCACGAGTAGAAAAATTAAATGAAGTAAGAGAAGAAATGAAAAATAAAGGAGCAAATTATTATATTTTCACTGCTCTTGATGACATTGCATGGCTATTGAATATAAGAGGGTCCGATGTGCCTAACAATCCAGTTGCAATAGCTAATGTAATCGTAGCAGAACATAAATGTTATTTATTTATTGATTCTTGCAAGGTTCCCTCTTTGGTTAAATTAGAACTAGAGGCTGAAGGAATCGAGCTAAAAGCGAATCATGAAATACAAACATTCTTGGGGAATCTTTCAAGTGGAGATGCCATTATTTTAGATTCGAATAAAACAAATATCACATTATATAATGCCATTAACAGTAATACAAAGAAAATTGAAAGTCCTGACATCACAACTAATTTAAAAGCCATTAAAAATGAAGTTGAGATAAAAAATTTAAAATGGTGTGAAATAAAAGATGGTTTAGCCATGGTGAAATTTATAAAATGGCTAAAAAACTTTGTAGATAAAGAAGTAATTACAGAGATTACTGCAGAAGAAAGATTAGAAGATTTCAGAATGGGGCAGGAAGGATATTTTGGACCTAGCTTTGATACGATAGCAGGTTATAAAGAACATGCTGCGATGATGCATTATAAAGCCAATAATGAAACGCAATATACTCTTAAGAATGAAGGTCTTTTTTTAATTGATTCAGGCGGACAGTATTATGATGGAACAACAGATATTACACGAACGATTGTTTTAGGAAAACTTACCGATGAACAAAAAAGAGATTTTACTTTGGTGTTAAAAGGATTTATTGCATTAAGCGCAGTAAAATACTTATATGGAGCAACAGGTTCTAACTTAGATGTTTTAGCAAGACAACCCATTTGGCAGTATGGTTTGGACTATAAATGCGGGACAGGACATGGAGTAGGTTTTTTCTTGAATGTTCATGAAGGACCACAAAGCATAAGAAATAATAATAATGATGTTATATTAGAAAAAGGCATGATTATTACGAATGAACCGGGAATATATCTTGAAGGTAAATATGGAATTAGAATTGAAAATATGATGTTAGTAGTTGAAGACGAGAAAACAGAGTTTGGTCAATTTATGAAGTTTGAAGCAATCACGTATTGCCCTATTGATTTAGACGGTATTGATAAAGATATGTTAACAGAGAGTGAAAAGCAATGGTTAAACAATTATCATCAAGAAGTATACACAAAGCTATCTCCTTATTTAAATGAAGAAGAGCGAGTATGGCTAAGGGAAGAAACTAGGGAAATATAAATAGGTATTGCCGGATAGTAATATTTATGGTTACCCGACAGAAGACTCCCACTTCAAGGAATGAGAAGGGTGTAGCCCATGCTCATGCTGGGAAAGTTATGGCTGCCATTGCTGCTGCGATGCTGGCGCAATCGGAATTAATTGAACAAGCAAAGCAAGAGCTTAAAGAACGTTTAGGAAATGAGATTTATCAAAATCCAATTCCTCAAGATGTTAAACCTTCATACATCCGCAAATACTTATCTAACGTAATCGAATAATTGAAAAAGAGGCGTCAAGACAAGAAATTGTCATCGACGCTTCTTTTGTTTTTTATAACGAAGAGGAGACATGGACATCATCTATTAAAAATTCAACACAGTTTCTGCCTCGTTCTTTTGCTTGATATAACGCTTTATCACATCTTGATAATAATGTATTTCGTGTATCACCATCTACATAGCTAGTTACCCCAAAGCTACTAGTTTTTCGCTGCACAATAGGGAATTGATGATTTTCTAATTGTTGTCGAAGCTTTTCAGAAAGCTTAATAGCACCATCTAGTTTAGTTTGTGGGCAAATAACTAAAAATTCCTCGCCACCCCATCTACCAACTGTATCTTGCTCTCGAATCGTATTTTGTAATATTTCTGCTACATTCATTAAAACTAAGTCGCCTACTTGATGGCCGAACTCATCATTGACTTCTTTAAAAAAATCAATATCTAATAGAATAATAGCGAATGGAGCCTCATGATGTTGGGCTTGTTCAATAGCCTCTTCTAACACATCGTCTAACCTTACACGATTTGGAATTTGAGTAAGGCGATCTGTATTTGCTAATTTTTCAAGCTCAAGTTTTGCTCTTTCTAGCTCTTGTGTTCGTTCTTTTACTTTATGTTCAAGCGTTTCATTGAGCGTTTGTTGCATTTCCTGATGCTCTTTTTTTATGATATTGATTTTATCGCCTAATGCTAATGATAAAAATATTGATTCAAAAATAGCACCAATTGCAGGAATATCCTCAAATATAACTGGATGGAATGGAATAATACTTAAAAAAGCCAATGCTTGTACTATGATGGAACCAAGCAGAACAGTCCAACCTACCATATAAAATCTAGCCATTTTCTGCCCTTTTAACAACACAAATATTCCCGATAGCCAAAGAAAAATAAAGACAACTACAGAAAGAATGATTGTTAAATTATTTGCAATCGCAACATCAGGGACAAAGAATGAAGCAATTAAAGAAAGTAAAGTGATTAATAATAGAAAATTCCCGATTTTGTAGAAGCGGGGTAAGTATTTTTTTAATTCAAGAAACTCTTTGCTAAATAGAATCATACATATAAGTAATATATTTCCACTTATCGCTGCAGATTTTAGAAATAACCATTTAGGCAAATGTTGACCTACTAATTCAATATCTAAAGAATTCAAAGTAGCTTGATAGAGAATAAAACTAAACATATACAAAACATAGTAAAAGTAAGCCTTATCTTTCAACGAAAAAAATAAAAATAAATTGTAAATT
Source organism: Lysinibacillus sp. NPDC094403 (assembly GCF_050278745.1). Taxonomy (NCBI): domain Bacteria; kingdom Bacillati; phylum Bacillota; class Bacilli; order Caryophanales; family Bacillaceae; genus Lysinibacillus; species Lysinibacillus sp. NPDC094403. The sequence goes on along the minus strand of NZ_JBNNTL010000004.1, from coordinate 104,976 downwards.
AAAAGTGCAGACAAGAACCCATAAAAAATCCCTGTTAAATATTTGTAGTCAATAATCTTATTGATAAAGCCATCCGTTGTGAAAAGATAAGAAATTGAATTTAATGGTAATTCGCCATCTAATTTTATATAAATTTCTTTGACGGATGGGTCATGGAATTGAAATAAATTAGAACGATAATGAATGTTTTGTTCGTCAATATTTGAAATCCCTCTTTTTTGAACACGATAGGAGCCATCTTCTTTCACTAAAAACATTTCAATGCTATCTAGCTTGTCTGTTACCTCTAACCAGTAAGATTCCTGTTTATCTTTTAATAATTCTTCGGTATCTAATCGTAACCAAATCGTATCATTCGTGTGCCAAAAGAATAGATAATCGTCTTTACTAGCGACAAATGAATTGTCATATGTACCACTTAATAAGTCATCTATCGTAATTTTTTTTGAAGAGTCACGAAAAATATCATAATGCTTTCCTAATATAATAGGTTCTGATAGTTCCGCAGCATGACATGGTATGCTGAATTGTGTAAAAGTAACTATAAGTACGATAAAAAAATAAAATAACAGGTTGGTTTTCATAATTTTATTTTTCATCAATCATTCTTTCTCCTATCCCTTTCCTTCAGTCACTGGTAAGTATGTTGATGAAAGGTTAAATAAAGTGCTATAAAAATAGAGTATTATGTAAATATATCACACTTTACCTATGTTTAGGATATTTTACGATTACTAAATAATTGATTAAAAAAGTTACAATAATTTTTAACAAAAGAAGAGAATTAGGTTTATGATGATGAGCAGTAAAAAGCGGTTTATTATCTATGATTCACTAACATTTCCTTTGCTTATAGAAATAGCTTAGCCAAGTATGCCTTTTGTATAAATAAGCGGTTATTGCTAAAAATAAGACCGTCAAAATGGGCGATTTAATTACAATAAGTATTTGTAATTTTATCACTTGTTATGACAGGTTTTTTGCAATTTCGACGCTTTTCATACATGTGAGGAATGAACTTCAAGTGTATAACTGGCTTCGTATCTACAAAAAAAGGAGGTGTAAATATGAGCGTAGTTTATAGAATCGCTTTAGTGTTAGTAATCATTGGAGCAATCAACTGGGGACTTATAGGATTCTTTAGATTTGATTTAGTTGCCTATTTGTTTGGTGGACAAACAGCAGTAATGTCACGATGGATTTATGCATTAGTTGGATTAGCAGGACTAATATCCTTACCGATACTTGTTATGCGATTTGATGAGGATGAAGAATTTGATACTCATACTCGCATAGACAGAAATCCAAGCTATGGTATGGAAGTTGGTGATGAAGCTGATTTTACTGCATTAAAAACAACTAATGTGCTAAAAGAAGAAAAAAAGGATTCACAAAGCAAAAATAAAAACAAAAACAAAAACAAAAATAAAAAATAACCTTAAGTTTATCGATAGTACCTCAAAAAAACTGGTGACCATTTAGTGAGGACACTGAAACTTACGCTTTTATAATAGCGAGCCTTTTTCAGATAAAAATAAGGCACTTCTTGTTCAATTTTGAACAGGAAGTGCCTTATTTCTGTCTCTATTCCTTATTCATTTTCGTTTAGTAACTTTAATATCCGTTTCAAATTGACAGCGAATATCGTTATAGCACCTTGAATTTCCATGCCAAATAGACCCGCAGTCGATGCCGTATCGTACCCGTGACCGTTTTTTAATTCACTATTCTTCGCTTCTACTTATTTGCGGCTAATTGCTTAAATGCTCCGTATTTTGAAATGCCTCTTGTTCGGCATGTGTATCCGACTTAATTGTGACAGAATACGTTTTACTTTTTGCGCCTTCTTATAACAGCCCTCTCTTATTGGACATACTTTGCATTTTTCAATATCAAAATAATATGGGCACCACCTGCACATTAATTCTTTTATTATAAAGGAAAGCGTGACTAAAATAATTGTATGATACATTGCGTTGTTTGGAGAAGCATCGCTCGCCCGCGGAAAGCGAGCGTAATGCTTCGGAAAACAACAGTAGAGTCACAGTGCCAAATGAAAAAAGCGAGGTACTCAACGATTTAATCGTTGAATACCTCGCAATGTGAGAAGATATGGACTTTTTCAGTGCCCTCCCATTTGGTTCGTCAGTTTTTTTGTTTATGGCTAGGAGAAAAGGGAAAATCCGCAAAGATATAAAGGATTGGAACCCAGATAACGAAGCGGATTTTTACTAGAAGTTCTTATATTAGTCTGTCGCATTAGCCGTTATTACTTGGAATGGCGAAGGATTAAATTCTTGGATTGTTCAAGCAAATTGTTGTGGCTTTAGTGAAGAAACGTACATGATTTGGCCCAAACATATGTCTATCATCGAATTTTGAACGTTTCCAGCCTAAAAATCATGATAGCCAACGAGAATTGGAATTGGTACATTAACACCAACCATACCGACTTGAATTTTGGAGCGGAAATCTTCTGGAGATAAACAGTTTATTGGTGTGTCAATATATCTTCAATCAAAAATGCGATATAGAGATTTGTTTTTGTAAATGGGTTATTTAAGTCCATATCTAATAGCATTTCTATTTTTTTTATTTTATATAGGACCGTGTTACGATGAATAAATTGACGTTCACTAATCCTACCAGTACTACCATTTTCCTCGAGAAAAATGCGTAAAAATTGGACATAATCTGTGTTATTCATTTCATCATAGCGATAGAGCTGACCTAAAATGTCTTGACTATATGATTTGATTAATGTTTGATTTTGCACGGCCATAATAATTTTATAGGCACCAATTTCTTTATATTTGTATAGGAAGCGGTTGTTATGAAGCTTTGCTAATTGGATTACTGTTAATGACTCATCATAGCTTTTGCGAACATTTTCAAGTTCTTTGTGATAATTTCCTTTACCAATGATAATATCCAAGTAACCATTTTTTTGCGTAATTTTATCGTATATTTCTTCAACGATTTTTGAGAAGGGAGTATTTGGTGTATTGATTTGTGTTTTGTCGATTAAAAAGATGAGGTGATTTTTATGTTTTAGTTTTAAAAAACGTTTATATCTATTTTGAAATGCAAATTGGATCATGACCTCATAACGGTCAATACTAGACTGTGGTCCTTTGGTTGTGCATGAAATGATAGCTAGCTCTCTACCTTGTGGAAAACCAAGCAGTGCTAATTGATCTTTAATATAGTTGGTGTTTTGTTTGTAGTGAAAAAGCAAGTTGTAAAGAACCTTTTCTTCGATAGATAGCTCTCGATGGTTGTTGGAAATAAATTGAAAAGTCGTTTTTAATAAATCTGCTATTCGATAACTCCAAGGCATTTGAAAAATAGGGAAATCATGTTTATTGGCAAAAGAGATTACTGATTCTGGTATATCTGGAATGTATGGGCCGGTATTAATAATGAAACCTGCTACCTTTTTAGAGAAAGCTAGTTTTACAAGCTGCTCTAAGGAATCTCCTTGTGAAGATAAATTAATACCTGTAGTAACGACTAATTCATTAGGTCTACAAAACATAATTAAATCGATGCTTTCTACTACGTTAATCCCTGTAACTCTTCGATACGTTCCGCTATGTCCAGCTATTAATGTTAGCATTGGGAATTGAACTCCCTCTACAATTTTGCGAATCGTCCCCATTTTTCCCCCCCCTTATTATGAACATAACTTACCATATATCATGTGCAGATGCACATATTTTTTTAGTTTTATATCTATATATCATAATTTTTAACTCTTATAGAATGTGTATTAACTACTGTGAAAGAGAGGACTTGCATATGTATAAGTGTAATAGTAGACGATTGCAAGAGTTAATTGAACAATTTAGTCAATTTGGAGCTACTGAAAATGGTGGTGTAACCCGTTTGTCTCTTTCGAATGAGGATGTATTAGCAAGAAACTATTTTTGTGAGTGTTGTGAAGAATTAGGAATGGACATTAAAGTCGATGATATGGGCAATATTTATGCCATTTTACCTGGAAAAAAAGATGTTCCTTCAATTATTATGGGGTCACATTTAGATTCCGTTGAAAAGGGTGGCAAATTTGATGGTGTATTAGGCGTTTTAACGGCCATAGAGGCAATTCGAACGTTAAAAGAAAACGAGATTGAACTAGATATACCGTTAATGATTGTTAACTTTACGAATGAAGAAGGTGCTCGTTTTGACCCAGCAATGATGAGCTCTGGTGTCATCTCAGCAAAATTTGAAAAAGAAAAAATGCTGCAATCTGTCGACAAAGATGGTACCAGTTTCAAAGAAGCGCTGCAAGCAAGTGGATATGAGGGAGATCAAGAAAATCGATTAAAAGAAGCTCTTGCTTATATAGAGTTGCATATCGAGCAAGGACCTGTTCTAGAGGCAAAGCAACTGGAAATAGGCGTTGTTGAAGGTGTATTAGGCATGGTTTGCTATGAAATTACGGTTACAGGGCAGTCCAATCATGCTGGAACGACACCGATGACAATGCGCCAAGATCCGATGATAGTAACTTCAAAAATCATTACGAATTTACATGAAGAACTCGGAAAAATTGATGAACAATTAGTGTTTACCTTCGGTCGAATGAATGTATCTCCAAATATTCATACCGTTATACCGAACAAAGTGACTTTTACGATAGATTCACGTCATCAAAGTCCAGAGATCATGCAAAAGGTTGAGGACATACTGAAAAATCTTCCTACAGAGGATATGGGCTGTAGCATTAAGCCCATTAAGCTATGGGGTAGAGATACAGTCTATTTTGATACACATATTTGTAATGAAGTGGCAAGGGCTTGTCAAAGCTTCGGCTATACTACTCATCGGATGTTTAGTGGGGCAGGGCATGATGCGCAATATATAGCAAGCATTGTTCCATCAGCGATGATTTTCGTGCCAAGTATTAATGGTAAGAGTCATTGTGAGGAAGAGGAAACAACATTTGAGGATTGTGCGAAAGGAGCAGATGTATTACTTGAAACAGTGTTGACGCTGCAAACAAAGTTCAGTATGGGGGAGACCTACACGTTACATTAAGGTGGGTTCTATGTATGGTCTTTCCTAACATTGTCATGATTGAATATTCTCCAATATTTTATGAAGGGTGAGGGCAGAATGAAAAAAATCATTAAAGGTGGACGAGTAGCAACAGCGGCAGATGTTTTTGAGGCAGATATTTTAATTGAAAACGGAAAAATTGTTCAAATAGGCAAAGATTTATCCGACGTGGGCGCAGAAATTATTGATGCTACTGGTAAGATCGTGATGCCAGGCGGAATTGATCCGCATACTCATTTAGATATGCCATTTAACAATACTGTGACAGATGATGATTGGAAATCTGGTACTATTGCAGCGGCTTTCGGTGGAACAACCACTATTTTGGACTTTTGTTTAACGGCTGGTGAGGAAAAACTTTCAGCTGCAGTTGAAAAGTGGCATGACAAGGCGAAGGGGAAATCAGCCATCGACTATGGATTCCACTTAATGATTGGTGATTTAACCCCTGAAACAGAAGCCGAATTGCCGAAAATCTTAGAGCAGGAGGGTATTACTTCTGTAAAGGTATTTATGGCTTATGCAAAAGAATTTCAAGCAACAGATCGCACCCTTTTCAAAGCTTTTAAAATAGCGAAAGACCTCGGTGCAGTTGTTATGGTGCACTGTGAAAATGGTTCTGTTATTGATGAGCTTGTAGAAGAGGCTCGACGTGCAGGTCATAAGGAGCCGATTTATCATGCGCTCACTCGTCCAGCTGAATTAGAAGGCGAAGCGACAAAACGTGCGATTGAGTTAGCTCATATTGCTGGTGCTACCCTTTATGTTGTGCATGTAACTTGTAAAGAGGCAGTAGATGAGATCATTGCTGCGCGTGAAAAAGGCTATGACGTCTATGGCGAAACATGTCCACCATATTTAACTTTGGACCAATCTGCTTTAGCACAACCAGGTTTTGAGGGCGCAAAATATGTTTGGTCCCCACCACTTCGTCCAAAATACCATCAGGCTCATTTATGGAATGCTCTAAAAGCAAAACAACTACAAACAATCGGCTCTGACCAGTGCTCGTTTAGTTTTAAGGGTAAAAAGCAGTTAGGAATTAATGATTTTTCTAAAATTCCTAACGGTGGGCCATTTATTGAAGATCGCTTCAGTATTTTATATTCAGAAGGTGTAGCAAAAGGGAAAATTTCTATTAATGAGTTTGTCGATATGATTTCCACGAGTGCTGCAAAAGTATTTGGTCTATTCCCACAAAAAGGAACGATTGCAATCGGTTCTGATGCGGATATCGTTATTTTTGATCCAGAGGTAAAACGAGAAATTTCGGCAAAAACGCATCATATGAACGTGGATTATAACCCATATGAGGGATGGGAAGTAACAGGTGAACCAGTAAGTGTACTAGTACGTGGAGAATATGTCATTAAAAATAAAGAGTTTGTTGGTGTACTAGGTAGCGGGCAATATATAAAACGTGCATTAAAAACAACTGCTGCAGAAGCACTAAACATTTAGTTTGATGACCGATTGCTTTGAATGGAGAGCAGAGCAATCGGTCTCGTAATATTTTCATTTAGCTACAGAAGACTATTTATCCCTATACGTGGTGAGATGAATGTTGAATGTGGCTCTTTTTTCAATGGTTTAATTAATAAGGCTCATCACCAAAAGTTGTGGATGACATATGTTCAAACGTATGCCATTTATATAGGTTGATTGGAGTGGAGGCTGGCGACTCCTTGGGGATCAGCGTCACAGATGAGACCCTGCAGCGCAGCGAAGCGGCTCATCGGACGCCCCCAGGAAAGCGCCCAGCCGGAACGGAAATCAACCACACGTTATGGTGACGAGCCATGATAAGAAGGAAAAAAATGAACACAAGAGGGGGATGTGGAAATGGCTCCGAATCAAGAAAATACAATGTCCCAACAGTTAAACCGTAATTTTATGGAGTTGACTAGCAGGATGACAAAGAATGAAGCAATTGAGGAATCTAATCGTTGCCTTTATTGCTATGATGCACCGTGTATTAAAGCCTGTCCAACGAGTATTCAAATCCCAAATTTCATAAAAAAAATTGCTTCTGGTAATATGAAGGGCTCTGCTACGACTATATTAGAAGCAAATCCAATTGGTGCAAGCTGTGCAAGGGTTTGTCCAACGGAGGAACTATGTGAAGGGGCGTGTGTGTTAAATTCCTCAACAAAGCCAATTAAAATCGGAGAGCTACAGCGCTATGCAACAGATTGGGCAATGGAAACGAATGCTCAGCTATTTAAACAAGGACAAAGCAACGGACAGAAGGTAGCTATTATTGGTTCAGGTCCCGCTGGTTTATCGGCTGCTCGTGAACTAAGTCGATTTGGTTATCAGGTTACTATTTATGAAGCTGAATCGAAAGCTGGTGGCTTAGGGAGCTATGGTATTGTGTCGTTCCGTTTACCAAATGCTGTCGTTGATTGGGAAATTGAACAAATCGAAAAGTTGGGTGTGGAAATCAAAACAAACACAACTGTCGGTGTTGATATTTCTGCTGATGAAATCTTAGAGCAATATGACAGTGTTATTTTAGCAGTCGGTATGGGAGCTGTGCCGAATCTAGGTATTGAGGGAGAAGATTTAGACGGTGTTCATGATGCGATAGAGTTTGTCAGAAAGACAAAAATGGGACCGCTTACAAAAGATATTGTTGGGAAGCGAGTGGCTGTCATCGGTGCAGGAAATACCGCGATTGACGGTGCTACATGTGCAGTGCGATTAGGTGCTGACAATGTTCAAATTCTTTATAGACGAACACAAAAGGAAATGACTGCGTACAAATTTGAATATGAATTTGCCAAGCAGGATAGTGTGGAGTTTAAGTGGCTAACAGCACCGAAAAAAATTATTGGCAATGAGTCAGGTGAGGTCGTAGGCATTGAATGTGTGAAAATGAAGCTCGGTGAAGCGGGTGCTGATGGTCGACAAAGACCTGAGGAGATTGAAGGGTCCAATTTTATTATTGAAGTGGATGCTGTTATTAAGGCAATTGGGCAAACACGTTTTGTGTCATTGATTGAAGCTTTTGGCTTACAGCATACAAATGGTGTCGTCGATATTGATGGAACGACAATGCAAACTTCGAATGACAAAGTATTTGCATGTGGAGATGTCGTCTTTGGAAATGGTCAGGGCGAGGCGATGGTTGTAACAGCTGTACAGCAAGGAAAAGACGCAGCATACAAGATCCATGAACGTTTAACTTCTTTCAGCAAAGTGTCTATTGTACCGAAAGCGTAGCGACAGGTACAGATGAGTTGCAGAAATCTCCCATCTCTATAGGTGGTGAGGTGAATGCAAGTTTAAGTTACTTTTCAGCAGTTGTCCAAACATCCGCTGAAAGAAGTTAAAGCCTCCGGCGGATGTCACAGAATCGGAATGGAGTTCTTTGTGCAAGCACAAAGCCGATTCTGAACGCAATTATGCCGAGGCATAATTGATGAAACCAAGTGAGATTGCATAAGGGAGGAACTAAGATGGCAGACTTACGTATTGACTTAGCGGGCATCAAATCGCCGAATCCATTTTGGCTTGCGTCAGCACCACCAACGAATTCAGGCTATCAAGTACAACGTGCATTTGAAGCGGGGTGGGGTGGAGCTGTATGGAAAACATTAGGAGATCCTATTTTAAATGTTTCTTCACGCTTTGCAGCTGTTAGCTATAACGGACAAAGAGTAGCAGGCTTCAATAATATTGAACTGATTACGGATCGTCCGTTAGAGGTAAATTTAAAAGAAATTTATGAAACAAAAAAAAGGTTTCCACATCATGCAATCATCGCTTCCTTAATGGTGGAGCCAAAGCAAGAAAAATGGCATGAGATTGTTAAACTAGTAGAAGATGTGGGGGTTGATGGTCTTGAGCTTAACTTTGGTTGTCCACATGGGATGGCAGAACGAGGAATGGGCTCTGCCTCTGGTCAAGTACCTGAATTGGTGGAAAAGCAAACGTACTGGGTGAAAGAGGCAGCGAAAACACCAGTAATTGTGAAGCTAACGCCAAACATTACTGACATTACGGTAACGGCAGAAGCGGCTACAAGAGGTGGAGCAGATGCCGTTAGTATGATTAATACGATTAACAGCTTAGCAGGTGTTGATTTAGATACATGGAATACAGTGCCTCATGTAGCAGGAAAGGGTGCACATGGTGGCTATTGTGGTCCTGCTGTTAAACCAATTGCACTCAATATGGTTGCAGAGTGTGCTCGTAATCCATTAATCAATGTTCCGATTTCGGGCATTGGTGGTATTTCCAACTGGCAAGATGCTGCTGAGTTTATATTAATGGGAGCTACGGGCGTGCAAGTTTGTACAGCAGCAATGCACCATGGCTTTAGCATTGTTGAGGATATGATTGATGGACTCAATAATTATTTAGACGATAAAGGCATTGCCTCTGTTATGGATTTAGTAGGTCGCTCAGTTTCCAGATATTCTAATTGGGGTGACTTGGATTTAAATTATAAAATCGTGGCTGAAATTAATAACGATGTTTGCATTAACTGTAACAAGTGCCATATTGCATGTGAAGATACATCGCATCAATGTATCGATTTATATACAGAAGATGGTCGCCCAATGCTAAAAGTTCGGGAAGAGGACTGTGTAGGCTGTAATTTATGCTCAATCGTCTGTCCTGTAGATGGTGCTATTACAATGGTTGAACGCAAATCTACAGTTCCACCAATGACTTGGAATGAACGTCAATCTCTGATTAGTAGTCTATCAAAGTAAATAAAACTTTCAAATAAACTGAAATTCCACCATCCTTCAGCATTTTCGTTGAGGGAAGGAATAACCCCATGTAAGTTGTCACGAAAATTGGAAAAAAAGGAGAGATTATATGGAACGTGAAGGGAATTATTTGAAATCCCCAGATTTACTTCCAGTGACACATCAACAAAGAAATATTGGAACATTTGGTTTTGCGCTAATTTGGATAGGAATGGCAATTGTATTAGCTGCTTTTGCAATCGGTGGCTCAGCAATCATTAACTTAACATTGCCAATGGTGATTTTAGCAACGTTGATTGGCTCTTGTCTAATTGGTGTATTGATGACGTTAATTGGTGATATAGGCATTGAACATGGGTTATCATTCCCAGTCTATATGCGTGCTCCGTTCGGGATATTTGGCACACATATTCCGTCACTTGTCCGTGGAGTAACGGCTGCATGTTGGTTCGGTCTGAACACTTATTTTGGAGCACTAGCTATAAACGGCATTTTAAATTTACTTTTTAATTTTGATAATTGGTTTATCTGTTTCCTGATCTTTGCAGCACTTCAGTTATTTAATACATCACTAGGTATTAAATCTATTGAACGCTTTGCAGATTTGGCAGCACCAGTTATTATTTTAATTTCTTGTTGGATGTATTATACACTCGCAGATACTGCAGTAGCTCAAGGAAAAAATATTTGGACGTGGGTAGAATCGCCAACAACAGGATTCACAGCTTTCACTGCATTTATGGTAGTGATTATGGCGAATATGGGATTTTGGTCGACGCTAGCAGCCGACATGCCCTCACTTTCACGCTTCTTTAAAGCACCAAAAAATGAACGCAACTGGTTCAAACGCAATAAAACACAGTTAATTGGCTCATTAATTGTTATGCCGATTACAAACACTTTCATTGTGACAATTGGTGCTGTATGCTATATGGCTGTTGCCTCTGCTGATCCTATAAATGCATTGCAGCAAAGTGCAAGTGGCTTTATTTTAGGAATTTTACTGTTAATGATTGTATTAGCACAATGGTCAACTAATACCTCTGCAAATGTTATCCCAGCGGCAACGATTTTCTCCAATATTGGTGGTCCAAAAGTACCGTTTTGGGTTGGGGTTGTTATCGCAGGAATAATTGGTATTCTAGCACAGCCATGGAGTTTATTTGATGTATTAGTAAATGCACTTTTAATTATCGGGGGAATTTTAACAGCAATCGTTGGTATATTATTTGCTGATTATTATTTAATCCGTAAACGTCGCGTGCATGTAAAAGCACTATTTGAATTAGATGGTCAATTTAAATATTTGAGTGGCTTTAACTTAGCTGGTTTAATTGCTTGGATTATCGGTGGTGTAGTGGCAAATATATTCTCCACTTATTCTTCATTAGTAGGGTTCTTTGTAGGGGCACTCGTATATTATGTATTAGCGAAGTATTGGTGGTTCAAAAAATACCCTCAAGCTGAGCTAGAGGATCCTAGCGATACAAAATATTTAGGTATTACAGCTGGTCACAATTTGGATGAACTATTTGGACAGCAACATGCGCCTGTTCCAACTGTTGTTCCAGATGAGAATGATGTCGTTGAACAACCAGATCCGCTGTTGGATATAAAAGGTGCTGAATAATCTTAAGCACCTAACAAAATATCATGAGGTTGATTAACGGAAAGGTGAGGTGATTGCATGTCAGAACATCAACAAAGCACAAAGGAAATAAAAAAAGTGGATCATTATTTAGATAGTGGCTTTAAAATCCAATATGTTTATGAAAATTTAAGTGGGATGTTTGTAGAGTTCACGCGTCAAGAAGAGGTTATTCTGTTGCAAATTCTAACAGCCGATGCACGCAAATACTTCTCTGCAAAGCTCCAAGAACAGACGTTATTGCAGTAACAAAGTAAACTCTATTCCATTCGATGGAATAGAGTTTTTTTACGTAATAAAATAGGTTTTTACCCCGCTGAAATGATGGATAGAACCGCTGAAATGATGAATAGAACCGCCGAAGTGGTGGATAAAACATTCAAAGTGATGGATAGAATAGCCAAAGTGGTGGATAGGACCACCGAAGTGACGGATAGAACTGCCGAAGTATTGGATAGAACACCAAAATTCTCAGAATCCTTGTCTTATTGTCATAATTATGTTTTTCCTAAAAATACAATTGTGTTTTTCAGAAGAATTTATTATTATTATTAAATAATTCATCGTAGAAGAACTTCAGAGAAAGAGGCGGAATTTGAGTGGCAAATAAAGAATTAAAAAGGGGATTAGAGGCACGTCATATCCAAATGATTGCTCTTGGTGGTACTATTGGCGTGGGCTTGTTTATGGGTTCTGCTAGCGCCATTCAGTGGACAGGGCCTTCTGTACTCCTTGCATATGGTATAGCAGGTATATTTATTTTTTTCATTATGCGAGCAATGGGAGAGATGCTTTACGAGGAGCCAAGTACAGGTTCCTTTGCAACATTTGGCTATAAATATATACACCCATTAGCTGGTTATTTAACTGCGTGGAGTAACTGGTTTCAGTGGGTTATTGTTGGGATGTCAGAGATTATAGCAGTAGGAACATATATGCAATACTGGTATCCAGATTTACCAGCATGGATTCCAGGTTTAGTTGCAATGGTGATTTTAGGTGTTGCCAACTTTATTTCTGTTAAAACTTTTGGAGAATTTGAGTTTTGGTTCGCCATGATTAAAATTGTGACGATTATTTTAATGATTGTTGCAGGCTTTGGTCTTATTTTCTTTGGCATTGGTAATGGAGGTGTGGCAATCGGATTATCGAACCTTTGGAATCATGGAGGCTTCTTTACAGGCGGTTGGACTGGCTTCTTCTTTGCGTTATCATTAGTAGTTGCAGCCTATCAAGGTGTTGAGCTCATTGGGATTACAGCAGGAGAAGCGAAAAATCCTCAAAAAACTATTACGAATGCAATTCAAAGCATTATTTGGCGTATTTTAATATTTTATATCGGTGCAATCTTTGTCATTGTAACAGTTTATCCGTGGGATGAATTAGGCACGATTGGTAGCCCATTTGTTGCAACTTTTGCAAAGGTTGGAATTACTGCTGCAGCAGGAATTATTAATTTTGTTGTCATTACAGCGGCAATGTCAGGCTGTAATAGTGGAATTTATAGTGCGGGACGTATGCTGTATACGCTTGCCATGAATGGACAAGCACCTAAATTTTTTGCGAAGCTTTCTAGTAATGGTGTTCCGATATTCGGTACAGTAGGCGTGCTAGTTGGTTTGGTCATTGGCGTTATTCTAAGCTATATTGCGCCAAAAAATTTATTTGTATATGTATACAGTGCAAGTGTATTACCAGGGATGATTCCGTGGTTTATTATTTTAATAAGTCAAATACGATTTAGAAAAATAAAAGGTGAACAGCTATCAAAGCATCCATTCAAAATGCCCTTTGCACCATTTACAAACTATATAACGATTGCCTTTTTAGTAATGGTGCTTATCGGTATGTGGTTTAATGATGATACACGAGTTTCTCTAATTGTCGGAATTATTTTCTTAGCGCTTGTTACAATGAGCTACTATGTGTTTGGTATTGGAAAAAATCGTCCAATTAAAAATCAATAATATTAAAGGATGTGTCTCTACATTTATGTGAGATACATCCTTTTTTGTTCTCTACTATTCTTTTCTCATAATAAAGCTTAAATGTCTACCAGCCTGTTTATCTTGGCGATAGGAAAAGCCATCTGGGTTAAGGAATGTACATGTTGAATCAATTAATATCTGCTTAGAAGGGATACCTGCAAGCTCGCATTGTTTTTTCACGGTTTGTTGATTATCAATATGATATTTATTCGTTTCAGCATTAAAATACATAAAATCTTCAGCATACCCTAGATTGTGAAATTTTTCGTAGACATCTACATCCACCTCAAACTTTTCTTGACTCAGTGCCATACCAATTTGTACGTGGAAATCTTGTGGGTTGCATTGCTCATGCTCCATTAAATGTTGGAGCAGTTTTAATGTCACTTCCTTAATGGTCCCTTGCCAGCCTGAATGAACCACGCCAATAAGGCCAGTCACTTCATTATAAAGAATGACAGGTACACAATCTGCAGTAAAGCTACATAATAGTAAATTGGGCTCTAATGTATATAGTGCATCCGTATTCGAAATGGCACTGTCCATCTGCACAGCGCCACGTCCTTTATCAGCAAGAGTGACTTTATGGAAGTTAGCACTATGTGTTTGTTGAGTGCAAATAAAATCATTCAAGTCACAATGCAAAGTAGCTGCTAATTTTTTTCGATTGTTTAACACATCTGCTTCATTTACACATGTATGCAGTGCCATATTGTTATGTTCTAGCGCGATGTCATCCTTTAAGGTAGTTCCTGCAATAAATTGGTCGTTATCAAAATAAATTTTGTTTTTCATATCATCACCTCGTCTTACTATATATGATTGGTTAATGAATGTATAGGCGTTTACTGTTATTAAGATCCTTGAGTATTTTCTACAATTCTTTTGACATAAACAATAGATTTCTTCACATATAGTATCGAAGAATCAATATTAGAGGGAAGGAGTTTGTAAAAATGACGCAAGAGATATTCTTACTAATCTGCCAATTAGGCTCGGGGCTTTTTTGGATTATTACATACATACTCGTCATCAAACAAGGATTTCAAGATAAGAAATATGGCATGCCAATGGCCGCAATTTGTGCCAATATTTCATGGGAATTTATCTTTTCATTTATGTATCCGCAAAATGACTTGCAAAAAATTATTAATTTGCTGTGGTTTCTTTTAGACGTCTTCATTCTGATGCAATTTTTACGTTATGGTTATAAGGAGTATAAAAAAATTATCCCGAGAAAGATATTTTATTCATCTTTTTTCATAACACTCGTCATAAGCTTTTTCACTATTTTAGCGATGATGCATGAATTCGAAGATATGATAGGCATGTATGCTGCATTTTTACAAAATCTGATGATGTCAGGGCTTTTTATCGGTTTATTAATACAAAGAGGGAACTTAAGTGGACAATCAATGGGCATAGCCGTCTGTAAAATGATCGGTACGGTGTTTGCAGCAATTGGCTTCTATATGTCATTTAGAACACCGTTAATTACTATTATTTCGCTTGCAACCCTGATTTATGATTGGATTTATATAGTATTAATCTATAGGTTTTATGTGAAATATGCTAAATAAAAAATTTAAAATCTGCACGCTTTTTGCGGTAGAAGCACCCTTAAGAGAGGAGGGCTTATATTCATCGCAAATTGTTTTGCAGTTTTTTTTCAACTTCTTTCAAGAAGTGTTTTTGGTAACGTAAGTGAAACCGCAGTTACAAATGTTTTTTATAGAGAAAGCGAAGCGACAACAACACACGACTGAGTGACCAACATTCCGGACGCAATTATGCCGAGGAACAATTGATTGAAAGAGTTTAAAAATTTAGTAACAATAATGATATGTATTGGTGATAATAACCAGAATTCTGCTTGTGAAAACTATAGTAATATATCCCAATTACAATAGTGTTACAACTATATTACAAGGCTAGAGCTTAAGAATTGCGCTATATTGGTAATGGTTTAATTCCCCTTACCTCATGTCATACAATTGTAAAAATCCTTCCAAAAATTTAGTGATGAATAATATTCTGAAACTATTTACGATAAATATAGAGCAAATCAGGAAGGATTGAATTATATGTTTAAAAAAGTAAAAAAAGCAGTACTTGCTTCAGTGTTATCCGCATCATTATTAATTCCAGTCGCAGCCATGGCAGCCGACTCATATACAGTAGTATCAGGTGATTCTCTTTGGAAAATTGCTGTAAAAACTCAAACAGGTACACAGGAGCTAATTGATGCAAATCCTCAGCTAGCGAATCCAAATCAAATATCTCCAGGCCAAAAAATCAATATTCCTACTAAAGAACAAGCGGGTGTCGAACAAGAGGTTGTTAAACTAGTTAATGAAGAACGTGCTAAAGCCGGTCTACCAGCTTTAAAAGAAGATTGGGAACTTTCACGAGTGGCAAAATATAAATCTCAGGACATGCATGACAAAAAATACTTTGATCACACAAGCCCAACTTACGGTACACCATTTACGATGATGAAAAATTTCGGTATTTCTTATAAATCTGCAGGCGAAAATATTGCAATGGGCCAACGTTCAGCAGAGGAAGTTGTCAAAGCGTGGATGAACAGTGAAGGGCATCGAGCAAATATTCTGAACAAAAATTACACTTATATTGGTGTAGGATATGTGAAGGATGGTAACTACTGGACACAAATGTTTATTCAAAAATAACAATAATGAACTGCCCCGAACTCAGCATTTACCGAGGGAAGGGTAGTTCTTTTTTCGTTGTGATTTCTAACGGCGGTATTACCGTAGGACACATTGATATAAGTGTTATGGATGTCGAATCAGCTTTTAAAGCAAGTCCAAAAACAAAGATCGCCTTTATTGGATGTGCAATTAGGAACTCAGCTTAAAGAGACTCAGGAGAGAAATGAGAAAATTACTGTTTTACATAATCATCTTAACAAGCTAAATAGTAAAATAGCTAAAGTAACCGAGGCTTCAAGTCAATCAAATTAGATAATAAAATCAAGGACGTAAAAAATTAATTAGATACATTACAAAATACACATCAACTAGAAATGCTTCGACTTCAAAGTCTTACAAAGTTCTTGCCATTGGTATAACATCAGGAGGAACAAGCACATTCCAAGATGTGCCAACACCGCATTGGAGCTATAATTATATTGATGCATTAGCAGATTACGGTATTTCACTTGGCTATAACGGTAAATTTAGCCTCGACGAGCCAGTAACACGTTTACTACAACTAACGATAAAATAAACACTCTACAAAGTGATTCACTCGATTTTGTAGAGTGTTTTCACTTTATAGACAAATAAAAATGAACAAAAAGCAACACACTATCAACAATACACGAATATGATGTCTCTGTAGTATGACGATAGGGTAGGTGTGTTATGTTGAAAAAGAAGTGGATGACCACACTATGTATTATTTGTACCATTGGGCTAGTTGGCTGTCAGGGGAAATCTGCGGATGAGAAAAAACAAGAACAACAATTTCAAGAGTCAGAGCAAAAGGCTGAGGATTTAAAAAAGCCTGTTACCTTTGAACAACAACAAACAGAGCCCGTCGTTGTTGAAATTGTGGACCCTTCAACAAAAGCCATCATACAAACAATCTCACCGAAAGAAATGGACTATGAACGTGATAGACAATCGTATATAAAACAAATTGAGCAATTAGTAAAAGAGCTAGCGAGAGGAAATGAAAAAACAGCCGGCTATGATAAGCGTATGGTACTCGATAAGCTGGACGATCAAGGAAAAGTAATTAAAGGTAGTCCTTTAATTGTTTTAAAAGAAAGTGAATTAGTAGAGAAAATATTAGAAGTATCAGCGACCGGTGGTAAAGTGGAGATGCCTCTTTATATTACAGAAAGCAGGTATTATTTTGAAGATATTCCTTCTTTAGAAAACGTAGTTGTTGCATCCTATACAACTTACTTCAATACCCATGATGTAGGAAGAAATAAAAATATAGAACTTTCTGCAAAGGCAATCAATAATGTTATCGTTGGAAGTGGAGATTATTTTTCCTTCAATACAGTTGTTGGACCAAGGGATGAAGTAAACGGTTTTCAGCCTGCGCCAGAAATCATCAATAAAAAGGTTGTGATGGGCATTGGGGGAGGTGTTTGTCAAACGTCCTCAACCTTGTTTAACGCAATCGATCAAATACCAGTAAAATTTGTAGAACGTCATCACCATTCCTTAGATGTTGGGTATGTTCCAAAAGGAAGAGACGCTACAGTTTCCTATGGTGGCTTAGATTTTAGATTTCAAAATACAACTGACGTACCATTTTTAATTAAAGCTACCTATAGTAAAAATGCTCTTACAGTTGAGATAAGGACAGCAGAAAAATATGTAGAAATCTTGAAAAAGCCATAGTATTTTTCCCGAAGACACTAATGCCAATGGTGTCTTTTTTTAGGTGTCATGCTATAGTTAAATTGAGGTATTTCAGTATAATTATGTTATGAGTAAGGGGGAGAATAATGCATCCGAAACTACAGGCAGCAATAGATTCTATTGATTTTTACCAAGTAACATATCCAGAAGATGCTTGTATTATAGTTGCTGATACTGAGAAAGTCATTGCCTATAAGCCAGGTAAACAAGTGGACTTAAAGATTAAAGTTGGTGATCCTGTAGTGAAGTATCGTGGAACAACAACTGAAAATGCTCTTAGCTTGGGAAAGTTTATTAGGGAAGAGCGAGGTTCTGAGGATTTTGGAATGGCGTATATTGCCTCAGCACAACCTATTTTTGATGGCGGGAAAGTAGTTGGTGTGTTAAGTGCCGTTATTTCGAATGAAAAAATGGATGGTATGCGTTTATTAGCGACAGAGCTTTCTAGTTCTGTTGAAGAAATGACCGCAACGAATGAAGAGTTAGCAGTAGCAAGTGTAGATGTATCAAATCGCTTAGAGGAACTATCCAACTTTTCGGAATCAATGACTGGAGATATTCAACAAATCAATACGATTGTTAATTTAGTAAAAGATTTAGCTATGAAATCTAAAATTCTTGGATTAAATGCTTCCATTGAGGCTGCTCGCTCAGGTGAGCATGGACGGGGCTTTGCTGTAGTAGCATCTGAAATACAGAAAATGTCTCAAAGTAGTAATGAAAGTGCCAATAGCATTACAAATCAATTAGAAAGCATTAAACAATCTATTGATCAAGTCAATAAATCAGCAAATCAAATTACAGCGTTTACCCAGCAATTTTCTGTGAGTATGCAGGAATTAACTGATACATATAAAGGAATTAACAGCACAGCAGAAAAATTAATGCATATTAGCGAGGTAAAAGCCTAACATTCTAAAAAGGATAATAGCAATTTAATCGCTATTATCCTCTTTATTTATATGATATTTAAAATTTCTTGCGGTGTAGCAACTTTGTACTCGGGTTCCTCTTGTTGTACAACTTCAATAGCGTCATATCCCCAGCTGACCCAAACAATAGGCACTCCCGCTTTTTTGCAGGCTACGATATCTCTTTGTTCATCACCAATGTATAAAACATCTGATGGTGTAATACTTGAGTCCTTTAAAAATTTCTTTATCACCTTATCCTTTCCGAAAATACGGTTTGAACAAAGAACATTTGATACACAATGAATACCGTTCATTTTTAGAAATTCTAAAATGTTCTCCTGTGAATTGGAGGAAATGATAAGGATTTTATAGCCCCTTTTATCAATTTCCATTAGGACTTCTTTAATACCATCATAAAGATGAACATCATTTAATGACTGACGGTACAAGCGATAAAACTGTGGTAAAATCATAGGCAATTTATACATAGGAAAGTCGAATAATTTACTTCGTTCCGCTATCGATAATTTTTTCAATGATTCAATTTCTTTTAACTCTATTCCTTTAAATTTGTATTTTTGTGCTATGGTATTCCAAGCCGATGCAAACACTGCCGTAGAATCTGCCAATGTTCCATCAAAATCAAAGATGATATATTTCATTACAAATTTTCTCCTTTATAATCTAATTGTAAAGACGTTTTTTTCTTGAAAATGTTACTGCCTATTCTTAAATTAATGACATGATTATACAGGATATGAAACAGCGTATTACAAATAACTCTAGATGAGCATTTTTTTTTACAATGAGGAATTATTTTTTCAGCTAAAGTGGGAGCATGATACGTGAAATTCAATAAGAGCAATAAAAGACTTCATTAAATAAATCATATTGAATGGACAAAAAAGTACCTGTCATCCGTTGTTTGAGCTGGGGGACAGGTACGACTATTATGAAGCATTTTCTGTTTTTTCTCGTTTTTTTGTTAAATAATATGCATTTACTGAGGAAGTAATAGGAATGATAAGTGCGATTCCGATGCCTGCGCAACAAATCATAATAATTTCAGTGACAAATACTTTAGAATTTATAATTTCGCCAATTGAATAAGATAAATCTTTAAACCATATGAGCAAGCTTAAATATCCACCAAAGAAAGCGTAAAATAATGTATTAGTATCTGTACCTAAAATGTCCTTTCCAATGCTTAAACCTGATGTGAATAATTTTTTTCTGCTAATTAATGGGTTATGGTGAAGAATCTCATGCATGGAAGTAGCAATGGAAATGGCAACATCCAAAATTGCACCAATCGTACTCATAATAATAACGGAAGCTCCAATTTGCACAAAATTGACCCCAATATAAAGTGAAAATATGCTAATTTCTTCTGTGGATTCTGCTCCAAATCCTCTAATCATTGATTTGTCCGTTACAAAAACAATGAATAGTAATAAAATGACAATTGTAACCATCGTAGAAATGAAAGCAGTCATCGTTTTACTGCTCAATTCATTAATAAAAAATAAGCTAATCCAACTTATAACGGTACAGGCAACGAGCGTTAATAAAATCGGACTATTCTTCGGATTGGTCATTAAAAAGATAGTTATAAAGAGTACTCCGAAGTTAAAAAATAAAGATAGAAAAGATCGTACTCCTTTTTTTCCACCAATAACGATCATCAATATGAATAAAATGGCAGTTAACCATACTAATACATTCATTATTTTGCCCTCTTTCGATTAATGAAAAAAATAGAAGTATATAGACTGATCGGAATCGTTAAGACAACACCGATTCCACCTGCTAGGGCCCGAGCTAATTCTAACGAAAGGTTCAAGGACAGTGTTTGTCCTAATGGATAAGAGTTTTTCAAATATAAAATTAACATAGGAATTGAACCAGAAATATACACAAAGAACAAAATACTTGTAATCGTTCCCATAACGTCTTTCCCGATATCCATTCCAGAAGTTCTTAAAGCTTGGTCAGAAATATCTTGGTTTTGCTCAAATAATGCGAACATAGAAGAAGCCATTGTGATGGAGACATCCATTACAGCCCCTAATGCCCCAATAAATAACCCAGCCATAAAAATCACTCGATAAGGTCGTGTTAAAAATTGCATTTCTTCATATCGAAGCCCATTCTCGGATGTAATCCACAGAACTAAAGCGCTAATCAATAATGAAATAAAAGTTCCTAAAAGCGTTGCAACTATAGCTGCATATGTTTTCTCATTCAAGCCGTTAATGAGAATTAAGGAAATGACCGTAAATAAAAGAACACATACCCCACTGATAAATATCAAATTTATATTGGAATGCACATATAAATCCAAAGCAAAGGATAATACAAGCGAATTAACAACTAAACTGATGATTGAAAATAACCCTTGCCTTTTACCAACAATCAGCAAAGCAAAAATAAAAATCCACGCTACTATCAAGACGAACTGATCACGTTTAACGTCTAAAATAGTTCCCGTCAAATCTCCATTTTTGTCCGTATTTGCTTTAATGGAAACAAATAATTTATTCCCAACATGGTACTCCTGGTCGAAGGCACCAGATGCTGAATATTCATTTGTAAAATGAATAAGCTTCCCTTTTTCTTCACCATTTTTTAATACAGCTGTAATAAGCTGAGTATATAAATGATCATCATTTTCATACATATCCGTTACAGGGTTTGATTCTTTTAACTCCGTTTTTATAACTTCAGCAATTGGACGATCATAAAATGCTTCATTGTGATAAACGAAAAAAACAGAAGCGATAAAGCAAATTGCCATAAAGGTATAAAATATAATTTTATTAAAAGATTTTTTTTTCAAGATGTTTTGCAATAAAAAACCTCCAATGTGAGAAGGGAATCTAATCATATTCGTTGCGGTCATTGTTTGAGTTGACACGAACAATGACTCACGATATCACTATGATTTTTTAATGTCAATAAGATTAAAAAAGTGCCATTATAATTTAACGTGCTAATTGAATAGAAGTTCCTTAATTATATATTCGAGGTTAATATGGCTTTTAGCGTACTAAGTTAGTTATAGCATAATTAAATTATTGTTATTCATTGATGTAAGTTTATTCATTAAATCATATATGAGACAGCCTATGCCGGTGCACAGTTACTGGTTGATTATTCCTATACAAAAGGAAGCTATTATTTCATTTACTAGGTCATTATCATTGCAATTATAAGGGAATCCGTGTGAACGCAGTTGCCTCAGAACCGATTTAAACGCCATTAACTGTCTCTAGTTATCCAGCGGAATATGTCAAAACAGTTGCCTCAGAGACGCCAATGAAACGAGCGGGGCAGCCATTTGAGCTTGCACCACCTACCTATATATAATTAGTATCTGATGTCTCATCCTAAGTTACTGGTCAGGTACTTCATGTGAATGGGGGTATAATGACGGAAACTTAGGCAATTAAGGGATTTGTATTCTTTAACGTTTTGTGATAGATTAATAGATACTAAATTCGAAAGGAGGTAAAAGTGATGGAAACTGTATTCGCAAAAGGCTTAGCAGAAAAAGAGGTAAAATCTTACATGCTTGGTGGGAGATTTGCTGTCAAAGGGAGTAGTCAGCCCTTTTTTAAGCAAATTTCATATCGGAAACAGATTCCGGAAGCTTTTGCCTTCTTATTTTAACAATTGTAGTCGTTAATTTTTGATGAACTTGTATAAATATAATTACGTATTGTGGCGCCGGTTCTGTACGGCGCTTTTTTATGTTCAATTGTGAGTCATAAGAAATCTTTCCCTTGTTTGTAGGGTTTTTTTCGCACTTTTAAGGCGCCGTTCTTTCGGCGTCTTTTTTTGTGTTTTAACTTCTTTCATCAGGTGTCCAAACACCTGATGAAAGAAGTTAAAGCCTCCGGCGGATGTCACGGAATCGGAAAGGAGTTAATAAAGGATGTTAGCCTAAAATCATCGCATCCATGCGATAACGGCTAACTGACCTGCATCTTGCAGGCCTAAGCACAAAGCCGATTCCGGATGCAATTATGCCGAGGGATAATTGATAGGAGTGAAAAGAGATGTGTAACCTTATATGTCCATTCATCTGTTAAGCGTTTTAGCTTTGCAAAAGAGATGGTCAAAACCTATAAGGAGATTAAATAAATGATACTTCAATTAAATGGAATTAGTAAAAGTTATTTGGGAGATCCAGTTCTCTCAAATATAACGATGAAAATTGAGCGAGGAGATAAAATTGGCCTCATTGGTGTTAATGGTGCTGGTAAATCAACATTACTAAAGATAATTGCGGGAGACCTTCCTTATGATAATGGAGAGCTCTACATCGGAAAAGGTATTAAAATTGGTTATTTGCGTCAAGACAGTGGGTTGAAGCTAGACAATACAATTTGGGCAGAAATGTTAGAAGCGTTACCTGACCTTCTTGAGGTTGAAAAAGAACTTCGAGAGCTTGAAAAGAAGATGAGCGAACCGACGTTAATAGACAATCCTGAAAAATTTGAAAAAATTATGGATCGATATGCAATAAAATCAGAGTGGTTTATGCAGCATGGTGGCTATGAAATGGAAGCTAAAATTAACAGTATTCTTAATGGAATGGGCTTTGGGAGTACATCAAAAAATACCCCTATTCATCAGCTAAGTGGTGGACAAAGAACTCGACTTGCATTAGCGAAAATTTTATTGGAACAGCCAGATTTACTTATGTTAGATGAACCGACGAATCATTTGGACTTAACAACATTAAATTGGCTTGAAGCGTATTTACACTCATACCAAGGTTCCATTATTCTCATATCGCATGATCGATATTTTTTAGATGCACTTGTTAACGGTATTTATGAGATAGAGCGAGCAGAAGTCAGGAAATATGTTGGGAATTACTCCAAATATGTAGAAAGTAAAGAAAAAACTCGCAACTTGATTGAAAAAAAATATGTCCTGCAACAGCAAAAAATTTCGAAAATGGAAGACTATATACAACGCAATATTACTATGGCTACTTCTTCTAAAAGTGCAAAAAACAAAAGAAAACAGCTTGAGAGAATAGAACGAATTGAGAAACCTATAAAGGATTTAAAACAACCACAGATGGGATTTTTAATGGAAAAAAACTCTCATAAGGAAGTGCTAAAGGTACGAGATTTATCGGTTTTCTTTAAGGTAGATTATGGGCAACAACCGCTATTAGAAAATATTAATTTTCAGCTACAGCGTGGTGATAAGGTTGCATTAATTGGTCCGAATGGTGTTGGAAAATCAACATTAATAAAGACGCTGTTAAAGGAGATTAGTCCAGATAGTGGCGTTATCACTTGGGGTAACGGTGTGACGGTAGGTTACTACGATCAAGAGCAATCGAACTTACACCCAAATAACACCATTTTACATGAGGTCTGGAGTATGTTCCCACACATTGAAGAAGCGAGAGTTCGTACTGTTTTAGGGAATTTCTTATTTACTGATGAAGATGTCTTTAAAAGGATATCTACCCTCAGTGGAGGTGAGAGGGCACGAGTAGCTTTATCGAAACTCGTAATGCAAAAAGCAAACGTGCTTATTATGGACGAGCCAACTAATCACCTTGATTTATTTAGTAAAGAAGTATTAGAACAGGCTCTTTTGAATTATGAGGGAACACTTTTCTTTATTTCACATGATCGATATTTTCTTAATAAGCTAGCATACAAAATGGTGGAGCTTTCTCCAACTGGCATGAGTATCTTTAACGGTAATTATGACGATTACATGAAAATGAAATTAAACTAAGGGCCATGAGCGTGGAAAGGCAAAGAGGACGATTACGTAATAAAATATAAAAGCGAAAAGAGGAAAATAATATGACAAATAAAAATAGAATTGCAGTTATTACAGGATCAGGTAGTGGAATTGGTAGAGCAACTAGTCTTAAATTTGCTGAAAATGGCTATAAAGTCGTGTTAGTTGATTTTAACGAGAAAACTGGAGAAGAGACACTTAAACTAATTCAACAAAATGGCGGTGAGGGGATTTTCGTTAAAGCGGATGTTTCCAAAGTAGAGGATGTTCAGAATTATGTACAGCAAGCTGTAAACACATATGGCCGTATCGATGTTTTCTTCAATAACGCTGGCATTATTCAAAAATTTGCACCATTTACAACGGTTGAATTGGAAGAATACGATCGTCTTATGGATATCAATGTAAAAGGTATTTTTCTAGGAATGAAATATGTTATTCCAGTAATGGAAAAGCAGGGTAAAGGGTCGATTATTAATACTGCTTCATCGGCAGGTATTCGTCCGGAACACAGTATCGCTGTATATTCCGCAAGTAAGCATGCAGTAATTGGTTTAACGAAAGGCGTTGCGATCGAGTATGCAAATAAAGGTATACGTATTAATGCTGTGTGTCCAGGTGGTATCGTTACACCATTATTTCAAAGTGTTGGAGAGACACTTAAAAAAACAGGATACGTACCAGAAGAAATGTCACGTGTTCGTATGGGACGCCATGGTGAACCAGAAGAAGTAGCAGAAGCGGTTCTATTCTTAGCTTCAGATAAAGCAAGCTTCATGGCTGGTGCTGTTGTCTCTGTTGACGGTAGTTTAACTGTGTAATTTTATTGTCTTTGGAACAGCCACGCCTTTGGTCTTTAGTAATGACCAAAGGTGGTGGCTGGTTTTATGTAGCGAATGTGCAAACGTAACGACAGCACAAACTTGCGAATGCGAAATGAATTAGAGAAAAAATTTTAAAAAAGAATTATCTGGATAATAAAATGAAATAGTGTTATCGTAAGAAATAGCTAAATAAAAATATCCTTCAGGGTAGGGTGAAATTCCCAATCGGCGGTGATGAAGAAATTCAAAGTCCGTGAGCGCAAGCTGATTTGGTGCAAATCCAAAACCGACAGTTATAGTCTGGATGGGAGAAGGGTAGAAGTGTGAGCTTTTTAAATTCGCTTGAGTTTATAAGGTTTGTTTGAGTATGCTTTTATGTTAACTACTTCCCATCGTTTAGTTGGGAAGTAGTTTTTGTTTTATTTGGCTAAAAAATTGAATAGCAATAGTTCTTCGGGGTAGGGTGAAATTCCCAATCGGCGGTGATGAAGAAATTCAAAGTCCGTGAGCGCAAGCTGATTTGGTGCAAATCCAAAACCGACAGTGACAGTCTGGATGGGAGAAGAACGATGAGATGACAGCCTATGGAAAAATTTTGTATCCATGAGGTTTATTTGTTGACGTCTTATGTAAATGAACTCCCAAACCCCTTTAATCTAAGGGGTTTTTTGTTTGAACAGAAATTAGAAGTAAATGAAAGTAGGTGAAAAAATGTTTACAGGAATTGTTGAGGATATTGGCACCATAAAAACCATGCAAAGCGATAGAAAAAGTATGGAAATTACCGTACTTTCAAAGAAAATGGTAGAGGATGTAAAGCTCGGGGACAGTATAGCGGTCAACGGTGTTTGTTTAACAGTGATACATTTTAATGAACAAGAGCTAACGATGGATGTCATGCCTGAAACAGTGAGAGCAACAAATTTACAGCAGCTCGCAGTTGGAGATCCTGTAAATTTAGAGCGCGCTATGTCAGCTAATGGACGTTTCGGAGGTCATTTTGTATCCGGACATGTAGACGGAGTAGGGAAAATATTGCGCAAGCGGCCATTAGCAAATGCAGTCTATATTGATATTGAACTATCAACGGAGTTAACGAGCTACTGTATACCAAAGGGCTCCATCACCATTGACGGAACGAGTTTAACACTCTTTCATGTCGAGAAAAACGGTGTCACAGTATCCCTGATACCCCACACTTACAAGGAAACCATTTTAGGTAAGAAGAAAATTGGTGATCACGTCAATGTAGAAACAGATTTAGTTGGAAAATACATTTTGCATCAACTTAAGCATGGACAGGAACCACCGACTGTTACAAGAGACTTCTTAGCACAAAACGGCTTTTAACCAAAATTTACGAACAGGAGGTGGAGATATTGCTACATTCAATCGAAGAAGCAATAGAGGATTTAAAACAAGGTAAGATGATTATTGTAGTAGATGACGAGGACCGAGAAAACGAAGGGGACTTACTCGCACTTGCGGAATTTATGACCCCAGAAACGATTAACTTTATGGCGACCTATGGAAGAGGTCTTATTTGTACGCCGATTTCACAGCAGCTAGCACAAAAACTAGCATTAAAGCCAATGGTTAGTATTAATACAGATAATCATCAGACGGCATTTACCGTTAGTATAGATCATGTAGACACAACAACTGGAATTAGCGCCTTTGAACGGGCAATGACTATACAAAAAATGATAGAGCCACAGGCAAAAGCTGCGGATTTTCGTAGACCAGGCCATGTATTCCCACTAATAGCAAAGGAAAATGGTGTATTAGAACGTAGAGGACATACAGAAGCTACAATTGATTTGGCAAAGCTTTGTCATAGTATTCCTGCGGGCATTATTTGTGAAATTATGGGAGACAATGGCGAAATGCTACGCTTTAATGACCTCATTAAATATGCAGCGCATCATCATTTAAAAATGATTTCAATTGAAGCATTGGCAACATATCGTCGTCAACAAATAATGGAAGAAAACACACAGACAATATAAAGGATCATCAACAAAAATTTGGAATGACATTTGTTAAAACGTACTTTATGTATATAAGTTGATTGGAGTGGAGACTGGGCGACTCCTTGAGGATTAGCAATTGGGGAACGAAGGCTAAAACCATCACGTCCTGTGATAACGCCTTTGTGACCGACATCGGTGCTGTTGCTGTCGCTTCGTTGCACTACGCTTTCGCGCAAGCCCCGACGCCCCCAGGAAGCTTTGCTCTGCGCGAAAGCGAAGCGGCAGCGATAAAAGCGCCCAGTCGGAACGGAAATCAACCCCACGTTATGATGATTAGACTAAATAATAGAGGAGAGATTCAAAATGGTTAAAACATTTGAAGCACAATTAATTGGTACGGATTTAAAAATAGCAGTAGTAGTTGGTCGTTTCAACGAATTTATTACAAGCAAATTATTAGATGGTGCATTAGATGGTTTAAAGCGTCA
The DNA here is from genome assembly GCF_050278745.1 of Lysinibacillus sp. NPDC094403. Lineage (NCBI taxonomy): Bacteria > Bacillati > Bacillota > Bacilli > Caryophanales > Bacillaceae > Lysinibacillus > Lysinibacillus sp. NPDC094403. The sequence goes on along the minus strand of NZ_JBNNTL010000004.1, from coordinate 77,163 downwards.
TGGTGTGGATGAGAACTCTATTGATGTAGCGTGGGTTCCTGGTGCATTTGAAGTTCCATTCATCGCGAAACAGTTAGCTGAAACAAAGAAATATGATGCAATTATTGGATTAGGTACAGTGATTCGTGGCTCAACAACACATTATGATTATGTATGTAATGAATCAGCTAAAGGAATTGCAAATGTGTCACTAACTACAAATGTACCTGTTATTTTTGGCATTGTTACTACTGAAAATATTGAACAAGCAATTGAGCGAGCTGGGACTAAGTCAGGAAATAAAGGCTATGATGCGGCAATGTCTGCTATTGAAATGGCAAATTTAAAGAAGATGATTGGATAAATCTATCTTGATATAGTATGGAAATTTCATAGGTAAATTATTCTGGAAAGCATTTTAAAATGAATATTTTTTAAAACCATGGGGAAAATATCCTTAAGTGTATTTATGGTAATACTCATAAATGCACTAATTAGGAGCTGGCTCAGCAGGAGATGAGGGATATTTCTTCAATGGAACAAGAATTAAATTTGAAATCTTTGAAGTCACTATTTCAACGATCTGCTGATGTGGTATTCCAGGAGTATTTCTTTCAGCAACATAAAGTACATTTGATAAAATGTGAAGCGATGATTGATGAACGTTTACTACAGACCGTTATTGTACAACGAATTCAATCATTATTTACTGGAACATCGGATGAATTAGAGCAACATATAGAAAATAAATTACACATTCCCCATCTTCAGAGAATAACAAGTAAAGATGAGGCCATGACGAGAGTCTATAAAGGACATGTTTTACTGTATTTTGAAGATATGAATTTGCTGTATTCAAGTTATATCGCTAAAAAACCGAATCGGGAGCCTAAAGAAACGACCCTTGAATTAGTAGTCAAAGGTCCGAAAGATGATTTTATTGAGGATGTTTTTATCAATATTGCTTTATTACGCAAGCGATTACCTACTAATTCATTAAGTGTTGAGACATATGAACTTGGTAAACGATCCAAAACAACCGTAGCTGTACTTTATTTAGAAGATGTCGTAAATCAAAAGATGCTTGAGATAATAAAATTACAGCTGCAGAGAATTGATACGGATATTGTATTTAGTGGAGATTTATTGATGGAGAGAATTGAGCGGGGTGGAAAGATTCTACCTAGACATGATTATACTGGACGCCCTGATTTTGCTGTACAAGCTTTAAGCAGAGGGCGCATTATTATCATAGTTGATGGTGTATCGTATGCAGTTATTACACCCTCTAACTCAATGTTACTTTTTAAATCCGGTGAGGATAACGAGTATCCAGTTATTGTAAGTTCTATGGAACGTTTACTCCGAATAGTGGCTATCTTAATAAGTGTACTTTTACCAGGTTTTTGGCTTGCACTGACTACCTATCATCAAGAGCAATTGCCTTTCATCCTATTGGCAACAGTTGTTGAGTCAAGGACAGGTCTTCCATTTCCAACTTTTCTTGAAACATTAATGATGCTTTTTATGTTTGAATTATTTCGAGAAGCAAATATCCATCTACCCAATGTTATCAGTGGGTCCATAAGTGTTGTCGGGGGATTAATTATTGGAGATGCAGCGATTAAATCGGGTGTTACGAGCCCTTCCATGATTGTAGTTATTGCTACTTCAAGTATTGCAGCCTTTACACTCGTCAATCAATCTATTGTAACAGCAATGAGTATTCTCAGGATCATCATCATTTTAGCATCTGCCTTTTTAGGGTTATTTGGATTCTTCATTTCGGTGTTTTTCATACTTCTTTATACTGCAAATATAAGAGTATTAGGTATTCCGTACTTAAACATGGGAGCAGATTTAGATTGGCAGAACATTAAAGGATCTTTAGTTCGCTTATCTTCTGCAAATTATCGTAAGCGTCCGAATTTTTTAAATGTACAGGATGAGACAAGGACATCGAGTAGGAAAAAATAAATACTTAGAATGAAGAGATCAGGTTTATATAAGCCTGGTCTTTTTATATTTTACTTGACCTTTTATTAACTTGAAGCTTTACGATGAATAATAGATATCTATCACATTAGGTAAGGAGAGAACAGCAATGAGATCTTATGAAGAGTTAATCGTAGAAGTTATAGATGTAAGAGGCAGCTACTATCAAATTGGACTCCAACAAAGTAAAGTGCTACTATCACATTCACATCCAATACAGAATGGATTTCCGAACTTAACAAATAAAACAAATGTCCAAATGGCAAAACAACTACTACAATTCCATTGCCCTAGCCTTGTACAAGAAATGGAAGGATTGGCTGTTGGGTTGACTCAAACGACGGATTCTGTGATTAAAATGTATAGTGGGTATAATATTACCTTTCCAGAAATGGGCTGTACATCTTTTGTGCAAAACGGCAAATACATAAGAAACTATGATTTTAGTCCAACATTGTATGATGCCAGACTTGTATTTTCTAATCCAATGAATGGATACGCAAGTGTTGGATTTAGCCAACAAATTATCGGTAGACTCGATGGAATGAATGAATTTGGGTTAGTTGTCGGTCTGCATTTTGTTAATAGTGAGTACCATGATGAGGGCTTTATCGCTTCAACGATTGTCCGAATATTATTAGAGCAATGTAAAAATATTGAAGAAGCACTTAAACTAATCAGAGAGCTACCACATGGTTATTGCTATAATTACTCAATGACAGATCAAAGCGGTCAATCTATAGTAGTAGAAGCTTCCCCACAGAAGCAAGAAGAAAAATATGGAAATCCGTTAATTTGTACGAATCATTTTGAAGCAACTAGCATGAAAGAGAAAAATAAGAAAAATATTCAAGGGTCCGTTAATCGAAAGCATTTTTTAAATAGTTTAGTAGAAAAGAATTTGACTACAATGGCTACTTACCGACATTTTAATAATGGAAATTCTCCGCTATTTTTTAAACACTATAAAGAATACTTTGGCACACTACATACCGTAATTTATTCGCCAAAGCTTCTAGAAGTTATTGTTGGAATAGGAGAGGATGCAGAACCGATAATAATTTCTTTTAAAGATTATTTGGACGAAGCGCTAACGCTTCCAAAAAGGTTAACAGGTCGGATTTATCCACACAACGAAGATGGAATAGAATAAACAATATATAATAAGGAGAGAGGCATGATAAAATGCTGTTCTCCTTTTTTGTTTTCTTTCTAGAGAAGGATTATTAAACTATTGGTTGCGACTTGTACAATATCTCACTCGAAAAATAAAATCGTTTTAGAATTTTATCAGTACCTTATAGACGACTCCAATTTCAAGTATAGGAAGGAAATAGCTCAAACAGTAGTGGAGGTAAAGAAGGTTTGGTGATAGCCAAAACTCTTTTGTGATGATAAGATAAGAACGAATGTTTTTATTTAGAGAGGCGAAGAATCCTTTATCGTATGTATTTTCTCAAATGAATTGAAACGGTGCTATTAAGATTAACTGATAGCAGATAAGTAGATAGCCATTGCCGTCCAAATCGCTCTGAAATATCTTGTGACAATGAATGATTAGCTAATGATTAATTTTAAACAACCATAAAAAAAAGAAGTTTACTATAGTATAATAGGATTGTTGGATATGAAATGAAATTGTTTCCCTAGTAGAAAGTATGACCGACTAACAATTTTTGTATTTAATGCGCAAGCCAAGCCCAACTAAATTAAGGCAATATTCATTTCTATAGATGAGGAAGTACCAGGTTTTATGAAAACACGAAAAATAAAATTAATTTTAATACTATCGACTATCTTATTAATATTGTTTACAAGTTTAAACATCTTTACATCCTATATAAAAATGAAAAAGACAGTAGAGGAGTCAATAGCGAACCAAAGTCTGGAAGCGGCTATTTCTATTGCATCTTCAATTGATGTAGAGGCGTACAAACAATTTTTAGATAACCCCGAGAAAAACGATTATTATTGGGAATTAAGAAGCTACTTAAATGATGCAAGAGTAAAACTAGGTGCTTTATTTGTTTATACTTTAAAAGTTGATAATCCAAAAGTATCCAAAGCAATGATTATGGGATTACCAGGTGATTTGACTAAAGGCTTCGATATCGGAGAGGTCTGTACAGTACCTGAAAAGCAAGTGCAAAAAGCCTATAAAGGAGAAACATATGTAACAGAAGTAATACCAGATTCTGTACACGGCGCCTACTTATCTGTTGGTGCGCCGATAAAGGATAAAACAGGAAAGATCATTGCATACCTAGGCATTGATATTAGTGCAGAAACATTAAATGGCATCAAGGGAAAAGTGATCGAAGACAATCTTTTTATCTTTATTTTTAATGGTGTACTCATTTTACTCGTAATAGGCTCTTTTTTCTTTTTACAGAGATGGTATCAGAAAGAAGTGGCGAAGGAAGTTGGAGCGACAGAAGATACATATCAAGCAGAAATTAAAACTTTAATCACTTCCGTATCCTCTTTAAGACATGATTTCACAAATCATATACAAGTATTACATGGATTTCTGCAATTAAACAAACCTGAACAGGCCAAACAATATTTATCTTCATTGTCCAAAGAGGTTCAGGCTATTAAGTCCCTCAAAGTAAATATTGATCATCCTGGCTTGTCTATATTATTACAAACGAAAAAACTAACGGCACAAAATCATAATATTGATATGGATTTCACAGTCTCACAGGATGCATTTAATAAAATTAAAACGACGGATTTAATCAAAATTTTGTCGAATTTAATAGATAATGCTATTGATGCGGCAAATGAATTGCCGGAAGAACAACGAAAAATAACAATTCGCTGTAAAGCAGATGACACGCAATATGAATTTAAGGTTACAAATTCTGGGCCAAATATTGTAGAGGCGGGGCAAATATTCAAGCAAGGATTTTCCACTAAAAAACCAGAAAGTGGTAAAATAAGAGGGCAGGGCTTGTTTATTGTAAATGAAATTGTCAATAAGTACGAAGGTCAAATTTCTATCGATTCATCAAAACATTTAGAGACAACCGCAATAGTAACTATTCCAATAAAGTAAATTTCTAAACTTCCTACAGAAAATTGTAGGAAGTTTTTTTGAGGATAAACTATTGTGTCAATTAAAGCTTGGCCCTTCGGCAAAACAACCACTTCACATAGCATGTATTATCTGGCAGTGATAAAAAGAAACTTTAGCAACAATGTTTTTTATGTGCGAAAGCGAGAAACTGAAATCTGCTACCGGCGAAGTAAAGGAGTTTAGCGGCTAAATTGGCTGTTCTACTGGCGAAGTAGCTGCTTCACTATGCGAAAAGATGATTCAACTTTCATTTCTACATTTTTTGAGCAATTCATTTCATATATTACTAATAATCAAAATGATACTCTATTATGAGGAGATGGAATAATTGGATAAATCAATCCTTGATTTATTGAAAAAGGGTGGATTTGTTTTGTATGCAAGGCATGGCCAAGCAACTGTCGGATTAGATCAGCCAAATTTAAATTTTCAAGATTGTTATACTCAAAGAAATTTGTCTGAAGTTGGGCGAAGGGAGGCAATTTACTTTGGACAAATGCTACGCTATTTACAAATTCCAATCAGTTCACCGATTGTAGTAAGTCCTTTTTGTCGTACAATTGAGACGGCACAGCTTGCGTTTCCTTATGCCTATATCCAAATTGACCCAATTGGTTATGGAATTTATAAATTGGGTGGGAATGTTCCTAACGATGAAAAAACAAATATATTATCAAATCTCCAATCAGTGTTAGAAAGAAAGCCACCGCAGGGTATGAATCAAGTGATCGTTGCCCATAGCTTTCCCGAAGGTGTTGGATTAGGGAATATTTCTAATATGGGAATGGTTATTGTGAAACCAAAAGGTCCTGGAAATGGGTATGAAATAATAAAAAAACTAACTTTAGAAGATCTACCACTTTTAGGTAGTAACTCTAATTAAGCTAAGGATGGGAGAAAAGCATGGAATTAAAAACAGTCTCACAGTGCACTTTAGAGGAAACTTTAAAAACTTGGAATAAAGGCTTTGAGGGGTATTTTGTACAAATAGAAATGAATGAAGAAAAGTTTTTAAACCGAATCGTTGGTGAAGGACTATCGCCAGAGCTTTCAATAGTCGCATTTGATCAGAATAATCCTGTAGGCATTGTATTAAATGGCTTTAGACAAATAGATGGTAAGAAAACCTCTTGGAATGGTGGAACGGGCATTTCTCCAGATTATCGCGGTAAAGGTGTTTCTCGTGTTTTAATGGAAGAAACCATTGCCATCTATGAAAGAGAGAATGTGGAAGTTGCAACACTTGAAGCTATAAAAGAAAATAAAATAGCCATTGCGCTATATGAGAAATATGGTTATATAATTACAAATCAATTGCTATTTTTAAGTGGCGAATATGAAGCAAAAGTAGAGGAGCAAGCCGCAATTTATGTGGAAACTATTCGGCCAGAGCAGCTACCACATTTATCTTTTTATCAGGAGGATGTTCCTTGGCAATGTAGCTGGCAAAGCAACAAGCAAGGAGAAGCTAAAGTTTTTTACAATGAGAATAATGAAGCGATTGGCTATATGTTATATAGAACCGTATGGGGTAAGGATGAATCCATCGACCACATAGTACTTTATCAATTAGAGCTATTGCAGAATAGCAATGTAGAAAATATTCCACACTTTATCGCAAGCATTGCAAATCACAAAGTAAATCTGGCCACAGTTAACTTTTTAGCAAGCAATCCAGCCACTAGCTATTTAATGGAGAATGGACTAGAAGTGAAAACTGAGCAAGTACAAATGAAGAAGAAAATGGATTAATAGTTTACGAGTAGATAAAATTACAGAAGGCTTGAAATGTCAATGTTAAGCTGAACAATTGCTTGAATTTTGGGAGTTTTAAATGGCCAACGTTATACTTATACAATCATCGCGGACTCAAATACGTTTGCTTGAGGGCTAGTTATCTTAGCAGTACTTATATCAGGTTGTAAACATTTAAAAATTCCAGTATACTAATCCGATAAAGAATGTAAATAAAGGATGAGTTTAAATGACGTTTGAAGAGATATTACCACGCTTAAAAGCCGGAGAGAAAGTAATTCGTAAAAATTGGGGCGGTGCCGAATTGTATGTGAAGCTTGTTGGACAAAGCGAACATGATGGCGAGACTTTGAATCCTTATTTTTTAATTAATGTACGTGGTGAGGGCTATACTATGTTCACACCGACAGTCTGTGATTTATTAGCGGAAGATTGGATAATTGTCAATTAATCGGAAGAGCCATCTCAAATGAGGTGGTTTCTTTGTTTTTTAAGGAGAGAGATCAATGACGTTTGAAGAATATAAGGGTAAAACAATATTTGTAACGGGGGCTGCTTCAGGAATTGGACAGGCTCAAGCTATTGCATTTTTAGAAAATGGGGCGAGTGTATTCGGTTTTGATTTAGATGAACAAGGGTTAGTAAATCTACATCACCAATATCCTGAACAATTTGCCTATAGAGTAGGTAGTGTATGCAATAAGGACGATGTAGAGCAAGCATTTGAAGCTACGATTTCAATATTTAAGCAGGTAGATATTTTATTAAATACCGCAGGCGTTTTAGATGGCTTTGCAAAAACACTCGATACAGATGAAGCGCTATGGGATAAAATTATGAATACCAATGTAAAAGGTACTTTTTTTGTGACCAATACGATATTACCCCATATGGTAAAAAGAAAATCAGGCGTAATCGTTAATATGGCATCTATTGCAGGGCTTGTTGCAGGCGGTGGTGGGGCGGCGTATACAGCGTCAAAACATGCGATTGTAGGCTATACGAAGCAGTTGGACTTAGATTATTGTCGTGAAGGAATTCGTGCCAATGCCATTGCACCTGGAGCCATTCAAACACCGATGAACAAGGCAGATTTTGAAGGTGATGGAGAAATCGCAAAATGGGTCGCCAATGAAACGCCTGCTGGACGCTGGGCTCAACCAAGTGAAGTGGCGAGTTTAACACTTTATTTGGCTAGTCAATCAGCTGATTATATACATGGTACAATCATACCGATTGATGGCGGATGGCTTACTAAATAATATTGTTCAATAATAAATTTTTTTGCTATAATACGCAAGTAAGCAAAATTTAGCTTGCACTGCGGCACTTCAGATAGGGTGAAAAGCTCTCTTCCTTTGGCCGTAGTTATTACTAAAATAGCGGATGGGCTATTTTACAAAGGAGAATAAAATTGAATACATCTATTGTAAAAGATTCAAGCCGTACTTCTGTAAACGAACTTACAAAGACGGCACTTGTTGCAGCTTTATATGTGGCTGTAACTGTTTTATTGTCAGTCATTAGTTTTGGGGCTGTACAACTACGTTTGTCGGAGATGTTCAATTATCTGGCATTGTACAACAAGCGCTATGTGTTAGCCGTGACTCTAGGAGTAGTACTCGCAAATTTCATGTCACCAACGTGGATATTAGATGTACCCATTGGTGGAATTGCGACATTTCTCGTTTTAATTCTTTGTCGAAGAGTAACGAAAAATATAACAAATGTTATTGTAAAAATGGTTATAACTGCATTGATTTTTGCAATATCAATGTTCACCGTTGCAGGACAATTAACAATTCTCTATGATCTTCCATTTTGGGCGACATGGTTTACAGTAGGAGTTGGAGAATTGCTGTCTATGACTGTTGGCGGTATAACTATTTATTTATTAAATAAAAAAATTGATTTGACAAAATAAATTAAAGTAAAAAAGCAAGTCGCCATTAAAAGGATGACTTGCTTTTTTGATTGTATATTATTTATTGAGGCCCCATAATTCTGCTGAAAATTGGTTTGCAATAAGTCGGCAAAAAGGGGGGCAGTGCCTGAACATTAGAAGCCTCACTCAATAAATCCGCTTCCGCTTTATTCTACTGTTACAGATAATTCCTTCACAAGGAGGGAGGAGGAACCATATCCATCTGGCAGGAAGAAAAACTCGGAGCTAATTTCTTCGATATTATTTAAGAACTCAAAGAAGTTCCCGGCTATTGTCATTTGCTTCACTGGTGATGCAATTTTGCCATCTTGAATATGGAAACCTTTTGCCGCGACTGAGAAATCACCAGAAACTGTATTCGTACCGGAGTGTAGGCCAGATAATTCAGTAATAAGTACTCCTTCAGAGACTGAGGCAATTAACTCCTCCTGCGATCGCTTACCTGGTGAAATATATAAATTTTGAGGTGCGATTGATAAAGTGCCTTTGTATGAGTTTTTATGTGCATGCCCACTTGTTTCGCAGCCTTCCTTTTTTGCCGTTTTTCTATTGTGTAATAGTGTTTGCAGTGTTCCATCTAAAATTATCGCCTGCTCCTTTGTTGCAACACCTTCACCGTCAAAGCTTGCTCCAGACAAAGCTTCAGGATGGAATGGGGCATTCAATAATGTAAAAGTATCTGACGCCACTTTTTGTCCGACTTTCCCTTTTAATAAAGATTGATCCTTTTGTGCATTCTCAGCTGACAGTACAGGCATAAAAGTACTTAGTAAAGAAGCTGTCGCATCAGAGCGTAGGATGATTGGATATTTTCCAGATGGAATCGACTTTTCACCTAGATTCGCAAGTGCTTCCTCGGCCGCTGCTTTTGCAATTTCATCAGCATTGAGAGAATGAAAATCGCGTGTCATTTTCAAATAACTACCCGTTTTTAGTTCCTCACCTTCTTTGACTACTGTGGAAAGGAAGATGACTAAGCCGTTCTCCTTATGTGATAAGGAAAGGTTTTTACTATTCGCTAATGAACGTTCAGTACTATATTCTTGAAGTATACAATAATCAAGCGTTACAATGCGCGTATCGTACGCACGAATTTTTTGTTCAATTAAACGAAGTAGCTCTATTTTTTCAGGAATCCCAATAGTCTCTAATTCTTCATTGTAAAATTCATATGGCGTGTAATCATTACTGCCTTCAAAAATATCTATGCCCTCATCTTCATCTAGAATGTCTGCATTTTCTTTTGCGCTGTTGATTAAAAAGGAAATAGAATCATTGTCTAATTTCTCTGTATAGGCGTAACCCATTTTTCCGTTGTGCAGCCCACGTAGACTTAGCCCTCCATCCTCAGACGTTTCATAGCTATCAATCTGCCCTTCGTAAAGCATGCACTGAAAAGAGTTTTTTCGTTCATAATAAACTTCTGCCTCTTTAAAACCCGCCTCTATCGCCTTATTTAATAGTTTTTCTTGATATTCAACAATGTTCATGAATTATTCCCCCTTTGTTCCTCCAACTGTCATTTCACTAACACGAATCATCGGCTGGCCAACATTGACGGGAAGACTACCACTAATTGATCCGCACATGCCAGCTCCGTGCGCAAGATTATTACCAACCCGATCAACTAGCTGCAATGTTTTTGCTCCGTTTCCTATAAGTGTTGCACCACGTACTGGACGATCAATTTTTCCATCCTTAACAATATAAGCTTCCATTACCGCGAAGTTGTAGTCACCAGTCGATGGATTTACTTGCCCACCACCCATATATTTCGCATAAATACCATATTCGGTAGATGTAATAATTTCTTCAGGTGTAGATGTGCCTGGAGCGATATATGTGTTCGTCATACGAGATGTTGGATTGAAACGATAGGATTGGCGACGTGAAGATCCAGTTGGTTCAGCATTCATACGGCGTGCATTAAATTTATCAATCATGTAACCTTTTAAAATACCATTTTCAATTAAGATGTTTTTTCTCGTTTTTTCCCCTTCATCATCAATATTAAGGGAACCCCATTCGTTTGGAAGTGTGCCATCATCAATATATGTAACAATATCAGGGGCAACTTTTTCACCAATCCGATTTGCAAAAACGGAATTGTTTTTCGCGACAGCAGTTGCTTCAAGACCATGACCACATGCCTCGTGAAAGATAACACCACCAAATTCATTATCAATGATGACTGGGAATTTACCGCTTGGACATTCATCGGCATGAAGCATAGTAACTGCAATACGTGCAGCTTCACCAGCATAGTGCTCGAGATTTAGATTTTCGATAAATTCAAAGCCTGCATGTGCACCAGGACCGTAGAAGCCCGTTTGCATTTCTTTACCCTCGGAGGCAGTTGCCTGGATGGCAAGTCGACTATGAATACGCGTATCTTCTACAAATTTTCCTTCAGAGTTGGCAATTAAAACATGTTGCTCTTCGTCAAGATACCGAACTTTAACTTGACTGATACGTTCATCATAATTTCTAGCAATGTCATTAGCCTGCCGCATGATCGTTGCTTTTCTAGTATGCTCCACATTGTTTGGTAGAATAATAATGTTATGAATTGGCGTAATAATTTCTTTTTTTAGAGGTTGAATCGTTCCAGTAGTACCTCCTTTAATGGCAAGTGCTGCTCGTTTTGCTGCTGCTAGTAAGCCTTCCTCCGAAAAGTCATTTGTGTACGTATAGATGCTTTGAAGGCCAGAAAAAATGCGTATGCCGATGCCGAAATCACGCCCTGAAATACTTTGTTCAATTTTTCCACTTTGTAATGTTAATTCATTAACAAACTTATCCTCGATGAAAACTTCGGAAAAATCACCACCTGTAGAAAGTGCTGCTTCAAGTACATTTTCAATTACTGATTGTTTGATCATATTTTTCCCTCCTTTTCTTGATTATACCAAATAATTCGAAAATTCTGTATTTGTGAAGTGTATCACATGATTATTTATATTCTATTTGTGACATTTTATGATAGGGAATGTTGTTAGTGGAGAAATATTTCAATGAATATCTACAAGAGAATCAAAAATTAATTATATTTAACATCTTCTTACACCAAACTAGTGGAAAGGCAAAGGAAGGTGATGGAATGAAACAACAGCAATATAATGCAGGGGATATCGTTTATATTTTTTATCGACATCCACATATTCAGGAAGTAGCAAACATACAGGAAGCGGTAGTAGTGAACAATCCGGATAATCTAAAGGAGCTGGCGCTATTTCTATTTGAGTCGTATTATCCGCTAACAAACGATATGTTCATATTTACAAGTGAAATGGATGCTGAGCAAGCTTATCATCAGTATTTTCATTGATGGGAATCCACTTATAGGAACTGATTTTCCTGCAACTGCGTTTTTTTCAAGCGACAGCGGCAATTACGCCAAGGCGAAATTGATTTAATTTGTATAATCCCAATCTTGGTGGTAACGCTAACAGAGATAGTCATGAAGAAGGGGAGAATACATTATGTACTCATTTCAACCAAATTGTTGGTCGGAGCACGAAGAGCTTAAGGTTGTTATGCTTTGCGCGCCTTCAAAACTAAATGTACCAGATTTAACAATCGCTGAAAATGTAGGGTGGAGTGCTACTGTCAATCATGTAAAAGCAATGGAGAATTTCATGGAATTTAAGACAACACTAGAAAATGAGGGTGTCCATGTTATTGATTATTCGAAAGAGCTAACAAATGATGAGAATACAGTAAGTGAGCAGCTTATTAATAGGTACTTTGTGCGCGATCTTGCCTGTGTTATAGGAAATAGTATTTTCCTTGGAGAGGCGTGTAGTTCGCTAAGACGTCCAGAGTATCCACATGCTCACTCATTATTAGAAAAGTGGTTTCCAGAAAAATTAAATAAGCAACCTTCTACTGCTTTAGAATGTGGAGATGTGCTGATCTTAAATAAGGATGCCGTGCTTATTAATATTGGAATGAGAACAACATTAGAGGCTGTGGAAAGTATCAAAGATCGTATTTTCCAAGAAGGATTTTCGGAAATTGCGATCATTGATTTGCCAAGACGCTCCGATACACTTCATTTAGATATGAACTGTAATGTTACGAACGCTAATCTGCTAATAGCTAAAAACTTTATGCGTTATTTTCCTGTACATGTGTTTACAGTTCAAACAAGTCGTTTTGAAATGACTGAGCAATTTTTAAATCACCATGGCTTTGACGTTTACTGGCTTGAAAAATATAATACAATCCCTGATATCAATTTTATTAATCTTAATCCCGAAACATTGTTGATTAGTAAGCAAGCAACGGAGCAGCAATGGACGAAGCATCCACAAATGCAAAAGAAAAATTTGATAGAAATTGAAGTCTCGGAGCTTGAAAAGGGCGGTGGTGGCATTCGTTGCATGACATTGCCATTGTTAAGAAAGTAGCAAAAGGCAGGAGGGTTGATCAAAATGACATCTAAAACAAGTAAAGGGAGGTTGTCTTGGTGGCAGCTTTCGCTTCTCGGTATAGGTTGTACACTAGGAACAGGATTTTTTCTTGGGACAAGTATGGCCATTCATAAGAGTGGTCCTGCTGTTGTGATTCCTTTTTTGTTAGCGGCGATTGCTACATACATTGTCTACGATGCTCTTGTGAAGATGTCAGTTGACAATCCAGATAAAGGATCATTCCGTACTTACGCAAAGCAAGCTTTTGGAAGTTGGGCAGGATTTAGTAATGGCTGGATATACTTGATTTCTGAGATGCTTATTATGGGCAGCCAATTGACGGCGCTTGGTATTTTTACGAAGTTTTGGTTTCCGACGCTGCCATTATGGGTTGCAGCATCTATTTATGCTGCACTTGGATTAGCCGTTATTCTTACGGGTATGAAGGGCTTTGAAAACTTTCAAAATATTTTTGGTGCGTTAAAGGCAGCAGCGGTTGTGATGTTTATTATAGTAGCGGTAGTCTTAATAATAAAAGGATTTAATACGGAATCAACGACACTCGATGCATTGCATGCGAATTATGAAGAATTTTTCTCACAAGGTGTGAAAGGAATTTGGCTGGGATTGCTATATGCCTTTTATGCATTTGGAGGAATTGAAGTTATGGGTTTAATGGTCATTGATTTGAAAAATCCTAAAGAAGCACCGAAAGCTGGGAAGGTTATGATTATTGCTATAACTGTCATTTTTATAATGGCTATTATGCTTGCCTTGGCGCTTGTTTCTTGGAAGGACTTTAATATTGAGGAGAGCCCATTTATAACTGCGCTTAATGGTTATCACATACCTTTTTTTGCAGACATTTTTAATGGGGTTTTAATAATTGCAGGTTTTTCAACAATGGTAGGCTCTTTATATGCGGTTATAACGATCCTTATTACACTGGCCGAGGATCATGATGCCCCAGCTTCCTTGGCTGAAAAGGGGAAAATGAAGATTCCATTTCCTGCATTTCTTTTTTTAGCTAGTGGTTTAATCATAACTATTGTTATAGGCTTCCTTATGCCAGAAAAGATTTTTGAATATTTGGTTACAGCTGCAGGCTTAATGTTAATTTATAACTGGCTCTTTATACTAATGACATATAAGAAGCTAATGAAGTTGTCGAAGTGGGAGCTTGTGAAGACTTGTATCGGAATGTTACTCATTGTTGTGACAGTGTCTGGGACATTGGGGGAAAAAACTAGCAGACTCGGTTTTTTCGTGAGCCTGCTTTTTATCGTCATAATAGGATTTGCGACTTGGATTGTAATGAAAAGGCAAAAACAAGGTAAGCATTAATGTTTTTCTTTGTTCTGTGGAAACAGCAGAGAATGTTGCATGCGTAAAAAAGGACATTTCGATGGACTACTATTATCATCGCTTAAAAAATACTGCTTCCATTCATAACTACCTTCTTGCCCATACCATTTTAAATCAGGATGAGCTGGAATAGCATCGTATTCGGTAATGCGTTGACGAATAAGCTTCTTTAATTTTCGACCAAATACAGTAGAGTCATTAATTTCTTCAAATATCCAGCGTGGCTGAAATGCCATTAATAAAGTAGAAAAATTACGACTCTTGCGCAATTTATGTGCAGGCGTTGCACAAGACACAAAATAAGGCTCACCGTTAAAACAAAATTCCCATTCATGATGCGATGGATCGGTTGGAATTTCCTTTGGCCAATCGATATCATCAAATTTAGTTAAATTGTTTAAAACTGACCAAAATAAATGTCTATAATCCTCAACATCGAAATTATTATGCATATCATTAGGGGTTTTGAAGAAAATGGTATGAGTTGTATATTTTCCGAATGTATGAGAGTACTTATCGTACTCCTTTAAACATTGTGCTAGCGTCTTTATCGATTGCTCTTCTCGTGGATCTCCGATGAAACTATAACGAAGCTCGTTCGACAAAAAACCTTTTCTAGCTGGAATACAGGGAAACGTATTTGCTTCATCTGCAACCATGGCAGCGAAGTCTGTATATGCTGACTGTTGCCATAATGGAAGTGTTTCAAAATGTTCTTCAATCCACTTCTTGTCTAACACTGCTACTTCCACTTATGTCTCCTCCTTCTTACATCCTTAGACTATTAAAGAAAGAGTAAAAATGTGACGATGTAACTGCGTTAACCTTTTTCTAAATGATAGCAGTAAGGAAACCCACTAAATAGTTCCAATTATATTATAGAAAAATTGATTGAATTTATGATTTTTGATGAAAGATCTTATTATCAAGAATGTTTAATGCATTATGAATATCCTCTAAATCTTTCTTAGATGCATGTTGGATAAGTTGTTGAAAGCGGTCTTCTATACAGGCGAATGCTTCCTCCATTATTTTTTCTCCATCTTCTGTAAGGCAAACATAGTGCTTTCTTCGATCTTCGGTATCGCTAATTTTTTCAATAAAACTTCTTTCCTGTAATTTTCGTAATTCACGGCTTGTATTAGGTAATGACATATGCTGACAGTCACTAATTTCGGTAGGTGTGACTGGCTGGCTTACTTTAATATATTCAAGAATTTTATATTGTACGGGTGTAATATTATCGATTTTAACGTTTTGAGTTAATTCATGCGTTACTTGGTGTACTGCTGCTGTAAATGCTACAAACTGATTGAATAATTCTTTTTTGTCCACACTTGTTCACCTCTTAATGACAAGATAACAAAAAACTTATCTTAAAACAATTATCATTTGACAACTAAAAATGAATGGTTTACTATTTTGTTATCAAATGATAAGTAATGGAGGATGCATGATGAATACATTAATTATTTATACATATCCCAATCATAAAAGTTTGAATTATGCTTTTTTACATGAGGTTATTAAGGGCTGTAATGACAATCCGTTCATAAAGGAGATTCAAGTAGTAGATTTATATGAGGAGCAGTTTAATCCGCTTTTAGTATTTGATGAACATAAACGCCGTCGAGATATGTTTCGTGATCCAAAGCTTGAGAAATATCGAGAACAAATTAGGTGGGCTGATAAAATCGTTTTTGTCTATCCGATATGGTGGGGTAGGCCACCAGCAATGCTTTTGGGGTATATTGATCAATTGTTTGCGGCCAATTTTGCCTATAAAGATAAAAAGGGGTTATTTCCTGAGGGGCTTCTAAAAGGAAAATCGGTGGTGTGCATTTCGACAATGAAAGGGCCAACCAAATATCCACTATTATGGCTGAATAATGCGCATAAAATATTAATGAAAAGAGCATTATTTAATTTTGTTGGCATTAAACAAGTGAAGTTTTTTGAATTCGGCAATATGGAAAGTAAGAAGGGGAGACAAAGCAAAAAACTCGAAAAAGTTTATCAATATTTTAGAAAAGTAGCTTACTAGTTCATCTGCCTAATAGAATCGTGCAGCCGAAAGAAAGCATCTCCAATTCGTTTGCACGAGTCTGATTTATCTTCATTCAGCAGATGTTTTTTGTAGCGAAAGTTCTAGTGGTAGTGTTACAAAAAACGTTGTAAATTCAGCAAGCTTGCTTTCAACAGTAATTGTTCCGTTATGCATATCAATGATTTTTTTAACAATGGATAGCCCTAAACCACTTCCGCCATTCTCAGCTGTCCTCGATTGGTCGGCCTTATAAAATCGTTCGAAGACATACTTTTGTTGTTCCGCCGTTAAACCAATACCATTATCATGGATGGCAATAGTGAACGTATCCATTTGCGTCGACATAGATATTGTAATGGTGCCAGCTGCTGGAGTGAATTTAATGCTGTTGCTTAGTAAATTCATCCATACTTGATTCATTAAGTCTTCATCCGCCATTACCGATAGGTTTTCTAATTGCAAAGCCATCTCTATATTTTTAGCTAACCAATTTGGTTCTAGTGCTAGCACTACATTGCGCAATTGCTTATCGAGTCGGTAGTGTTTTGGCTCGAATGGGGGATGTTGTGATTCTAATGCTGTTAGCTTTAGCAAATTGTCACTAATTTTCGATAGTCGATTACTTTCCATCTCAATGATTGTTAAATAATGCTGTCGCTTATCCTCTGGTAGGTCCATGTTTTTTAATGCTTTAGCGAAGCCATTAATAGATGTTAGAGGTGACTGAATTTCATGAGATACGTTCGAGATAAATTCTTGGCGCATTCTTTCTAGTTCGCCTAATTCGACTGCCATATGATTGATGCCATGTATTAGTTGACCGAACTGTTCTTCATCTGCTTTAAGATCTAATTTAACGGTAAAATCACCTTTAGCAATTCGGCTTAATGCATCTACAATCGAATCCCAATAGTTTCGTTGTTTTTTTAGCCCAATTAAAAAGGTGATGATAACAGAGCAAGCAAAGAGAACAAAAACACCAACTACGGTCCATAATTGAAGCCAGAAACCTTGTGGATGTTTGCCTAACCAATCATAAAGCCAGGACGTTATATGGTAAGAAATAAAAGCAAATATGATGTTGATGATAAGTAGAAGCATTAAAGTTATAAAAAGCTTTAAAAAGAATTTTAGTTTTCTCATGAATCAAGTTCCAATCGATAGCCTAGGCCGCGAATTGTACGAATAGCAAATCCACTTGTTTCTTGTGGGAAACGTTGCCGCAGTCTTTTAATGTGAACATCGACTGTACGTTCATCACCTTCGTAGTCGTACCCCCATATTTCTTCGATTAGCTGTTCACGTGAAAAAGTTTTCCCAGTATAACTGGCTAACGCAAATAATAGTTCGAATTCCTTTAATCGAAGTGTTAAAGATTCACCGTTATACAAGACTTCATGTGTATTACGATTTAATTTGACATTGCCAGCTTCCACAAGTTGAGATAGGGAAATATGGTATCTTTTAAGTATTGATTTCACACGGACAATTAACTCTGCTGGCTCAAATGGTTTAACAAGATAATCGTCCGTTCCAAGATGAAAGCCCTTTACCTTTTGTGAGGTTTCACCCTTTGCAGTAAGCATTAAAATTGGTAGATTATCATTAAAGGAACGAATTTCTTCACATAATTCCCAGCCATCCATTTTCGGCATCATGATATCCATAATAATCATATCCACCTTATCTGAATCCAATTTGGACAGTGCATCCACACCGTCCGTTGCCTCTATAACTTCTAACCCTTCATTTTGTAAAAATACCTTTATTAATTCTCGAATATGCGCATCATCATCCACAACTAATAGCTTTGCCATGCTAACAAATCCCTTCGTTATTCCTCTTTAAGACGTAATTGCTGCTTAGCAAACTCTCGATACATATCATGTGTCTCATAAAGTGTATCATGAGTACCACTGCCCGTAATATGCCCTTTCTCTACAAAAAGAATTTGATCTGCATCTACAACTGTTGAAAGGCGGTGTGCAATCACTAGAGTTGTTCTACCTTGCATTAAATTATCTAATGCTTTTTGAACATAAATTTCCGATTTACTATCTAGACTAGATGTTGCTTCATCTAACATTAATATTTGAGGGTCACGTAACAATGCTCTTGCGATGGAGATGCGTTGTCGTTGACCGCCAGAAAGCTTAATACCACGTTCTCCTACTTCCGTGTCAAATTTATCTGATAGTTCGTTGATAAATTGATCGGCATAGGCCATTTTGGCAACTCTTTCAAGCTCTTCATCCTGCACTACTCTATCAATACCATAGCAAATATTTTCACGAATCGTCCCAGAAAGCAGTGCACTCTCCTGAGCAACATAGCCGATTTGACTTCTCCAAGAATGTAGGGAATACGTGTCAATAGGAGTTTCACCGAGTGTAATACTTCCATTAGTAGGCTGATAATATCTTTCTAACAGAGAAAACGTTGTTGTTTTTCCTCCGCCACTAGGTCCTACGATGGCCGTAACTTTACCTGGTTCAATGGTAAAATTAATATTCGATAAGATTAGTTCTTCTCCATAAGCGAAATCAACATTTTTTACATAAATCGGCTGATCCACTTTTTCTAAAGTGTTTCCTTCGAAAATATTTTCCTCTTCATGCTCAAGTAATGCACTAATACGCTCTGTAGCACCCATTGCTTTTTGAAGCTGTGTAAAGAACATCGTTAATTGGGTCATCGGCATGATGATTTGGATTAAATATAAAATAAATGCTACCATGTCGCCAGCTGTAAGCTCTCCAGAAGAAACTCGTACACCACCATAGCCAATAATGGCCACAAGTACTGACATTAAGACAAATGAAATAAGTGGCGAAATAAGCGCGTGAATTTTCGCTTCTTTTAAGCCGAACGTAAAGAGGTTGGTAATACCTTTCTTGCCACGCTTATATTCGATATTCTCAGCATTTGAAGCCTTTACTAAGCGTGTTTCAGGTAATACTTGATTGAGCACCGCCGTAAATTTTGCTGTCTCATCTTGCATTCCTTTTGAAATGACAAACATACGCTTCCCTAATAGCATTAAAATAACCATGGCAAGTGGAACTGCTATTAGCATTACTAAGGTCATTTTCCAATCTAAAATTAATAGAATGATGATTGATCCTATAATAGAAATTACACCCGATAAACAGTTTGCAAGGTGTTCTGTAATCAACTCTTTGACGACAGCTGTGTCATTCGTAACACGACTTAATGTTTCACCTGTATCATTTTCATCATAATATGGAATAGGTAAATGAAGTAGTTTTCTCCAAAGTTGATCACGTAATTTCGCAACAACATGATGTCCAACACGATTTAAATAATAAATGGAAAGCCCACTTGCAATAGCTTGCGCGATAAAAGCAATACCTAACAAAACAATTTGCCAATAATCAAGGGATGCTAAGGAAAAGCCATCCACTAATTTTTTTGTAAATAATGGCACGATAAATCCTACGCCCGTAGTCGTTAAACTCATCATTAATGCAATAATTAAAAGCCATATTGGTGGCTCAGCTTGTTTCACTAGGCGCACAAAGCGTCGCCAATCCGTAAGTTTAGTAGAATCTTTTGAAGTCTCTTGCAATATTTAGAATCCTCCTTATTTTCATCAACAATAATAGTTATCTTTTATGTTTCTTACTATAACACTTCTTTGTGAACTGAATATGAAATGAAAGTGTAGTGGAGAGATTTCATAGGTTGCTTGATTAGGAGAATAGCGTGATGGTAGAAAGGTGCAACAAACGATTCATTAAATAAAAAGACGACCTTCCTTGCTAGAAAGTCGTCTTTTTTATGTGGACATGATTGATGTGCGGTTGCTTCTGATTCCCAATTTTCATTTGAATAAGGATCATAGCCATGACGATGATGATCATGCCAATAATTGCGGCAGTAAAATTTCCTGTGAAATCTCGTATTAGACCAACAAAGAAAGGGCCAAGTGCAGCAAATACGAAGCCAACTGATTGTGTCATAGCAGCCAATAAACTAGCCTCTTTGATATCTTTGGCTTCATCAATTGGTAATGTTAGTCCTAATGAGAATAGACCCCCTGCACCAAGGCCGATCAGAACACTGCTTAGCCAAGGATTTAAAGAAAACAGTAGCATCAATAAACCAATTAATTCTAATGATGAACAGCCTACTAACCATACAGCTCTATGCTGAAAACGACTATTTAAAATGGGCACTAAAAACGTTGCAGGCATTTGGGCAACCGTTAACAGTGTCAACATCATTCCAGCCTCTTGTTTACTATAGCCCATGTCCTCCGCTATAGGTGGCAACCAAGCCATAATTGTATAAAACATGAAAGCCATTAAACCAAAGAAACCAGTTAATAGCCAAGCTTTTTGATTTGTTAGGAGTTGCTTTAAATTATCTTCAGCACTAGAAGTGTCTGAGGTAGTCGTATCGACTGGATGTTTTACAATTGGTTTCCACCAAAAGAAAACAGCGATGACAGTAAGAATAGCCCATGATGCAGTAGATGCTTGCCATGTATGAAAAAGGGTGCTTAAAGGTATGGAAAGTCCTGAGCCAAGTGAAGCTCCTATAACTAATGCTAACGAATAAATACCAACAACACGAGAAGGATTCGTGAAATTTTGTTTAATAAAGCCTGATAGTAAAGGCCCTGCAATAGCGATACCAATGCCTGCAAGAAAGGCTGTTAGCAGCATTAACCATGTAGAGTAGGCAAAAAATCTTGCAGCTGTTGCCATTCCAATAAGAATAAGGGAGTATGCAATGGTCCGCTCAATGCTAAAGCGATTGGCAAGTTTTATTGCAAATGGCGCAAATAGGCCCATACATAGTACTGCTAATGATGTTAATAAACTTGCAGTAGCAGCACTCATTTGTAATGAATCTCGAATGGTTCCTAACAAAGGTGAAACGGAAGTTATCACGGGTCGTAGATTAAAAGAAGCTAAAATAATAGCGATAATTGGAATAATCGTACGTTTTACATTCATTCTCTTTCAACTCCTTCTATAGCTAATAATAATCACAATTGAAGTCTATAATATTGCAGATAATTGAACAATACTATTATTACTATTACAATGATAGGTATTAACTATGATAGGTCGTGATATATTGGAAATTCGTCATCTTCATTATTTTATGGCTGTTTGTGAGGAGTTACACTTTACAAAAGCTGCTGAAAAACTAGGTATTTCCCAGCCTACGCTAAGTCAGCAAATTCGAGTACTTGAGGATGAGGTTGGTATGCCACTGTTTGATCGGATTGGCAAAAAAATTATACTTACCGAGGCAGGCTCGTTACTGTTAAGGTATGGAACAGAAATATTAGATACATTACAAAACGTCAAAGATTCCATTAAAGATTTAAAGGAAATGAAAAGTGGAGAGATTATAATAGGAATTATGCCATCAGATTTAGATTATCGAATTACACAGCTTGTCATCGATTTTCACCAAAAATTCCCTAATGTTAAACTAAAGATTTTGTCGTCCGTCGAAATTGTGCGACAAGTTCTTGAAAATGAAGTCGATCTGGGCATTGCTATAAACGTTCTTCCGAATGACCGACTTGTTACGATTCCCTTATGTCAGGAGGAATACGTACTAATTGTTTCGAAGGAGCATCCAATGGCAAATCGAGAAAGGATAAGCATAGTAGAATTAAAAGATTTGCCAGTGGTTATATATCCAGAAGGCTTTGTAGGGAGGGAAATTGTGGAGGAGACTGTAAAAAAACATGGTTTTCAATTAAATTCTGTTCTTGAGACAAATTCAGTTACGTCGATTATTAATCTTGTTAGAGCGAATATAGGTGCCACAATACAGCCCAATCAATTAATCCAACAGATGAATGATCCATCCTTAAAGATCATACATATACAGGACTACGCACCAAGTCGCAGTTTGTCAATTGTTTATCGAGTGGATCGTTATGTAAGTCAAGCAACAAAAGCGTTAATTGAACAAATTAAAGAATATTTCCATAGCTAGTCCGAAAAAGGGACTAGCTTTTTGTTGTCTAATACCCAATGATCTTCAAATACTGAATGCTCTGTTTGTGGGGGATTGCTTTGTTTAGAGAAGCAACTTGTGAATCTATGATAAGCGAGTGGAATGCAGATATAACGGCACCAAGTACAGAAAAATGAAGAATAAATAAAAAAAGAGGTTCCTTTTTTTGGATATGTACCATATAATGAATATAAACCGACAGTCGGTCTATATAATGGAGGTTCATATTACAATGCCATCGTTAATGTTTTTAGTAATCTCCTTGTCCTTGCAATTCGAAAAGAAGATCATAGTTTCTTTACCTTCACTCTTGAATGACATTTATAAGGAATTCAACATCCATTGACTAAAAGGCAGGTGGCTATCGAATGGACTCACAGATAAAAAGAAAAGGCTTTTCAAAAGATTTTAACCTGATGGTGGTTGGGCAAATTATTTCTATTTTAGGATCTGCTCTCTTAAGATTCGCTCTTTCACTATATGTACTTGATATTACAGGGCGTGCAGATCTTTTTGCAGCACTATTTGCGATATCGAGCATTCCAATTTTACTATCACCGCTTGGAGGGGCAATTGCTGATAGGTTTAATAGACGTAATTTAATGGTGATTTTCGATTGTATAAGTAGCATAATTGTTTTTATTTTCTTTGCAATACTAGCAATTGGAAATGGTTCCATTTTGCTTATTGGTGCTGTGATGGTACTGCTTTCGTTAGTTAGTGCTATGTATGCACCTACAGTAATGGCTAGTATTCCAGTACTTGTAGAAGAGGAAAAGCTTGAGCAAGCCAATGGAATTGTTAATGGTATTCAAGCATTGTCTAATGTAGCTGCTCCTGTATTAGGAGGAATACTTTACGGTATGATTGGCTTAAAAGTGCTTGTCGTGGTGAGTGGAGTGTTCTTTTTCCTTTCTGCCATATTAGAGATGTTTATTCATATACCATTTATGCAACGAGAGCAGAGCGAACATATTATTCCGACGCTTGTCAATGATTTGAAAGAGGGCTTTAGCTATGTAGTGAAGCAATCTTTTATCTTCAAATGTATGATTTTAGCGGCATTATTAAATTTATTATTAACACCGCTGTTTGTTGTAGGGGTTCCGATTATTCTCCGTGTTACAATGCAAAGTAGTGATACTTTGTATGGAGTAGGGATGGGGTTAATTGATTTTGCTACAATTTTAGGAGCTCTATCTATGGGGTACTTTGCGAAAAAAATGGGTATCAATAATTTGTACTTTTGGGTGTTTATCACCGCTTTATTGATTATTCCAATGGCTCTAGCGGTTACGCCTCTCGTGCTTAATATCGGCTATTATCCATCGTATACTTTATTTGTAGGTAGTGCACTGATCATAGCTATGATTCTTACCGTTATTTCAATATATGTTATTACGCTTGTACAAAAAGAAACACCTAATGAAAACTTAGGGAAAGTCATGGCTATTATCATTGCCGTTTCACAATGTATGGCACCAATTGGGCAAATATTGTATGGCTTATTATTTGAAGCATTTAGTGTTAAAGTCTACGTTCCTATCTTAATGATTAGTGTTGTCATGGTATTGATGGCAATAGTGACAAAAAGGATTCTACGATATGAAAAGAGCAAGGCAGCAAAATGATTCACTTTAATGATAGGAAATTAAATGACTAATATCCCTTATATTTGCCTCTTAAGTCCCTTGATGCTCCATAAAAGGGGCTTTTTTTGTAGATAAATAATTCTATTTCACGGCAGAAAATGGTAAATAATACTTGACCTTCAAGTTAGTTGAAGGTTTACATTGAAATTAAGAGAGGTGTGATGATTTGAAAAAATATATGACAATTCAAGAATTCTCTGAAAGAACAGGTATCGCCAAAAGTACATTACGCTTTTATGAAACCAAAAAATTACTGTTACCGGAGGAAAGAAGTTCAAATGGCTATCGAGTGTATGCAGATAGTCAAATTGCAACAGTAAAGTTAATATCCACTTTGCGATTAGCAGATGTATCTATTCATGAAATTCAAAATTATTTACATGAACAGGATGAAACAACTCGCCAGGAAATGAAGAAAACGTGGATTCAAAATATGAAACAAAAACGTGATTTGTTGGATATCAGCTTACGCTATTTTGAAAGTGACTCCATTCGTGATGATATCTATTTGATTGATAAAAGTAATGAAAAAATTATTTGGTATACAGCTCAATCCACAACGGGTAAATTTGGAGCACATTTTGAAAAAAGAGCAAACGAATTAAAACAATTAAATATTAGTATTAAAAGTTATTATTTAAATTATTTATCAGGCCAAGATGTAATCAAAGCTCAAATCGGCTTTGGTGTTCCAGAAAATACAAAAATAAATGATATAGCTGAAAGTGATTTTATTGAACATATGCCTTCTTGTATATGTCTGGCATTACCATTTAAAGAACAAATGTCAACGATTAAGGACGGATATATAAAATTACTTCAATATGCGATTCAACATAAATGGGTGCCGACACGCTCTATTCTTGAATGGTATCGAGGTTATGACTTTACTCAATTAGATTTATTGTTACCTGTTATACAAATTGAGTAGGGATAGAAAGAAATTACTAGGAATAGTTTGAGGAAGGTGAAATATGAAACGGTTCATCCGCTTTAGTATGAAAAATGCTTTAACAATGATATTAGTAATACCTCTTATTATTGTAGGAGGAATTTATTCATTACAAACATTACATAGTGAGAAGTACCCGAATATTGATATTCCATATTTAACAGTAGTTATTCCTTATCAAGGAGCTTCACCCGAACAAGCGATGAATGATATAGGGGAGCAAATGGAAAGGGAATTTATGAAGCTAGAAGGGAGAAAAAATGTTTATACAAACGGTGTAGCCAATGCAGTATATTCAACTATTGAATTTGAAATGACAATGAATATGAAGGAAGCTGAGCAGCTCGTAAGGAGAAGTGTAGATAAATTACAGTTGCCTAAATTTGCAGGGGAACCGAGGTTTGAATTAATTAAACCTGGTGGGAATCCAATTATTTTCTCAATGGGTATTTATGCTACAGAAAAAATTGATGAAGTTCAAACCTTTGTAAAGAATACTATAATTCCACACCTTACTGTAATAGAAGGTATAAGTGATATTGAAATCAGTGGAACAACGGAAAAGCTTGTCTTTATTCGACTCCTGCCACATCAATTGATGACAAGGGGAATTACATTAAACGATGTTCGAGAAGCCATTTTGGCAAATAATCTTTCAATGCCGGTTGGAGATATCTCCATTTCAAATGAAGTATTGCCAGTGCGAATAAATAGTGAACTAAAATCTATTGAGGAAATTAAAGACATAAAGCTTTTTACTAAAGAAGGAAGTTCGCAAAACACAACAAGCATGAATTTAGGCGAAATTGCTGAAGTTTCATATGGAAATGAATACACAAACTATCTGACACGCATTAACGGAAAAGAGGGCGTTAGTTTCAGCATTATTCCTGAAGGTGGTGCAAATGTAGTAACAATCGTTGATCAAGTAAAAAAAGAAATAAATAATTTAGCTATTCCGGAAGATTATAAAGTCGAAATCTTAAGTGATCAATCCATCGAAATTAATCAATCGGTCCATTCTATGTTACGTGAAGTATTTTTAGGGG
Source organism: Lysinibacillus sp. NPDC094403 (assembly GCF_050278745.1). Taxonomy (NCBI): domain Bacteria; kingdom Bacillati; phylum Bacillota; class Bacilli; order Caryophanales; family Bacillaceae; genus Lysinibacillus; species Lysinibacillus sp. NPDC094403. Next base: position 50,918 of record NZ_JBNNTL010000004.1, on the reverse strand, counting down.
CATTAATGACAATCATCATCACTTTATTATTTTTAAAAAATATTCGTTCGACTATTATTGCCGTCATCTCTATCCCAGTCTCAATTTTTGCATCTTTTCTTTTGTTGAAGGCAATGGGATATACATTAAATATTATGACACTTGCTGGTATTGCTGTAGCAGTTGGACGAGTTGTAGATGATTCAATTGTCGTTATTGAAAATATATTTAGAAGAGTAAGAGCTACAAAAGAAAGAAATGAAGAATTAATAGAGCAGGCTACAAGTGAAGTAGCATCTGCGATTACTTCCTCAACGATAACAACTGTTGCTGTTTTTTTACCACTAGCCTTTGTGCCAGGAATTGTAGGAGGTTTTTTTAAGCCACTTGCATGGACTATTGTTATTTCATTGTTGATTTCGTTAATTGTTGCTGTAACCGTTGTTCCAATATTGTCAAAGATCTTTTTATTAAAAATTACTCCTAAAGAATCACATGAAAATAGAATTCAAACTTGGTATCGAAACAGTTTGACTTGGGTTTTACATCATCGTTTAGTTACTTTAACTGTGGCATTATTAATTTTGATAGGTTCTATTTTCATTATTGCACCGAGGCTAGGGACAACCTTCCTGCCACAAGAGAAAGTGAATGATTTCAAGATCGAAATGACAATGGCAAAAGGAACTTCTTTAATGAAAACAGCTGATGTCGTAAGTAGAGTAGAAAATATATTATTAGATCGAAAGGACGTCAACCTTATAAGTACTAATATTGACGGACAATCTGAAAGTGCGACGATTGCATTCGTTGTCAATGATTCTGTTGGAAATTTGACCGACTATGTAAATGACGTTCGACTACAATTAACAACGATAACTGAACCAGAGGAAATGACAATCTCAGGTATTGGTGGAATTATAGGAGGGGAAGAAAGCAGATACACACTAGTTATAAATGGAGCGGATTTTGAGGATATTAAAAAAGCAAGTGAGCAGATTACAACTGCTTTAAAAGAAGTACAGGGAATGGAGGATGTGACAACATCTTTAGAGGGAGATGTACCTGAAATCGTTTTCGATTTGGATGATAAAAAACTTGCTGAAAAAGGAATAACTCCAGCTATAGTTGCACAAAGCCTTCGAACACTTATTAATGGGGATGTAGTGACGACCATGAGAGTTGAAGAGGAAACGAGAGAAGTGAACCTTGGATTGAAAATGGATGAAGTTACATCTCTTAAAGATTTAGGACAGCTCCAAATCAGTAATACAATGGGAATGCCTGTCTTTCTTCATGAAATAGGAGAGCTGAAGAGGGTTAATAATATAACTTCAATTACTCATCTAAACGGCAATGAATATCTCATGGTATACGGAACTATTACTGATGAAAAAGTAGGAGATGTAACTACTCAAGCGGATAATGTAATTAATAACTTACGGCTTCCTGACAATATTAGCTATTATAAGGAAGGTGTATCTGCATCGATGGATGAAGGTTTCAAAGATTTGTCGATTGCTATAGGAATTAGTGTTATCTTAGTTTATTTGGTTATGGTTTTTACCTTCAAAGAAGGAAAAGCACCGTTTGTTATCTTGTTCGCTATTCCATTTTCTATTATTGGTGCATTAATTGGACTTTATATTATGAAAGAACCAATCGGTATGCCAGCAATGATCGGTTTACTCATGCTAAATGGAATTGTCGTAACGAATGCTATCGTTCTAGTTGATAAGGTGAAGCAATTTGAAAGTTGTGGAATGACCAAGCAAAAAGCTTTAATTGAAGCAGGGGTCATACGTATTCGCCCAATTTTGATGACTGCTATTGCAACAATGGGTGCATTAATCCCAATGGCTATTTCGAATGAAACTGGGATGATATCAAAATCTCTTTCTATTGTAGTTATAGGCGGACTATCTACTTCTACTTTTTTAACACTATTTATCGTCCCTGTTCTTTATAGTTTATTTAATAAGAATTAAAAAATCATAGAAACCACCTTTTTTTGAACTTCCCCGTAAAAGTTTGATGTTGTGTCTAACTTTTACGGGGAAGTTCATTTTAAAGGTAGTTTTATCAATGTAACATTAGTACCATCTTCTCCGACGCCTAATAGATCTTCTTTGTTGAGGTTGAAACTCAGTAGACGGGAAGGTTGGTTGAGGAATATTTTCTATATCAGAAACTTTATGAACAATTTGATGTTCTGTGACGTCTTTTAAAGAAGATGTGTGAGGGAGCTCTACTTTTGAAAAAATGATATTTGGAGTATTGTTCAAGAGTGGTGTAGATACTTGATTATATTCCACATTGTCTTCTAAATAAGCTGTTTCAGAAGAGCGAGTAATGTTTTGAGTACTAGTTAAGAGAGGGATAGTTTGTGGGTTATATTCTATGTCGTCTTCTAAATAAGCTGATTGCAAAGAAGCATGAGAGTATTCTATTTTCTCTTCAGTTGGAGTGATGTATTGAGTATTATTCAAGAGTGGTGTAGTGTGCTTATTATTGCCCGTAACAATAGTAGAGTCATGGTTTTTCTGTTCTGGCATTTCATGCTGGATTTCAGCATGTTGCTCTTGTACAGGATGAACGTCCTTCATGACAAGTATTGGTCGCATCATATCGTGATCCTCATGTTCAAGGAAATGGCAATGCCACATATAATGACCGGCGTGATCTTTCCAATGCATAATAATTTTCGTAACCTTCCCTGTTACAGCTTTTACAGTATCCTTCCAACCTTGCTCATAGTCATGCGGTTTTTCAGAGGGACCTGTAAATTCCAGTCTGCCTTCATTTTGATATAGCTCCTTATCGAAAGGACGTCGTTCTAGTATTTTAAATTGAATTAAATGTAGATGAATAGGATGATCAAATTGTGTAGCATTAATAAAATTCCATATCTCTATACTATCAAGAGCAGGCTTTTCAGTAGCAGGGTCATGATACATACGATTATTTAATAATAACATTGGTCTACCAAAATCATCTGTTGTAGCAGTTAATGGTAAATGTCTCTCGATATGTGCATCGTGTGGATGTAAATCCAATGATACTGCGAGTCTTTCTGGTATTTCACTAGTATCCTCACATTTTAGAGGAAGACATACTTTAAACTGCATGATTACTCTTGTATGTTCATCAATGAAAATTTCATCAGAATTGACTAACGTTATTTCTTGACCTTCACATTTTGAAAAATCGACAATGACATCTGTTCGTTCTGCCGGCAATAACTCAACTGATTGAATTTCTTGAGGGGCTGATAAAAAGCCTCCGTCTGTTCCGATTTGTATCATAGGCTCACCATTTGAAAGGCTAATGACATAGCCTCTTCTATTGGAGCCATTAAGAAAACGAAATCTATATTTACGAGGCTCGACATTTAAATATGGCCAGACCTTTCCGTTTACGACAATAGTATTACCTTCAAAGCCAGGCGTAATAGATGGATGTACCGGAACAGGGAATGGTGGTTCATCAGGATAGAAAAGGGAGCCATCTTCATTAAACGATTTATCTTGAATTAATATGGGGTACTCATAATCACCACGAGGTAGGTTAGAGCGCTCCTCAACTGTATCCCGAAGTAAATAAAAACCGGCTAATCCCGCATACACATTTAAACGAGTTAGCGCCATTGCATGATCATGATACCAAAGCGTTGTGCCAGGTTGATGATTGGTATATTCATGTATTTCTTTATTAAATTTTGGACCTATTTGTGCATAATCTCTTGTATACCATGCCTCGGGATGGCCGTCACTCTCCCAATCTACATTTGCGCCATGCAAATGTGTAACAGTTCTTACTTCTTGTGAATCGTTTGCCGCATGAAGTGTAAAATCGACTGGTAAAAAGTGCTTTGAGGGTAATAGGTTTGTATATCTAACATAAATGCTTTTGTCTTTTGTTGCTTCGATAGTTGGTCCGGGATAAAGCCCGTTATAGCCCCAGATAATTGATTTTGGGAAATCTTTATGGAAACAATGCTCTGCTTGAATCATTTTAAGTTCATAATAATCTTTTCTCTGTTGGCCCTTAAAGTATTTTGGTTTAGCGGTAACCGGTTTTGGCAGCTCATCCACAAATTTTGGTATTGTTGCTGGATCTGTAGGATTAACTTCTGTACTCAAAACATCACGTCCCTTTTCCATTCTTAAAATTGCTAATCACCTTATCATATGGGTAAAAATAATAGGCAACATGGACAATAATGGAGATTATTATGATAATAAAAAATCGACAATTAAAATCTGCAGAAGTTCGATATTCAAAGCAAACCACGGGTGCATGTGTCAATACAAAAAAATCAATATAAAAAATCTGTTTGAGCAAGCAGATTGGTGCTTGTACCGTGCTAAAAACGACGGTCATGCGAACTGTTTTATATGTGAATTATCGTTGTTTTTAGCGAGAATTTTACCTCCAATTTGCAATTGTGAATAGGTAATTCTCCATTGAAAGGGTTATCATTTTTTAGGGCTGAACGAAAAAGAGAAAAAATACTACCCGAATCATTTGAAAACGTTATTTTAACAGCGTACAATATATGAAATTAAGAAACACGACAGCATAAAATTGTTGTATAATGTTGTGGTATGAGGAAAGAAAGCAGGTTGACAAAAATGGAAAGCAATATGAATGTAAACGCAGTTATAAACTTGCAAAAGCATCAGGCATTCGTGTTAAAGAATAAGCTAGATGTGAAACATAAGGTGAATATATGAAAAACTGGTTGATTTTCATTTCTGTCTTTATGGTTTCATTGTCACTTGTCATCAGTATTTTAGTACTCTGGAAAGCCGAGGCTCCATTCGGTTCAATTGAAGAGAAGGCTGAACAGTTGGCACTCGATGCCAAAGCCCTCGCAATTGTCTCGGAGTCCTACACATATAATGGTAAACATCCGTATGTCACTGTGTTCGGGGTAGATGAATATGGTGATAAAAAGGCTGTCTTTGTTCCGACGAATCTAGAAGCTGATTCAATTAAGGACGTATTTTTAAAAGATGGTATTACGGAAAAGGAAGCATTATCGGTTTTAAAAAAGGAAGGCAATGTACAAAAAGTCCTCAATGTGAAATTAGGCTATGAGGAGCCAGGTGCTGTTTGGGAAATTACATACCTAAACGATCACGATAAGCTCAACTATGTCTATATTATGTTTAAGGACGGCGACTGGTGGAAGCGCATTACGAATTTATAAGAGGAGTAGATCCCGTATGAAAAATTTATTAGCAAACCGTGTAAAAACTTTAACACCTTCTTCAACTTTAGCAATTACTGCGAAAGCAAAGGAATTAAAAGAGCAAGGTATTGATGTTATTGGTCTAGGTGCTGGTGAGCCAGACTTCAACACTCCACAAAATATTTTAAACGCTGCCATTGACTCGATGGAAAAAGGTTTAACAAAATATACACCTGCTGGTGGTCTTCCAGTACTAAAGAAAGCGATTATCGACAAACTTCAACGCGACAACAATCTTACATACAAGCCGAATGAAGTAATTGTAGGTGTTGGTGCAAAACATATTCTTTATACTTTATTCCAAGTTATTTTAAACGAGGGCGATGAAGTTATTATTCCGATTCCTTATTGGGTATCTTATCCTGAGCAAGTAAAATTAGCGGGCGGTGTACCTGTTTATGTGGAAGGCACAAGTGAGCAAGGCTATAAAATTACTGCGGATCAATTAAGAGCTGCTGTGACAGATAAAACAAAAGCAGTTATTATTAACTCTCCTAGCAACCCATCAGGTATGATTTATTCTCGTGAAGAGATTGCAGAAATTGCTGCTGTTGCAGAAGAAAAAGATATTTTAATCGTGTCAGATGAAATTTATGAGAAGCTTGTATACAATGGTATTGAGCATTTTTCAATTGCACAGTTATCTGATGCAGTGAAAGCACGTACAATCGTTGTAAATGGTGTTGCAAAATCTCACTCTATGACAGGCTGGCGTATCGGGTATGCTGCAGGGGATGCGGACATTGTTAAATCAATGACTGATCTTGCGTCACACTCTACATCAAACGCAACAACAACTGCACAATATGCAACAGTGGAAGCGTATAATGGACCACAAGACGCTGTAGAAGAAATGCGTCAAGCATTCGAAGCTCGTCTTGAAAAAATTTATCCACAGTTAAGTGCAATTCCTGGCTTCAACGTATTAAAACCACAGGGTGCATTCTACTTATTACCAGATGTAGCAGAAGCTATGGCTCATACTGGCTATGATTCAGTAGATGCATTCGCTTCGGATATTTTAACAGAAGCAAACGTAGCAGTGATTCCAGGTTCTGGTTTTGGTGCACCAACTACAATGCGATTATCTTATGCTACATCTTTAGACTTATTAGAAGAGGCAGTCCGTCGAATTGATACATTTGTAAAATCAAAATGGCAAGACTAATCCTTTTAACCAACTTTGGAGGATTTCTATGAAAAAAATTATGATTCAAGATATGCCAAAACATATCGGTGAAACCGTCAAGCTAGGAGCTTGGTTAGCGAACAAACGATCAAGTGGGAAAATTGCCTTCTTACAATTACGTGATGGTTCAGGCTTTGTTCAGGGCGTTGTTGTAAAAGAAGAAGTAGGCGAAGAAATTTTCGCCATTGCAAAAGGTATGACTCAAGAAACTTCAATGTACATTACGGGAGAGGTTAAAGCAGATGAGCGTTCAAGCTTTGGCTGTGAAATTGCTGTAACTGGTATTGAAGTATTACATGCTGCAACTGATTTCCCTATTACACCAAAAGAACATGGTCCAGAGTTTTTAATGGATAACCGTCACTTATGGCTACGTTCTCGTAAGCAACATGCGATTATGAAAATCCGTAATGAAATTATTCGTGCAACTTACGAGTTTTTCAACGACAATGGCTTTACAAAAATGGACCCACCAATTTTAACAGGTTCAGCTCCTGAAGGTACTTCTGAGCTATTCCATACAAAATATTTTGATGAGGATGCATACCTTTCTCAATCTGGTCAGCTTTATATGGAAGCGGCTGCGATGGCATTAGGTAAAGTATTCTCATTCGGTCCGACTTTCCGTGCTGAAAAATCTAAAACACGCCGTCACTTAATCGAGTTTTGGATGATTGAACCGGAAATGGCATTTGTGGAATTTGAAGAAAACCTAGAAGTGCAAGAACAGTATGTAGCGCACATCGTACAATCAGTTCTTGCAAATTGCAAATTAGAATTAGAGCGACTTGGTCGTGATACATCAAAACTTGAAAATATCAAAGCGCCATTCCCTCGTATTTCTTACGACGATGCTATTAAATTATTACATGAACAAGGATTTGACGATATTGAATGGGGCGATGATTTCGGTGCACCACATGAAACAGCAATTGCTAATTCATTTGACAAACCTGTATTCATCACTTGTTACCCAGTAGGCATTAAGCCATTCTACATGCAACCACATCCTGACCGTGATGATGTAGTATTATGTGCAGATTTAATTGCACCAGAAGGTTATGGTGAAATAATTGGTGGTTCTGAGCGTATCCATGACTATGATTTATTAAAATCACGTCTTGAAGAACATCAATTATCTTTAGATGCTTATGCATGGTATTTAGAGCTACGTAAACAAGGTTCTGTGCCACATTCAGGCTTCGGTCTTGGATTAGAACGCACAGTGGCATGGATTTCTGGCACGGAGCACATTCGTGAAACGATTCCATTCCCACGTTTACTAAACCGTTTATATCCATAAGCAACAATTAGTTTGGTTGTAGATTTTATAAAGTGAAACTTAATCAATGGAGCTTTCTTTATCCCCACTGATTATAAGTCTTCATCAATCGGGCTTTTATCGGCAGATAACAGATAAATTACTGCCCGTTAAAGCGGGATAAATTTAAAAGTCGCGTAGTGATATGTCTACGCGGCTTTTATACTTACGATGGAAAAAGGAGTCAAGTAAAATGAGTACAAATAATAATCGACTCCGTACATGGACTGAGCAGAGAATGATTCATATTCCTCAGCTTTTTTTTCAGTTTTATAAGGAGTTAAATATTGAGGATGATGAGGCACTTATTGTTATGCATTTACTTGCATTTCGTATGGAAGGCAATGATTTTCCGACGCCTAATGATTTGATGAATCGTCTAACAATGCATGACAATGACATTACTTCACGTCTACAGCGATTAATGCAAAAAGGTTTCCTTGAAATAACAAGCGACGTCGATGCAAATGGTAAACTATATGAAAAATATTCGGTATACCCACTTTGGGAGCGCATTATGCAGATTGTTGAAATGAAGGAACAACAAAAATCAGCAGCATCACTTCGACAAGAAGAGGGTGAGCTATTCCGGTTATTTGAAGAGGAAATGGGGCGTCTTTTATCTCCTTTAGAGCTAGAAAAAATCGGGTCTTGGCTAGATGAGGATAAGCATAGTCCAGCGCTTATTAAAGAGGCGCTTAAGGAGGCTGTATTTGCTGGCAAGCTAAGTATTCGTTATATTGATCGAATATTACTGGAGTGGAAAAAGAAAAATATTACGACACCACAAGCTGCACAGAAGCAAAGCGAGCAGTTCCGTGAAAAACAATCATTTAACAGACCGCCAGTCCGTACAACGCAGCAAGAAACGCAGTCGACAAATAAAGTACCATTTTATAATTGGTTAGAGGAAAGAGAATAGGGGGCTGCCGATATGTTAACTAAAAAACAATGGGAGCATTGTCTAGCGGAAATGGATCGTATGTTTCCTGATGCGCATTGTGAGCTTGTGCATGACAATCCGTTTGAACTGACTATTGCCACGTTATTATCGGCCCAGTGTACGGATGTACTTGTAAACAAAGTCACGAAAACATTGTTTCAAAAATATAAAAAGCCAGAAGATTATTTAGCTGTACCCTTAGAGGAGTTGCAACAGGATATTCGCTCCATTGGCTTGTATAGAAATAAAGCGAAGAACATTCAAGCATTATGTCAGCGACTGCTGGAGGAATATGACTGCAAAATACCAGCAAGCCGAGAAGCACTAGTTACATTGCCGGGGGTTGGTCGTAAAACAGCGAATGTTGTATTATCGGTAGCCTTCGATATTCCTGCACTCGCTGTGGATACACATGTTGAGCGCGTATCTAAACGATTAGGGCTTTGTCGTTGGAAAGATTCAGTGCTTGAGGTGGAAGAAACGATTATGAAAAAAACACCGATGGACAAGTGGTCGAAAACACATCATCAGTTAATTTTCTTCGGTAGATATCATTGTAAGGCTCAAAATCCTGGCTGTGATACATGTCCTTTACTTGATGATTGTAGAGAAGGACAAAAGCGTTTGAAAAAAGGGCTGGTGAAGGAAGCGTGAATGTAGAGGCAATTGAAAAAGAAAAAATAGATGCTTGGTTTGCAGAGTGGACAGAACTAGAAGCCAAAATTCATGCAGCTCATGATGCAAGGAATGGTGAAGCAAAAGGATTGATGGAAAAGGCCATTTTATTGTTTGATTACTTAGTGCAAGAAGCAGGAGATGAAGTGTTGCCCATTAACGGTATCGAACGATTAACCTTTATAAAAGCAAAGCCTGGCCAATATGCTTGTTATCGTCAGCTTGATGAATTATTTAAGGAAACAAAAAAACGAGCAGCACGGTTACGCTTGCAGGCTACAAAAAAGTAATATAGACGGATAGATTAAGCAAACTGAAAGATATAAAAAGAGGCTGGTACATAACTGGTCAAAACCTTAAAAGCGCGAGAAATCAATTTTAGAAATGTTGATTTCTCGCGCTTTTCTGTGGTCAAAGTGTTAAGCCATTTCCACAGTCTATCGCTACGTTTTCGCGGAAAAAAAGTAACTTTTGAAGTTTTAAATTATCACTATAAATTAGATTGCCATGCCAAAGAAACATTCTATGTGATGTGGTTGATTGGAGTGGAGGCTGGGCGACTCCTTGGGGATTAGCAATATAGGAACGAAGGCTAAAAGCATCACATCCTGTGATAACGCCTTCGTGACCAACCTCGGTAGCGATATAAGCGCCCAGCCGGAACGGAAATCAACCTTTTTGCCGAAGAGTCATACTTTATTGTGACACTTTGATTTATAGACATATAGTTTTCCAACAACAAAAAAGCAGAGTAGCGTTAATAAGCTACTCTGCCTTTTTTTATTCAGTTTTACCGGAACCGTCATCTGGTACGGTTGGTTCAGTTGGCGTTGTTGGCGGTTTGCTACCATTATTGTTGCCATTGTTTCCTGGTGGGGTACCGTTATTTCCTGTATTGCCATTGTTACCATTCCCACTAGTGTTACCATTGCCATTAGCGTTGCCATTGTTATTGCCATTGTTATTGCCATTGCCATTGCCATTGTTACTGTTATTGCCATTGTTACCATTTCCGTTACCGTTGTGATTACCATTGTGATTACCGTTGTCTCCGTTATTGCCATTTTGATCAGGCGCTGTTGGATCTTCGACATCAGGTTTATCCGGAGTATCTGGCTCTTTATTTTCATCAGGAATACCTGTTACTTGGAAAGAGGTTGTACCTGGTTTACTGCGAGTACCATCTACAACTGCCACGACAGAAATCGTGTAATTGCCATCTTTTAGTTTGTTGCTAACTGTTAAGTCTTTGCTTTCCGATGTACCAAGAGAAATAGTCTCTCCACCTTCTTTTGTAGCAGATACTTCGAAGGTTGTTGGTAGCGGTTCATTTGTTTCCGGATTAAGCATTGCATCATGCTCCCAAGAAATATTGATAGATTGACCTTCTGTATCAAGGCTTGCACTTACATTGTAAGGTGTTGAAAGTTCTGGCATAGCGTATTCATTTGAAACTTCCTTAGGCTCTGTACCACGTACAAATAGCTCTGTACGACGTTTCTCACTTGGAGTAAAATCACTTGCTAATTTAAGTGGTTTTGTGCCTACTTCAATTGTAGCTTCCACAACTGAGTTTGGTTTTTTGAAACGTGATGTTTCAACGTTCGCCGAAATATCTTTCATTATTTGTTTAAATAAATGTTGTGGTAAACGACGTTCATCCCAAGTAGTAATTGGATCAAAATGTTTTTCATAACCACTCCAAATAGCGATTGAATAGTTTGTTGTGTAACCAGCAAACCATGAATCCGGCACACTTGTATCCGGTAAATTATGCTTGTTAAAATCTGCACTTGAATAGTTTGTTGTACCTGTTTTACCTGCGATATCTAATCCAGATACATTAGCAGCAGTACCTGATGCATCAGGCTTACTGCCGACAACGTCACGTAACATATCTGACACCATATAAGCTGTATAATCGCTCATTGCTACATTAGACTCTGGTGTGTAGTCTTTTGTTGTTTTACCATCGCGGTAAACGATTTTTGTAATCGAATAAGGATCAGTATAAACACCATTATTCCCAAATGCTGCATAGGAAGCTGCCATTTGTGTAGGAGACATTGTAATATCCCCACCACCGATTGCATCAGATTCATAAACATTTTCAGGATTAATACCTAAATGACCAACAAATTCTTTAGCTTTATCAATACCAACTTCTTTTAATGCTTTAACAGCTGGAACGTTTCGTGAAGCATATAAAGCTTTACGTGCTGTTATTGCACCCATATATTTATTATCCCAGTTCGTAATGGTTTGTTTAGATCCTGTGTAGTTCATAGGTTCGTCCACAAGTGTTTGACCTGTTGACCATTTTAAATTTTCGATAGCTGGTCCATAATCTAGTAATGGCTTCATTGTCGAGCCTGGTTGATGTTTTAAGTCATATGCATAGTTGAAACCACGTGCAGCTCCGTAATGGCGTCCGCCACCGATTGCTAGAATTTGACCAGTTTTCGTATCAACGACAGACACACCCGATTGAATTTCTTTTGTTGGGAAGTTACTGTCATCATTCATAATGTTTTCAACAGTTTGTTGTGCTTTCGGGTCAAGTGTAGTATAGACTTTAATTCCTTCTGCCATTGCACTACCATCACCGTTTTTCTCTAGTTCATTAATAACGACATCTAGGAAGGCATCGTATTTAGAGCCAGTAAATTTTTGACGTGTCGAATCGTCAGTTAGACCAGCTTGAATGTTTACTTTCTTTGCTTCTTCCATCTGAGCTTTTGTAATTTTACCATGTTGATACATTAATCCTAGAACAGTATTACGACGTTTTTCTGCAAGCTCAGGATTTTTTAATGGATTGTAAGCATTTGGACGTTGTACTAAACCTGCAAGTAATGCTTCTTCATCTAAAGTTAAATCTTTAAGTTCTTTACCATAGAAATATTGAGCTGCTGTTCCGAAGCCATAAACACGACCTGACATCAGCATTTTGTTAAAGTACATTTCAAAAATTTCTTCTTTTGTATATTTACGTTCTAATTGGAAGGAAAGCCAAGCTTCCTGTGCCTTACGTTTTAATTTTTTCTCATTTTGTAAAAATGAGTTTTTAACAACTTGTTGTGTTAATGTCGAGGCCCCTTGAGCCCCGAAGCCATCACGGAAGTTAGCGAGTATTGCACCACCGAGGCGATAAAAATCCATACCACCGTGTTCGAAAAAGCGTACATCTTCCGTTGCAAGGATAGCGTTAATCATATCCTGGGGTATATCTTCATACTTTACATATTTACGGTTTTCTGCACCAATTGTTGCAAACAAATCACCGTTTTTATCATAAAACTCAGACGAAACGGGGTCCTTCAGTAATTTTTCATCAAGTTCTGGTGCGGTACTTGCATAATAGGCAAATAACCCAGCACCTCCAATAAAGCATGCAGCAATAATAGCTACAAGTGTTAATGTAATGCGCTTGAACCATTTTTTCTTTGATGGTTTCGGAGCGCTTTTTTTATTTTTTTGAGCGAGAGCCTTTTGATGCTCACCGCGTGTCGCACGACGTTCAGTCATTCTTCTATCTCCTCACTTTCAGACCCATGGCTTTGTGCTTCAATGAGCCGTTGGATAATCGGTAAATAGTCGATACGTGGGTAATAGCTTGTAGGAATTTCAAAAGCTTCCTTTTCTATAGTTGAAAAGGGTATCGATTTACGTTCACCTTTTTCCATCGCTAGCCAGGCCTTTTGTAAAACATTGTATGGCACAATAAAATATCGTTCAAAAGCTGAGAAACGAACGATGATAAAAGCCACACCATTTTGTTCCGTCACTTGCTGCATATGTGTCATTTGATGTAAGTGAATATTTTTTAGTGGAAAACTAGTTTTTGAAGCCGTTTCCTTTGCATCAAAATCAATATAATGCCCTTTCCACACACCATTGTAATCTGTTGTTGATGGTGTTCGGAAATAAGCCTCACGAATAACTGCAGCACTTCGTGATGGGTACTCTACTTTGACGATTTGCACGGGAACAGGTTTCTTATGAATGATAGCAAGTTGCCTTTTTACATAAAAATCGTTTGCTTCATTAATTTCATCTTCGAGTGTTTTTCCTCGATTACTAAAAGAAAAATCTTTGTCCTTTCCCTTATTTACTGTTTTTTGAACAGCTGGATTAGGAGAATATAATTTCCCGTTCGGATAACGAATTGTCACTTAGTTCACCCTCTATAATACTGCTATTATACAATAGTTTACCATGATTAAGTAGCAGTTCTTCACTTCCATCGATAGTATGATTGATGCTAGATTAACAATAGATAAAATTACCAACAAATAATCGACCTTTGAACAATTTTCGTTACTTAAAGTCGAAAAATATCATGTAGTATAACTAGTTCTTTCACGAGAATCGTCAAAATAACAGATGAAATTTCCAAGCTAATTTATAGAAAAAACTATGCTCCACGTTAGCTTCACTACTTGATAGACGATTTTGAAGACAACGAAATTTAATAGAATAGTTCAACTAAATTTTATCGAATTTCTTCTTCTTTCAGCTAACTTACGCTTATTTTGTCACGCATGAAGGTAATTTTATACATGCGGGGAATACATAAATTAAAGCTAAAGGAGGCGTTATTTTGAACAAGTTAAAACAATTAGTTGCGCAGTTGGATCTGGTCAATCAATTACTGTTAACGAGAGTGTCTTTGGAAAACAATGCACAGAGTTTACATTTTTTTATGCAGCTCAAATCTGTTAGCCAGAAAGTAAGCTTAGCAGAAAAGAACTGGCAAGTAAAGAATGCTTGTTCGCCTATTAGTAGTGAAAAATGATAGACTTTGGTACACTTATCTCATATGCAATTTAAATAACTCAATATGAGTATTTTTTACACATTATTTACCATAAAAAATGTGGTGCATTGAAATAAATAAAGGCATTTATACTCAGTGGGAGTAAATTTACTCATATAAAGGGAATAATTTAGCAGATGAATTTTAAAATAGCATGTTTGGAAAATTAGCTTAAAGTGATAGTATGCGTTTAGGTTAATGCAGATGAATTTTTGTTTTAAAAATGGAACTAACAGTTGAAATTCGAACTTCTTTTTTAGAGGTCAAAGAAATTGTCAGCTAATAACGAGAATATTTTAAGGTTTATCACTAAAACTTGGGAATACATTTCGAAACGTATGCCATGTATATAGGTTGATGAGGTGAAGGCTTGGTGACTTTTGGGGGATCAGCGTCACAGATGACACACGGAGCGAGCAGGAAGAGAACGAAGGCAAAAAGCATCACTTCCTGTTGCGCCAAGCATCTCATCGGACGCCCTCGGGAAAGCCCACAGTCGGTACGGAATCAAATCCCACGTTATGAAGATGAGCCTTAATTGATGAGATGAGGTACGAAATTGGTATTAATACAGCAAACTTTGGAATTAATAGATGAATGTGAAAAATGTGTAGTACGCTTTTGGCAAATGCGTGAAGAAGACCGAACGCCAGATTTTTTTGCGGAGGTTAAGCCACATGCTGACGTCATTCACAAGCTTTTAAAGGAATGGCAGCTAGAGGCAAATAAATGGATTCAAAAAAATAGACCAAAATATATGCATACACAACAAATTGCTTCAGCGGTGGAATCGATGGAGCAATTTGTTGTGCAATCTTTTTATAAAGAAACGAGTAAAAAGCGTTTTTTAGATGCAATTCATTCAGTCTCTTATACGTTAAAAATTTTTGAACGGCTAGTGAAGGAGATAGAAACAGATGTTATCGAAAAAAAGGACCATTAGTGAACTGTTAAACGAGTGGAGATATGATGAGGAAATGAAGGAACGCATTTTACATTGGCAAACGCTTGAAGGGCGTGAAGCTAAATATGCACCTTTCCCAGGGAATTTACATCCTTCACTTGTAAAGGCTCTCCGAAACAGAGGGGTAGAACAACTGTATACTCATCAACGTCAGGCATTTGATTACGCTGTGGAGGGTGTTTCCTTTACTGCCGTTACACCAACAGCGTCTGGAAAATCATATTGCTATCATTTACCTGTACTTCAAAAAATATTAGAAGATAAAAATGCACGAGCAATTTATTTATTTCCAACAAAAGCTCTAGCACAGGATCAGAAAAATGACTTAAATGAATTGATTGAACAAAGTGGTGAAGAAATATTAAGTTATACGTATGATGGGGACACTGCGCCAGGCATTCGTCAAAAGGTTCGTAAGGCAGGGCATATTGTGATGACTAACCCTGATATGCTGCATTCGGGGATATTACCACATCATACGAAATGGGTTTCCTTATTTGAAAATTTACAGTATATCGTCATTGATGAGTTGCATACATATAAGGGTGTATTTGGTTCACATGTTGCCCATGTTATTCGGAGATTAAAGAGGATTTGTGAATTTTATGGCAGTAAACCGGTTTTCATTTGTACGTCAGCAACCATTAAAAACCCGAAAGAGTTAGCTGAAGCTCTAACGAATGAAAGCCATGCCTTAATCAGCGATTCTGGAGCGCCAGTTGGGAAAAAGACATTTCTTTTTTATAACCCGCCTATTGTCCATAAAACATTTGGCGTGCGTCGAAGTGCTGTTTTAGAGGTGAGTGATTTAGCCAAAAGACTTTACACTGCTGGAATTCAATCCATCATTTTTGCCAAAAGTCGTGTACGTGTAGAAATGATTGTGACCTATTTAAAGGAGCTTACACGCAATAAGCTTCTGGATGAATCGGTGCGTGGTTATCGTGGGGGGTATTTGCCATCTGAGCGACGTGTTATTGAAAAAGGTTTGCGTAATGGCACAATTCAAACAGTTGTGAGTACAAATGCGTTAGAATTAGGCGTCGATATAGGCCAATTACAAGCTTGTATCATGACGGGTTACCCGGGAAATATTGCAAGTGCTTGGCAGCAGGCGGGACGTGCGGGAAGACGGCAGGATGAGGCTTTAATTATTTATGTTGCGCAATCGACCGCACTTGATCAATACGTTGTGAATCATCCGCTGTTTCTACTTGGCAGTAACCCTGAGGAGGCGCGTATTTATCCTGAAAATATGCTGATCTTAATGGATCATTTGAAATGTGCAGCTTTCGAGCTCCCATTTTCAACATTCGATACGTATGGAGAATATGAAATTCAGGAATTGTTGGATTATTTAGCAGAAGAAGGGGTGGTCTTTAAGACGAGTGACAAATGGCATTGGATGAATGACAGATTTCCTGCACATGACATTAGTCTTCGTTCGGCTTCACAAGAAAATGTTGTGATAATTGATATGACTGTCCCTGCACAAACAAAGGTTATTGGTGAAATGGATCGTCATAGTGCTATGACATTGCTACATGAAGAGGCTATTTATTTGCATCAAGGCATTCAATTTCAAGTAGAAAAGCTTGATTGGGAAGAAAAGAAAGCCTTTGTGCGTGAAGTAGATGTTGATTATTATACAGATGCTAATCTAGCAGTTGAAATGAAAGTGTTAGAGGAAGATCGAAGTCGAGATTATAAGAGTGGTATGATTAGTTTCGGTGATGTTGGTTTAGTTGCACAGGCAACGTTATTTAAAAAAATAAAGCTCCATGAAAAACATGACAATATCGGGTCAGGTCCAATTCATTTACCGCCTGATGAAATGCATACAAGTGCATCATGGTTATCATTTAAGATGCCTCATGGTTGGTCAGAGTTAGATTTAGATGCTGCCATGATTGGGGCTGCTTATGCTATGAATGCCTTTATTCCAATCTTTATTCAATGTGATAGTAGTGATATTGCTGTCGTGCCTCAAATTAAGGCCACACATAATGAGCTACCAACATTTTTTGTTTATGACAAATACCCTGGTGGTATTGGTCTTAGTGAAAAAGTTTATGACTTGTGGGAGGACTTATTAACAAAGACGCAGCAACATATCGAGAGCTGTCCTTGTGAATCGGGTTGTCCATCTTGCATTGCTCCACAAGACTCAATATTTAATGTGAAAAGTAAAATCGTCAAACTGCTTCAAATATTAAACTAACAGTAGTAAAGAGGGTGAGAGGATATAGATTAAATCTTCAATCCCTCCTCTTTGATTATTTTATAAATCATTTTACGGTTAATATGAGTTAATTCCTCTAATCTTCGACTCCATAGTAGCAGTAGGGAATAGACTACCAATCAAATTTTGCTGTTCTCGTTCGATTAAATCATCCCCCAGTTTTTCTTTTGACCATGTTCCATCCAATTTATTGGAAAATGGATTGCGACAGTCATAAAAGGTTTTCAATCGAAAGCTGGTAAATCGATTGATGCGAAACTAAAAATTACGGATTACAAAGTGACATTTGGATTTTCTTAATTGTTCATTTTTATTTTTTTTATTAACTGTATAAACGGTAAATCGAAGGGGAAGAAAGAATGCAAGTGGCCGAAATAAATAGTGAGCTATTTATGAATTTAGGTGATAACACGGGGAATACTCGTTCTAATCGATTTATTCGATTAGGGCGTTTTTTATTTTAATGGATCAATTAACGGCAAAGGGTGATTAGCATGAATATTGATTTTTTATCAAACCATACCGATAAAATAAAAGAAGTTTCTGAAATGATTTTTAAGGAATTTGTAGTAAAAAATGAAAGTGATATGAAATTTGAAGATGTTGTTAAACATTTTTCAAATACTAAGGATAATGAATTTCCGATAACACTTGTTGCTTTAGAGAATGGAGAATGTTTAGGAACCGTATCAATCTTTGAAAACGATTTAAAGATAAGAGATATGTATAAACCTTGGCTTGCATCGCTATACACGAATCCTGAGTATCGTGGCAGAGGTGTAGGACAAAAGTTAGTAGCCAAAACCATAGATGTAGTCAAAGAATTAGGATTTAAAGAACTTTATTTAAGAACAGAAGATGCATCTGACTATTATAGAAATAGTGGATGGACTTATCTTGAAACTGTTTCTGACGATAAATACGAAAAAATTGATGTATTTAAAATAAAGTGCATTTGATTTAATAAACCAACTATTTTGTGAAAAATTGTACTTAAAGTAACGAGTGCTTTAGTAAATTATCATGGATTGCCATAGGTAATTCTAATTTCTTTTTCATACAAGGCAACAGTTTAAGGAGGAAGTGAATGACAATATCTATTCACGATGGTGTGTTAGTTGGGTACACAGTAAATTTTCTAGAAAATGAATTGCTATTAGATATTGAAACGGCGGCAGATGAAATTGTAACTGTTACATTCGAGAATTACTTAGCACATTATTTCGATCATGTAATGGCAGGGAGTATTTTATTCGATATTGAAGAAATAGATTTGCATACATTTTTCGTAGAGAACAGAGAACAATTTGAATCACATAAATTATATGCTTGGCCGATTTGGTACGATGATACGAATGAACTCGAACAATACTTACAAAAAAATAATTATAAATGCTATGTTATTAGTGCATCACTAGGATTAACAGGTTATGTATTTGCTAAAACGCAGAAAATCAAAAGGAAATGATAAGTTTCTTTAATTAAAGATCATTTATTGCTTAGGCAGCTCTTTTTTTACGAAGTATTTAGCTAAACAAGTTATAAAATGAAAAGAATAAACATTAAAAAAAGCATTCAGGGAACAGTTTACCCTTGAATGCTTTTTCACTTCTTTTATTTAGAGTGGATTTCCTGTACACGTCTGATTTGGTAAAAATATCTTAAATGATATCTCTGGTAATCTTCCCTTTTTCGATCCTTTTTTAACAATATCAACAGCTTTACTTGGTAATACGTCTTTCCGATATTGTCCGTATATTAGACACCCATTTTTCTACGGGTATTGCTTGTTTTTTTCGTTTGCTGGCTTTTCATTTTTTTTGTTGAAAGGTCGGCATTCTTTTTTCCTTTATTAGCTGAGGAATGGTTCTTTTTGTTTTCAAGCTGACGTTTCACTGCCTCTTGCAGGCTAATTTTTTTTGGTACTTCAGATTGATTATTCTCGGTCATAGAAAATGCTCCTTTTTTGAATATGATAGTTAGTCCAGTATAATCTATTTTTTATTATTTGTGAAACTTTCCGCTTTAACTTACAACAAGTGAAGACGCTTTTTTACTAACTGCGCAGTTTAGTTTAAGTAAGACTGCTGGTAAAATAAAAGGAAAAATGTAGTTTAGGATATGGCAGAGGGTGAATAAGTTGTCTTCTTTCATGTGTGTATAAATCATTTTACGATTACAATGTTCTGTTCTTAATTTTAGCAAAATTTATACGGTTTTAAAGAGGTAACCAAAGTACTCTAACGAAATAAAAATAAGAGCATGATTCTTGAGGGAGAGAAAGATGATATTTGTATACAACTTAGAATTAAAAAACACTGATTTCAGTCATCAGACAAAGCAACTATTGAATTATGTATCAATTGATAGAATAAAAAAGATCCAATCATACAAATTTAGTGTCGATCAACTTCTTTCATTATATGGGGAATTATTAGTTCGTAAAGGAATAATGGATTTAACCGGTATGAAAAATGAGGAAATCGATTTCAATATAGGGCTTTATGGGAAGCCATATGTGATGCAACTAGATGGAATATTTTTTAATATATCCCATACAAGAGATTGCGTGTGTTGCTGTTTATCAACTGAACATCAGATTGGTATTGATGTCGAAAGAATACAAAGTCCACCATATGAAATAATGAGGGATTTTTTTCATCCTAACGAAATCAAAATGATTAATTCTCCAAAAAATGATGACAGAGATAATTTGTTTTATGAAATGTGGACTAGAAAAGAAGCTTATTTGAAAAGAAAGGGCATTGGAATCAATCAGGAAATCACTAAATGTGACACTTTACAAGTTGAGGATTGTTTCCATACTCTGAGAATTAAGAATTATTTCTGTACTATTTGTAGCGAGGAATCTACTCTCCATTCTCTCACTGAATTATCCGAAAGAGAATTGTTCAATTATTTTATAAAAGAATAGACAGTGTAATGTTTTGGAATCCATATATCAACATCGCTACATTTATTTTGTCTTAAAACGGAGCGTCGGTTTAGGAGGCAGAATTTCGGACCTTTTCGGACCTTTTCGGTACACCACATAAGTAGCCTTATATCAGACCTTTTAATCGAATATACGGCTTAGTTCGTTTGTTTAATATAGTAGGTCAATGCAGTTTTCGAACTAAAATTTTCAAGGTTTTAATGGATGTCGAATTCGAAGTTTCTTCATATATACATTAAAATCCAAACTGATGCTTTCACCTTACTATAAATCGACTTTAACCAAAATAGCATATCTTCTCTTTGTGCAAGCTAAAAGATGCGCTATGATTAATATAGTTTATACTTGTAGTAAAAAAACAATGACAATCCTCAATTTTGAAAGTGTAATAATCAAAGAGTTTTATCCATTGTGATTCAGTTTTTCCTTCAAGATAGTTTTCAGGAACCAAAAAATACTACAAGTTTTAGCAATCTTACATGCAGAAAATGAGTGAAGAAAATGTCTTACGAAAATAAAATTTTACAAATGAAAAAAATGCTCGGTAAAAAAACGACAACAACTATAAAAAAAGAGAATAAACCTGCCTATCAAAAACCTGTTGCTCCAAGCTATACTGAACGGTGGGAAAAGGCGGGACTGACAGTTGTAGAAAATGAATTCGGTATTGTTTTTAAACGACAGGTGCGTTATCCGTTTAGTTATCAGCATGGTCATTATAAGTTGCAGTCATTTTTTGAAGCATTAGTAAAATGGCAAGAGGCAAAGTTCGAACATCCATATGCCCTAGAAATGAATGAAAGGGTATTGTTTTTTGATACGGAAACGACTGGCTTAAAGGGTGTAGGCACACAAATTTTTCTTTTAGGCTTCTTAGAAGTATCGGAGGAAGATGAAAGCTTTATTTTAACTCAATATATTCTAGCCGATCCTGCTCATGAAACAGCGTTACTTTTTGAATCAAAGCTTTGGCAAAAAACAGCGACGGTTATTACCTACAATGGAAAAAGCTTTGATTGGCCGCAACTTGAAACACGTTGGACACTCAACCAAAAAGAATTACCTAAACTGCGTACACAGCGGCAAATCGATTTACTGCATAGTTCAAAGCGTTTATGGAAAAATGATATGGAACGAATGAAATTAAAAGCTGTGGAAGAAGAGAAGCTTGGCTTTTCTCGCACTGGAGATATACCTGGATATCTTGCACCAATTATTTATTTAGATGCAGTCAAAAGCGGTGTTCCAGATGCACTTATGAAAGTCCTTCTTCATAATGAATGGGATTTACTTTCACTGATTACGCTTTATGTCCATTCCACAAATTTGCTATTTGAAGAGACGAGTGAAGAATCAGCAAAAACGTTTACGAATATTGGGAAATGGTATGCTGATTTAAAAGAGAGTTCACAGAGTGTAAAGGTTTTAGAGAAAGTTACGACCCAATTTGATGCGCTTGAAGCAGGAAATGCACAATATTATTTAGCAATCCAACATAAAAGAAATAAAAAGTTTAGTGAAGCGATAGATGCATTTGTAGCTGCCCTACATTTTGTTGATCAACGAAAAAAGTTGCATGTATTAGAACAGCTAGCTATGCTCTATGAGCATCAAATGAAAGACTATAACCAGGCCCTTTATTATACGCAAGAGGGCATAAAATTAATTGAAGAGAATGAGCAATGGAGAGTGGAACAAAAGAAAAAATGGGAAATTTCCTGGGATAAGCGGTTACTCAGGTTAGGAAATAAGAAATAATTTCCCGGGTAAGCGCAAGAAACGACAAGTTTAGCCTTACATTTGAGGTTTTCAGACGATATAATGTGATGAAGTGTGCTATAATGAAACGTATGTAGTGTGAGGAAGGGCGATGTGAATGGATATTAAATTAACGTCAAAAATGATCCTTGAAAAGGAATTTAAGAAAAATTTTAAAGGCTACAATGTAGAAGACGTCGATTCATTTCTTGATGAGATAATACAAGACTATGAAACGTTTGAAAAAGTGGTGGCCCAACTTCGTGAAGAAAATAAACAGTTAAGAGAAGATATTGATAATACTCCTAAGAGACAACCTGTCGCATCGGCAGCAGCTGGGACGACAAACTTTGATATTTTAAAACGTCTTTCGAATTTAGAGAAACACGTATTTGGTAGTAAGTTGTACGAATAATTTTTTTGTCAATTATATTGTATTTATCATAAAACTCTAGTATAATCTTTTGTATCATCATGAATTTCGAGTAATCGCTGCGGCGCTAGACGTCGTAGAGGAAAGTCCATGCTCACACGGCTCTGAGATGACCGTAGTGTTCGTGCTTACTGAAAAAATAAGGTAAGGCAGCTGTAAAGGCTGACGGCGAAAGGAAAACCTAAGTCTTAATGATATGGTTGAAACTTTCTGAAAGTGCCACAGTGACGTAGCTTGCTTGGAAACATGCAAGGTGGAACGAGGTAAACCCCACGAGTGAGAAACCCAAATTATGGTAGGGGCACTCTCTAGAAGGAATTGAACGGATAGAGGGACAGAGTTCGCTCTGTAGATAGATGATTACTACCCGGCCGTACGAGGCATTAGCTGTTTGAGTACTCGGGAACAAAACATGGCTTATGAAATTTTTTGATGCTTATTTATGAAATGACAAGCGCTCTCCAATTTGGTGGAGAGCTTTTCTTTTGAATACAGTAAGAAAAAGTTACTTGTTAATCATGTCTAGGCATGTGCGATATAAGTTAGAGAATAAGGCTGTACACTGTTAGTCATGCCTCTGTCACTACGATTTAAACATAAACATCTAAAAAACAGATATCGCAACGATGTACATATTTGTCTACTTATGAGTAGACTGGCGCAAATGCGCTTTTCTAAAAAATAAGGGTAGTAAAGAGAGATAGGATGGAGCGGTAACATGAACAGAGTGAACGATAGTCTGGAGAAGCTAAATTCAATTTCCAAATATCCTATTGCCTTAATGACGAAAATTTTCGAAAATGTATCTGAAGGCATCATGATTACGGATAAATATAAAAGAATAGAAATGGTCAATCCTGCATTTGAATTTGTTACTGGCTATAAGCGTGATGAAGTGAATGGAAAAACGCCAGCCGTTCTACAGTCAGGTGTACATGAATTGCAATTTTATTTAGATATGTGGCAAAAGATACGACAAGAAGGCATTTGGCAGGGGGAAATATGGAATCGTCGTAAAACCGGAGACATATATCCAGAATGGTTAACAATTGTCGGTATAGCCAACGATGAGGGAGAGATTACAAATTACTGTGGTATTTTCACAGATTTGTCTGAAAGAAAAATAGTAGAAAATGAACTAGAAAAGCGTTTATTAACTGACTCATTAACGGATGTATCAAATCGATTTGCTTATATTGAAAGAATGGATAATCTATTAGAATCAACTTCTACTATTTCTCATTCAGTACAGCATGCAGTCTATTTTTTAGATTTAGATCGATTTAAGCAAATTAATGATACGTTAGGTCATTCAGTAGGGGATACCATTCTAGTGGAAGTGGCAAAGCGCTTAAAAACATTGTTAAAAAATAAAGATATCATTGCAAGATATGGCGGTGATGAGTTTATTATTACGTTAACAAATGTAAAGAATGCTAAAGAAGCCGCCAATTTTGCTGAACAAATTATTGGGATTATTGAACAACCTCTGGATATTAATGGTCAAGATATATTTATTTCTACGAGTATTGGTATCAGCATGTATCCATCAGATGGTGAAACAACGGAGCAATTGATTCATTGTGCTGACAAGGCAATGACTTATTCTAAAAAGAATGGCCTGAACGACTATGCGTTTTATTTTGATGAATTGAAGACTGACTCCCAGCGTGTTTTATTATTAGATTCGGAACTACGGAGAGCTATTGAAAATCGAGAATTTGAGCTGCATTTCCAACCTAAAATATCTATGGCAAATGAAGAGATTCAAGGCTTAGAGGCTCTAGTTCGTTGGAATAGTGAAAGGTTAGGATTTGTTTCTCCAGCAGAATTTATTCCTTATGCAGAGGAAACAGGATTAATCATTCCTTTAAGCGAAGTGATTATAGAAAAAGCTTGCGAGGCAGTTATAGAGATGCGTCAATGTGGTTACAAGACTTCAGTTGCCATCAATATTTCAAGTATTCACTTTAAGCAACAAAACTTTTTAGACTCAGTTCAAGCGATATTAGAGCGTTATAACACGCCTGCTAGTAATTTTGAAATAGAAGTTACAGAACGTACTGTAATGAACAGTGCAAATGAAACGGTTAGCAAGCTTGTGCGACTCAAGAAAATGGGCTTTAAAATCTCTATTGATGATTTTGGGACAGGCTATTCGTCTCTTAGTTATTTAGTTCGCTTCCCCCTTGATTATTTAAAAATCGATCGAAGCTTTATTCAGCACATTGGCTCACTTGATGAAAAACAGGCAGTAGTGGATGCGATTATCCAAATGTCGCATCGCTTAAAAATGAAAGTTGTTGCTGAAGGTGTAGAACAGGCACAACAAGTGGACATACTACGTAAAATGAACTGTGATATAATCCAAGGCTATTATTACAGCAAACCGTTGCCACTTCACGAACTTATTGAGTTTATGGAGTATTGGGAAATTGAACATCTAGGAAGGAATTAGTGTATGGCAAACTATAAATTAGTAGCAACTGCTGCAATGGGGTTAGAGTCCATTGTGGCACAAGAGGTACAGGCATTAGGTTATGAAACAACAGTCGATAACGGCAAAGTATATTTTGAAGGTGACGAAACGGCCATTGCACGAACAAACTTATGGCTACGTGTAGCAGACCGAGTAAAAATTGTTGTAGGACAGTTCCCTGCTAAATCTTTTGAACAGTTGTTTGAAAGTGTAAAAGCTCTACCTTGGGAAAATTATTTACCAGTTGATGCAGCTTTCCCGGTATCTGGGAAGTCTGTTAAATCCAAGTTATTTAGTGTGCCAGATTGTCAGGCAATTACTAAAAAAGCAATTGTAGAGCGCATGAAACAGCATTATAAGCGTTTAGGATTTTTAGATGAATCCGGTGCAACCTATAAAATTGAAGTTTCAATTTTAAAAGATGTGGCTACACTTACTATTGATACTTCGGGTGCGGGCTTGCATAAGCGTGGTTATCGTCAAGCGCAAGGCGAAGCACCATTAAAAGAAACATTAGCAGCGGCACTTGTACAAATTTCAAGGTGGAATCCGAATCGACCGTTCGTTGATCCATTTTGCGGTTCTGGCACAATTGCATTAGAAGCAGCAATGTTTGGACAAAATATTGCACCGGGCTATAATCGTGAATTTATTTCAGAAGATTGGCCATGGATGAAGGCAAAAATTTGGGATGCAGTGCGAGATGAAGCGGATAGCATAGCGAACTATGATCAACCACTTGAAATTATTGGGTCTGATATAGATCATCGCATGGTGAGTATTGCACAAGAAAATGCACTAGAAGCGGGCTTTGGTGATATGATTACGTTTAAGCAAATGCAAGCTCGTGATTTTACAACACTGCTAACAGATGGTGTTATGATTGGTAATCCACCATACGGAGAGCGTATTGGTGATATCGAAGTCGTGGAGCAGGTAATTCGTGATTTAGGAAAGGTCATGAAAAACTATCCGACTTGGTCTGTGTACATGCTTTCTTCAATGAAAAACTTTGAGGAATTGTATGGTCGTCAAACGACGAAGAAGCGTAAATTATTTAATGGCTTTATTGAAACGAATTATTACCAGTTCTGGGGACAAAAGTCTAAAAGAGATTAACGAACGATAACGGAAGATAAGATTTTTTCTTATCTTCCGTTTCGTCGCGTATAATAGGACCAGATAGTAAGAGGGGGAACGTCAATTGCGTAAATCTTTACCATTTGTATTAACGAAGGACCGCTCATTTTTTGAGTCATTAGGTGACTGGATGGGGGACGTCCTTTATGATGAATTACCTGAAAAGGGCTTTGAATGCCGTGATGAGCAAATTTTTATGGCGTATCAAATTGAGCAGGCCCTAAAAGAGAAAAATGTGCTTTTTGCAGAGGCAGGGGTAGGGACTGGGAAAACAATTGCCTATTTACTACCAGCTGTATCCTATGCACGCTATACTGGTAAACCAGCCCTTATCGCATGTGCAGATGAGACCTTAATCGACCAGCTAGTAAAAGAGGGTGGCGATATTTATAAGCTACAAAAAACGTTAGGTCTTGAAATTGATGTTCGTCTAGCGAAGTCACGAGACCAATATTTATGCTTAAAGCGTTTTGAGGAAGCTGAAAAAGTGGAAACAGATGAATGGATCGATGATATTGCGTTTTCTATACCTGATGGAGTATATGCCCAGGGCTCGATGATTGCTATACAACCTTATGGTGATCGCAGTGATTATCCAACTGTCAGTGATGAAGATTGGCAAAAAGTAAACTACAACTCGATTATGCAGTGTTCAGTATGTGATCTACGTAATCGATGTGGCCAAACATTAAATCGTGCACATTATCGTAAATCGACGGATTTAATCATTTGTTCACAAGATTTTTTAATGGAGCATTTAGCAACAAAGGAATCTCGCGAACGTGAAGGGCAATTAGCTTTATTGCCTGAAGTGTCAATGATGGTGCTAGATGAAGGCCATTTATTAGAATATGCCGCACAAAAAGCCATGACGTATAAAGTACAGGCGACAACAATTGTTACATTGTTAGAGCGTTTAATGGTGGATGGTGTACGAGAGCGTACATTATATGCAATGGAAAAATTACAAGATGACCATGAGTTATTTTTTGACCAGCTACGAGATGATCTAGTAGCTTCAGAAGAAGAGCGTAAACGTATTAATAAATCACCAAATCTGTTGAAATACGGTAAACAACTTATTGCTGATGTAGAAACATTACTTGAGGAATTTGTCTTTGAATCAGAAATGTATATGATTCCAGAGTATGAATTAAATATGGCAGAGGAGTATTTAGAACAATACGAGGCATCTTTACGTATTTTCATAGCGCAGGGAGATGCAGTTGATTGGTTAGAGGAAACTGATGGGGAAGAAACGCTCGTCATCATGCCGCGACTCATCACAGAAGTTTTAGCAGAAAAATTATTCTCTAAAAAACTTCCAATAGTATTTTCTTCAGCAACTTTATCAGTCAATAAAGATTTTTCATATATTGCCTATAGTTTAGGAATTCGTGATTATCAATCGTTTTCTGTTCCATCTCCATTCGATTATGAAGAAGTTATGCGAATTTATTTACATGAGCTATCTCAAAAGGCGAAAACGGCGCGTGTTCAACAGCTATTGCGTGATGGTGAAAAAACACTAATTTTATTTAAATCAAAACAAGCAATGTTAGATTTCAAAGCGGAACTACCTCTTATGGAACGGATGCATGTAGGGTTTGAGGGGGACCGTGAACTATCAGGAATTGTTCGTGATTTCCAAGAAGGCACAATCAAAACATTATGCTCCTATCATTTATGGGAAGGTCTAGATTTGCCTGAGGAAGCACTAACAAGGGTCATTATTTATGATTTACCATTCCCTCCACATGATCCTTTATTTGATGCGAAACGTACATTTGCAGAAAATCCATTTGAAGAAGTTGAATTACCGTTTATGCAGCTTCGTTTGCAGCAAGGAATGGGGCGTTTAATTCGTACTTCAAACGACCATGGGGATATCCATATTTTGTTAAACGAAGAAGAGGCAAAGCAGCGAGAAACATTTGAAAATATATTAGCTGTTACACCAGAAATAAAGTAGAAAAAAGCGAGTTTGCATTGTTGCAATCTCGCTTTTTTTCTATATTAAAATAATATTTTAATCGCGAGAAAATGGTGGATTTGAAAAAAGTGTTGAATATTTCTCTTTTACGCTATATAGTTCTTTGTAATGCAACGAAAATTATTAAAATAAATTATTTTTTTTATTGAAAATGATATTGCAAAAGGTTTATAATGATGACAAGTAATTTTAAGAATAATCAAATATAATTTTGGTTATTCCTTGATAGGGGGTTTGAGCCTGTCGAACATTCAATCGTTGTGCCAAAAATATTCGAACTTATCTGCAACAGATGTAGAAAAGTTAATAGAAATAGAAGCTACATTATCGTATTATGCTGAGTTGACAGATTGTTATATGTTCATAGATTGTATGATGGAAAACTTACCACATGCAATTGTTGTAGCAGAGGCATTCCCACAAACAGAAAGTGGCTTATACGAAAAATCTGTAATTGGTAAATTTGTTTTTGAAAGTTTTGAACCAGCAGTATTTGCTGCTTTCAAAAATAAAGAAAAATCGTCAATTACTAGAGCAATTACACAGGAAGGTATAACGGTTGAACAAAACGTTGTCCCTCTCTTTAATGACCAACAACAGGTTATTGCAGTGTTAATTCAGGAAAAAAGGGTGGAGATGCAAACTACACCTAAAGATGATTTTCGGAATATGCCTTTTGCATTAATTGAGCATATTGTAGAGCCAAATTCTCAACCGATTCCCGTTGTTTCTGATTTGCTAGTGGAATCAATTATTCTCACAAATCATGAAAACAAAGTCATCTATAGCAATCCTGCAGGCTATCGATTTATATCGGAACTATCAGGGCTGGAACGTTTTGACAATGTTGCATTGAATAAGATTTTACCTTTTTTACAGGAGGTCTATGATAAAGGCGATGATGTCTTTTTCTTAGAAATTACGATTGATCGTAAATCCTTTATCGTGAAGAAAATCCCTATTCGTGATCAAAACGATAAAGTAACACTCCTCATTATTCATGATCTTACAGAGCTTAAGTTGAAAGAAAATGAACTAATGATGAAAACATTTGCTATACGGGAAATTCATCACCGAGTCAAAAATAATTTACAGACAGTAACAAGTCTTTTGCGTTTGCAAATGCGAAATGACTTATCAGATTCTAATGCAAGTGCTTTTCAAGAGGCATTAAATCGAATATATAGCATTTCATCTGTTTATGAACTTATTTTAGAAAATGAGGATAACGCTGAAGAGAAAGTAGACGTTATCGCGTTGGCTAAAAAGATTGGACATAAAATGGTTGGGACATCTAACTCACCATCTATTCAATTAATCTTTCATCACGATAATATACAGTTATTTTGTCATTCTAAAAAAGCTGTTTCGCTCGCGTTAATCATTTGTGAGCTACTGCAGAATGCACTGAAATATGCTTTTATTGGTCGTGAGGAGGGAACAATCGATTTAAAATTTCAACAGGGTGCTTCTACTATTTCACTGCATATTTCTGACAACGGCGTTGGAATGCAAGAGGTGAAGGCATCATTAGGAATGGAGATTATTACAAGGCTTGTTGAATATGATTTAGCTGGCACATTTTCAATTATCCCTAGCGAACAAGGTACACATACTCAAATTCAGTTCCCTGTAAGTGAGGAGGTATTTATCCTAAATGACTAGGAAAGTTATGATTGTCGAAGATGAGTCGCTTATTGCAATTGATTTGAAGTTTATACTAGAAGATAATGGCTACGAAGTAGTAGCACAAACGAATAATGGAGAATCAGCAATTGAGTTGGCTTTTACACATAATCCACAGTTAATCTTAATGGACATTAAAATGCCAAAGCTAGATGGTTTAAAGGCAAGCAAAATTATAGAACAACAGCTCGGTATACCTGTGCTATTTATATCAGCTTATAGTGAAAAAGAATTGTTATTATACATGAAGCAAGACAATATTTTAGGCTATGTTATGAAACCGTTTTCTGAGAAGAATGTCCTTCCAGCGTTGGAAGTGGCATTTCACCAGATTGATAAATTCAACCGTCTGAACGGGGAATTGCTGCATAAACAAACAGAATTAGAAAAACGTAAAATAATCGAACGAGCAAAAGGTTTGCTAATGCAATCAGAGAACCTTAGTGAGGACGAAGCGTATAAAAAAATTCGCAGTGAGAGTATGCAGACTCAACAGGAAATGGCGCTTATTGCAAGGCGCATTATCAATACCTTACAAGTAAATAGTTAAAGCAAAGACGCTTTAAAGAGATTTCCTCTTTATTGCGTCTTTTTTATTTTCACTCAGCTCCCACCGCTAAAGGTGATGAGATGAATGTGGTTGTGGTTCCTTTACAGTGGGTGTCCAACACCTGCTGATTAAATATAAAGCCTCTGACGGATGTCATGGATTTTAAAAGGAATGAATTGTGCCTGCACAATTCAAAATCTAGACGCATTGTTTACTTATGCGAAAGCGAAGCGACAATACAATCCAGCCAAGGCGAAATAGATATATAGATAAAGATAAAGGGGTGATGAGTAGGATGGCAATGATAGGAACGGTTATCGTTTATATTATTATGACATGTGCAGTTTTAGGGGCAATCGGAGCAATTCGAGATGCTGAATATGGAATCGGTAAAGAGTTTATGAATGGGATTCATACGGTTGGACATATTTTTGTACCTGCTGCAGGGATCATGGCTGCTATACCTTACTTAACGTGGTTTATTAGTCATTTTATTAGTCCGATTTTCGAATTGATTGGTGCTGATCCAGCAATTGCAGCAACGACAATTTTAGCTTCTGACATGGGAGGATATCAATTAGCAAATGCGTTAAAAGAGTCTTATGAAGGATGGGTCATGGCTCTAGTTGTCGGATTTATGTCTGGCGCAACAATCGTGTTCTCTATTCCAATGGGTCTTGCCATGTTAGATAAGCGAGATCATAAATATATGGCGTTAGGCATTATGGCGGGTGTTTTAACAATTCCGATTGGAGCATTTATTTCTTCGATCATGATTGTGACGTTTAATACAGATGTTCGTGAAGTGATTAGTACAACAGCTGCACCAACATACGTGTTTGCCATTTCTGTTTTACAAATATTAATTAATTTATTACCTTTATTCATTTTCGTAGTGTTAATTGCGTTAGGTCTTAAGCTAATTCCAAATGGCATGATCAAAGGTTTCATGATTTTTGGACGTGTGATGGATGCTGCTATCAAACTTGTGCTAGTGTTCTCGATTGTAGAAATTTTCACAGGTATTTTTACAAAGGTCTTCGGCGCATGGGGCTTTGATCCGATCATGGCAGATAAAGTCGATCAATTCCGGGCATTAGAAACAGCAGGGTATATCGGTATTATGCTATCGGGTGCATTCCCAATGGTGTACTTAATAAGAAAATATGCATCGAAACCTCTAGAAGCGCTAGGGAATAAATTAGGCTTATCGTCAGTAGGAAGCGCAGGTCTTTTAGCGACAATTGCTAATATTTTAGCGATGTTTACACTTATTCGACATATGCCACCAAAAGATAAAGTTATCAACATTGCTTTTGGTGTTTGTTCAGCATTCCTTCTAGGAGATCATTTATCGTTTACAGCTAACTTCCAACCGACAATTATTTTACCTGTTATTACAGGTAAGTTTTTAGCGGGTGTGATCGCTATTATTCTAGCCTATAAACTATCTGTTCCAACAGCTCTAAGGCTAGAACAAGAGGATCGTAAGGCAGGCATTATTAAAGAAGGTGAATATCTAACAGATCAAAAGTCTGATTAGAACAAAAAATTGAAAGAGGTGATGATGTGTGAGTGAAGAAAAGAAACGGTTTATTCAGGAGTTTGTGCCAGGTAAGCAACTAACATTGAGTCATCTAATAGCAAATCCTGATCCTGATATGTTTCAAAAACTGGGCATTCAAGAAGCGGGTGCACTGGGCATCATGACATGTACACCGAGTGAGACAGTTATTATCGCAGGGGATTTAGCAACAAAGGCAGCCAATGTAAGACTAGGATTTTTAGATCGCTTTACTGGCAGTCTCGTTATTGTTGGTAGTGTCTCCGAGGTTGAAATGGCGATGTTAGAAATTAATCGCTTTCTATCAGAGATGCTAGGCTATACGCCATCAAAAATAACTAAGTCATAGGATGTGCCATATGAAGAATCGAGTAATGATAATAGGTGGTGTACAAGCAGGTAAGTCGACACTGATGAATGCGTTATTGGGGAAAGATGGACAAGCCAATAAAACACAGGCGCTCGTTTATGATGATTGGATTGTTGATACACCTGGAGAATATATAGAAAATCCGATGTATTACAGAAACATTATGGCAACATCGCTTGAAGTGACACATGTGATTTACTTGCAGGATGCTACTTCATCAAAGAGTGTTTTTCCTCCGCAATTTAGCTTAGGAATACCCAAAATACAAATTGGTGTCATTACTAAAATTGATGCACCCCATGCAGATGTAGAAAGAGCAATAACGTTATTACAAAATGTCATGACGCATGGTCCTATTGTGAAAACTTCTTCATGGCAAAAGCTTGGTGTTGAGTTTATTGCTCCACTTATTCAGCTCAATACTGACGAAGAAATTCGTCAGTATGTGAAGGATCGTGATAGTCCTTATCTCAAGTATTGCCCGTAGTGGCGAGAGGGGAGAGTAAGTTGAAGACGGAAAAAATTTATAGTGCAGGCATTGATATTGGTACAAGTACAACAAAGATGGTTGTCAGTAGTTTTCTGTTGAAAAACGTAGCAGGTGTAACGCATGTGCCACGAATAGAAATTATTGAAAAAACGGTGTTGCATCAAAGTCCTATTATTAAAACACCGTTTATCAATAAAGAAATTATCGATATGGAAAAAATCGAGCAATTTATTTTTCAGCAATATCAATTGGCCCAAATATCACCAGCAGATATTTCAACAGGTGCCATTATCATTACCGGTGAGTCTGCAACAAAGGAAAATGCCAGCGAAGTTGTTCATGCGATTTCAGAGACAGCCGGACACTTTTTAGTTGCTACTGCTGGCCCGGATTTGGAAGGCATTATTGCAGCAAAGGGCGCAGGTACCTTACAGCAATCAAAAAATACTGCCAAAATCATTGCTAACATCGATATCGGTGGTGGTACAGCAAATATTGCGGTAATGCAGTTTGGAGAAGTAATTGGTACGTGTACATTGCATGTCGGTGGAAGACTTATAGAATTTAACAATGGCATTATCCAATCGATTTCACCACCCATAATGAAACTTATGGAGAAATGGTCAAATCCATTAAATGTTGGTGATTCAGCAGAAGATGTACGAGTCAAACAAATAATCCAAGAATTAGTGGATATAGTAGCGAAGACGCTAAGCGGACAATTAACAGACGAACAGCATCCATTATTGCTAGGACATTTACCAACTTGGGATAAACCGGTTGAAGCTATCGTTTTTTCCGGTGGAGTAGCTGCTTGTATTTATGAAGATGAATGTACAAATCGACAGTATGATGATATTGGCGAAAAATTGGCAAAAAATCTTTTGCAGCATGAACAGTTACAATCCTTTTTATGGCTAAGACCAGAGGAAACAGCGCGAGCAACAGTGACTGGTGCGGGTACGCAAACAACTGAGATTAGTGGCGCAACGATTCAGGTAGATGCGGAAGCATTGCCTTTAAAAAATGTGCCTGTTTTCAATTGCCATATAGACACGCACAGCAAAGAATTCGACTATGCAGTGAAAACAGCTGTTGCACAAGCTGATGCTCTATTTTCTATACAGGAGAATCGCTCTCCTTTTGCACTCTATTTTAGTCAGTTACCATATTTAAGCTTCCGGGATGTCCATACATTATGTGAGGCGATTTTGAAACACTTAGCGACGAGAAGCTCCAAGGAAATACCAATTATCATAGTCATTCAATCAGATTATGCAAAGGTTATTGGGC
Source organism: Lysinibacillus sp. NPDC094403 (assembly GCF_050278745.1). Taxonomy (NCBI): domain Bacteria; kingdom Bacillati; phylum Bacillota; class Bacilli; order Caryophanales; family Bacillaceae; genus Lysinibacillus; species Lysinibacillus sp. NPDC094403. The sequence goes on along the minus strand of NZ_JBNNTL010000004.1, from coordinate 16,817 downwards.
AAACGATACAAGCGATCAATCAAACAGTTCCCATCATTTGCATCGATCAAATCAAAGTAGAAACAGGTGATTATATTGATGTTGGGGAAGTACTACCATCTGGTGTTGTCCCCGTCGTTGTAAAAACACTTGCTTTCCACTCAAAGTAAGGAGGATGAATGTGAATCTATCGGTGATATTTGGTGGAGAAAAATATAATTTTAATTCATTAAAAGATGTAATGGCCAAGGCCAATGAAGAGAAATCAGGAGATCAGTTAGCTGGAATTGCAGCTGAATCTGTACAGCAGCGAATTGCGGCAAAAGCCGTTTTAAGTGAGCTATTAGTGAAGGATATACGAGAAAATCCGTTAGTTCCTCAAGAAAATGATGAAGTATCACGCATTATTGAAGGTGATATCAATGAGCAAATTTACGGAGAAATAAAAAACTGGAGTATCGAGCAGTTAAGAGAATATATTTTATCCAATGAAACAGGCGATCGTGAATTAAAACGATTAAGCAAGGGCATGAATTCAGAAATAATTGCGGCCGTTACAAAGCTGATGTCCAACTTAGATCTTGTACATGCTGCCAATAAAGTAGAAATACTGTCGACTTGCAATATTACGATTGGACAAAAGGGCACACTGTCCTCGAGATTGCAACCAAATCATCCAACAGACAATATTGACGGTATTATTGCCTCATTAAAAGAAGGATTGTCCTATGGTATTGGTGATGCAGTTATTGGTATTAATCCAGTAGATGATTCCGTTGAAAGTGTGAAAAAAGTATTGCATGCGACAAAGGAGTTTATCAATGATTGGTCGATTCCTACACAAAACTGTGTATTAGCACATATTACAACACAAATGAAAGCTATTAAACAAGGTGCACCAGCCGATATGATTTTCCAAAGTATTGCTGGAACGGAAATTGCTAATCGCTCGTTTGGTATTTCTGCTGACCTAATAAGAGAAGCAGAGGAGCTTGTGAAAAAGCATGGAACAGGAACTGGTCCGAACTTATTCTATTTTGAAACGGGACAAGGTTCGGAGCTATCTGCTGAGGCACATATGGGTATTGACCAAGTAACACTCGAATCGCGTAATTATGGATTTGCTAGACATTTTAATCCGTATATTGTGAATACCGTTGTTGGCTTTATTGGACCTGAGTATTTATACAATAACAAACAGGTAATACGTGCTGGCCTTGAAGATCATTTCATGGGTAAAATGCACGGTCTCCCAATGGGCGTGGATATTTGTTACACAAACCATATTAAGGCAGACCAAAATGATATTGAAGATTTAAGTGTTTTACTAACAGCAGCTGGTGTCAATTTTATTATCGCTGCAGCTATGGGCGACGATGTTATGCTGAACTATCAATCAATGAGCTTCCATGATGTCGCAACATTACTTCAAACGTTTGGTAAAAAACCAGCTCCTGAATATCTAGCATGGTTAGAAAAAATGGGCATTTATGAAAATGGTCGTCTATCTGCAAGAGCTGGCGATTTATCTATATTTGAAAGGTAGGTGAGTCCATTGAATGAACAATTAGTTTCGATGATTACACAGCTCGTTATGGAACAGATAGGCAATAATGGGTCAGACAAATCTTCTCATGAACCAGCTGTACCAGCAGAAGAACAAAAGGAAACACTTATTAAATTTTACGATTCGGTAGCTAATGTTAATCATGCTGATGATGTAGCAAGTCCAAGCACAACAGAACAATCTAATGAACCATTAATTAAGCTTTATCATACTGAGGCACGTCATCATGAACAATCATATTACAGCGCAAGTAATGATGAACCGACTTTTACTTCGGTACCTATCACAGAATTTAAATTTGAAGAGGACGAAGTGTCTGAAAGTGTTCAAGCTGCTAAAAAGCATACACCAGCAAGAATAGGTGTTGGAAGAGCTGGGACAAGACCAAAAACTAAAACTTGGCTAAAGTTCCGACTCGATCATGCAGCAGCAGTAGATGCAGTATATGGAGAAGTGACAGAAGGGCTACTACAAAAGCTTGATGTCTTTCAAGTAACTACTAGAGTGACAGATAAGGAAGAATACATTACTAGACCGGATTTAGGTCGTCGTTTATCAGATGAATCGAAGGCACTTATCCAATCGAAGTGTGTAAAAAATCCAAAGGTACAAATTATTATTTCTAACGGATTAAGTGCAAGTGCGATTGAAGAAAATGTGCAAGATGTTTATTTAGCGTTACAGCAAAGTCTTAGCAATTTAAATATTGAAATTGGCACTACTTTCTATATTGATAAAGGCCGTGTTGCTCTTATGGATGAAATTGGCGAGCTTTTGCAAGCAGAAGTGATCGTTTATTTAATTGGTGAGCGTCCTGGGCTTGTATCAGCTGAATCAATGAGTGCCTATATATGCTATCAACCTAGAATTGGCACAGTAGAAGCTGATCGAATGGTCGTTTCGAACATTCATAAAGGTGGTATCCCGCCATTAGAGGCAGGTGCTTATTTAGGAACAGTAGTTCAAAAAATATTGCATTACAAGGCAAGTGGAGTAGGTCTTGTGGCAAAAGAAGGTTAGGGGGCCAACAATGAATCCTCAAAAAATTATGGCTGAAATTTTGGCAATGCAAATCATTCCAAGAGTGAATAGTGAATTGGCAGAGCAATTAGACTTAAAGCCATATCACAATAGCATTGGACTCGTAACTCTAACAATAGATGATGTTGGATATGTAGCTTTAGACGAGGCTACGAAAAAAGCAGACGTTGATGTTGTTTATGCAAAAAGCTTTTATGCTGGAGCGGCACATGCATCTGGGCCATTATCTGGTGAGGTCATTGGTATCATTGCTGGAAGATCGCCTGATGAAATACGCAGTGGTTTAGATGCGATTCAACAGAAGATTCAGTTTGATACGTATTTTGAAGCCATTCTTCAAAATGAAAACCACGCTCTTTTTGCACATACTGTAGCAAGCTGTGGTACGTATCTGGCAGAGATAGCAAACGTTAAGGTTGGAACAGCTCTTGCTTATTTAATTGCACCGCCACTTGAAGCTGTAGTTGGTTTAGATGCAGCATTAAAGGCGGCAGATGTAGAGCTAAAGGTATTCTTTGGTCCACCATCTGAAACCAATTTCGGTGGCGGTTTAGTAAGTGGTAGCCAATCTTCCTGTCAAGCCGCTGCAAATGCTTTTAGAGAAGCTATTGAGAATTTAGCGAGAAATCCAGTTGTTTAGAAAGGAGGGGCTTTATGGCCACACTAGATAAAGATTTATTAGCAATTCAAGAAATGAGAGACGCCGTGAGAAGTGCCAATATTGCACAGGCTGCTTACATGCAGTATTCACAACAGCAAGTAGATAATATCGTCAAGGCTGTTGCGGATGCCGCATTTAAAGAGGCAGAACGTTTGGCAAATATGGCCGTTCAAGAAACGGGGATGGGTATACCTAATCATAAAAAAATGAAAAATGAGGTTGCCTCGAGAGATGTCTATGAAGATATTAAAGATTTAAAAACTGTTGGTGTCGTTGGTTTCGATCGAATGAAGAAAGTTACAGAGATTGCTAGTCCGTTTGGAGTAGTCGCGGGCATTGTTCCAACGACAAATCCAACATCAACAGCAATTTTTAAAACACTTATATCATTGAAAACTAGAAATGGTCTTGTATTAAGTCCACATCCATATGCGGTTGAATGTACAAAGGAAGCTTTAGAGATTTGTAGAGTAGCTGCGGAAAAAGCAGGAGCACCAGAAGGATTGCTACACTGTTTAACAATGTCTTCTATGGAGGCTACGCAACAATTAATGAAGCATCCAGATATTCATTTAATTTTAGCGACTGGTGGCGGTGCGCTAGTAAAAGCAGCCTATAGTTCAGGCAAACCTGCTTATGGTGTAGGACCAGGAAATGTTCCAGCTTACATTGAAAAATCAGCGAATATATCCAAATCTGTTCGCCAGCTTGTACAAAGTAAGTCATTTGATAACGGCACAATTTGTGCTACAGAGCAGTCAATTATTGTAGACAAAGTCATTGCAGAGCAAGTGTTAACAGAGTTAAAGAAAAACAATGCTTATATTTTGAGTGATGAAGAGAAGGTGAAGATGGAGAAGTTGATTTCTCCTGTTCCTGGCAAGGTAAATCCTCAAATTGTAGGTAAATCAGCAGCTTGCTTAGCAGATTCTATCGGAATTACCGTACCGGAAGATACAAAAGTACTTGTTGGTATGGAAACAATGATCGGCAAAAACATTCCATTTTCACTTGAAAAACTGTCACCGATATTTGCGTTATACACAGTCGAGGACAGTACAGAGGCAAAACAGGTGATGATTGATTTACTAAACATTGGTGGACGCGGACATTCATGTTCGATTCATACAGAAAATACAGCTTTAGCTGAGCAGTTTTCAGTAGAATTACCAGTATCCAGAATTGTTGTCAATACATTATCATCTATTGGCGCTGTTGGTGGAACTACTGGATTAGCACCATCCTTCACATTAGGATGTGGTACGTTTGGTGGCAATATTACGTCCGATAACATTACAGCGAGACATTTATTGAATATTAAACGTATGGCTTATGGCATTAAAGATGTAGAGGTACCAAAACCAGAATTTTTAGCAAATCCAGTAGTAGAGAATATTAAGGCACAAGATCCATCTTTGGATACAGCAGTTGTGCAACAAATTGTTGATCAAGTATTAAAACAAATCACATTACAAAATAAATAATTTGGAGGAATGACAAATGAGTACAGCATTAGGAATGGTAGAAACAAAAGGATTAGTAGGAGCAATTGAAGCAGCAGATGCAATGGTGAAGGCTGCTAGCGTTAATTTAGTAGGAAAAGTACATGTTGGTGGCGGTATTGTCACTGTATTAGTTCGAGGTGATGTAGGTGCAGTAAAAGCAGCTACTGATGCAGGTGCAGCAGCAGCACAACGTGTAGGAGAACTTTTATCAGTACATGTAATCCCACGTCCACACCATGAGTTAGAAATGATTTTACCAAAAGCAGAAGCTTAAGATTGTGGGCGAAAGCTCTTAATAACTAAAGTGACGGAAAGAAGAGCCGAAGCGACGGAAGGAAAAGCCAAAGCGACGGAAAGAAGAGCCGAAGCGACGGATAGAGGCCAGAGCGACGGAATGAAGGTCCGAAGCGACGGATAGAAGCCAGAGCGACGGAAAGAAGGTCCGAAGCGACGGATAGAAGCCAGAGCGACGGAATGAAGAGCCGAAGCGACGGAATGAAGGTCCGAAACTACGGAAGGAAAAGCCAAAGCGACGGAATGAAGGTCCGAACCGACGGAAAGAAAAGCCAAAGTGACGGATCGAACAGTCAAAGCGACGGAAAGAATCCCCGAAGCGACGGATAGAACATCATAAACGGAAGGGCAGGGTGTTAGACATTGTTCCTCATCCTGCTTTCATTCCTATAACAATATAGCTAAAAAGATATAGAGGTGGCTAATTTGAATACAGCAACAAAAACATTTCCTGTGGCCATTTCAGCTCGTCATATACATGTCAGTGAAGAGGATTTACAGGCACTTTTTGGTCCAAATGCAACGCTAACGAAGGATTTTGATCTTTCGCAACCAGGACAGTTTGCAGCTAAAGAGCGCGTCTCCATTGAGGGACCAAAAGGTGTCCTTCACAATGTACGTGTACTAGGTCCTGTAAGAGCGGCAACACAGGTGGAAATTAGTCGAACAGATGCAATGAAATTAGGATTAACCCCTCCTTTAAGGCAATCGGGTGATATCGAAAGTTCAGCTGGCATCAAATTGATCAATCAAGAAAAAGAAATAATCATCAAGCAGGGAGTCATTATTGCACAGGCACATATTCATATGACGGAAGAAGATGCGTTAGCATTGGACGTACAAAATAATGAATTAGTATCTGTTGAGGTTGAGAGTGAGCGACCTGTGACATTTCGTGGGGTTGTAGTTCGTGTGTCAAACGATTTTAGTTTAGAGATGCATATCGATACAGATGAAGCGAATGCTGGCTTTATTGAACAGCAAGCACAAGGAAGAATTATTAGATCATTGACATAAGGAGGAGGTTAGATGCAGGAAAATTTAATCCAAAAAATTGTTGAAGAAGTATTGCAGCAAGTTTTAAAAGATCAGCCTTCCTCTCAACATGACGGAAAAATCCCTATTGGTGTTTCAGCACGACATGTACATCTTGCACAAGCGGAAGTTGAGCAGCTTTTTGGTGAGAATTATCAATTAACACCGAAGTTTGAGCTTTCACAGCCAGGACAGTTTGCTGCAGAGGAAACAGTTGTTATTGCTGGTCCAAAGGGTTCCATTGAGCGGGTACGCATTTTAGGTCCAGCTCGTTCATTATCTCAAGTAGAAATTAGCTGGACAGACTCGATGAAATTAGGGGTTAAGCCACCTTTAAGGGTATCAGGAGATATAAAAGGCTCTAGCCCCGTTACACTTATTGGTCCAAAGGGTAGTGTTGTGCTAAATGAGGGACTCATTATTGCCCAAGCACATATTCATATGTCACCGACTGACAGTGCTCGGTTCCAAGTAGTGGACGGACAATCGGTACAAATGAAAGTAGAAGGTATAAGACCGATTATTTTATCAAATGTAATGATTCGCGTTTCAGAGCGTTATCGATTGGAGATGCATATCGATACAGATGAGGCAAATGCCGGTTTAATCCAACAAGGTGCATTTGCGGAAATTGTCAATGCTCAAGCTAAGGAACAAATAAATGTCAAAGAACTTCCGCTAGTCGTAAGTCAGGCTGAAAAACCAATAAGCTATCAATTTGATAAGAAACTGCTTTCGCAAGTAGAAGTACTTGAAATAGAAGCACAGGAAATTGTTGTTCCTAAAAAAACAATTGTAACAGCATTGGCTTATGACAAAATACGAGAGTTGAATAAGACGTTAACAATTCGCTCTGAGTAATTAGAAAAGTCCATGCAAGGTAAAGAAGGTGAAGTTCATGCAAATGGGTAGAGTGATAGGCAGTGTATGGGCAACACGTAAGGAAGAAGGGTTGAATGGTTTAAAATTATTAATCATTCAACCAATTGACTCCAATCAGCAGCCAATTCGCACGGAAATAGTAGCAGCTGACCGAATCGGGGCGGGAATTGGAGATGATGTGCTCATTACAAGTGGTGGATCATCCCGATATATTATGAAAGAAAATCCGTTGCCTATCGATTCAGTTGTAATAGGTATTATAGATTCTACGGAAGTTATGCGAGGTGAAGAGAATGAGTAGCGCAATTGGAATGATTGAGACAAAAGGTTTAGTTGGTTCTTACGAGGCAGCCGATGCGATGATTAAGTCATCAGATGTAACCATCGTCAAGCAAGAGTTCGTAGATGGTGGGATTGTGACAGTCGTCGTGAAAGGTGATGTTGGTTCTGTCCAAGCAGCAGTAGAAGCTGGAAAAGCCGCTGCAATGCGCGTTGGAGAACTATTAGGCGCTCACGTAATTCCGCGTCCAGATGAAGATGTTTTCCAAATGATTAAAGGACCAGAAGCACCAAAGAAAAAGCCAGCATCAACTCCAACATCAACGCGTGCTAAAAAAACGACGGAAACAGCAGCTACTGAAAATCGAGGTGAGGCTTAATGACATTTCGAAAAAGTAAAATCGCTGTTATTGGAGCTGGTCATACAGGCGCGACATTAAGCTTATTTTTAGCCCAAAAAGAGCTAGGCGATGTTGTTCTGTTGGATATTCCAGAAGCGGAGAATCCGACAAAAGGAAAAGCGTTGGATCTATTACAAACAGGACCAATCGAAAAGTTTAACGTTTCTATTAAAGGAACGAGCAATTATGAGGATATAGTTGGAGCAAATATTGTTATTATTACAGCTGGTATTCCTCGTAAACCAGGCATGAGTCGAGATGACTTAGTGACAACGAATGCAAAAATAATTCAACAAATTTCTAGACAAATCAAACATTATGCACCTAACAGCATAGTCATTGTATTAAGCAATCCTGTTGATGCCATGACCTATGTTTGCTATAAGGAAACAGGTTTTCCGAAAAATCGTATCATTGGCCAATCAGGTGTATTAGATACAGCGCGTTTTAATACATTTGTAGCTCAAGAACTACAAATTGCACCAGAGGATGTGTCAGGATTCGTTTTAGGTGGACATGGCGACGAAATGGTCCCTCTAATTCGATATTCCTATGCTGGAGGTATCCCATTAGACAAGCTGATTCCTCAAGACAGACTACAGCAAATCGTAGAACGTACACGTAAAGGTGGCGGAGAAATTGTTGGTTTGTTAGGCAATGGTAGTGCATATTATGCGCCAGCTGCTGCATGTGCACAGATGGTCGAAATCATCATGAAAGATCAACGTAAAATAATTCCTTCTATCGCCCTTTTGGAAGGAGAGTACGGTTACCACGAATTATTTTTAGGGGTGCCGACAATATTAGGTGGCAATGGCATTGAATCAGTTATTGAATTGCACCTGACAAATGAAGAAAAAACAGCGCTTCATCAATCAGCAGAAGCCGTAAAACAAGTATTACAAATTTGCCAAAACATTTAAATAGGGTAATCAGACCCTATTCGTCAATATGATATATTGGATCCCCAACAATATATCTATTGTCATAAATTTTAGCTCTAAAAAATGTTTGATTGGAAACCGAACATTATAATTGAAAGCTAGTTAAAAATTCCCCTGAATTTATATAGTATAAGAAGCTCTCCTTGATCGTGAAAACGACGAGGAGAGCTTCTTTCGTTTACTAATTAAAAATGTGATAGCTCCTATTAAAGATTTTATGATTGGGGGAGAAGGAAGTATCTATTTAGAAAGATAATTTTCCTTCCTTTTATGTAAGTAAGGGAATAATGATAGTAACCCTAGGATAGCTAAAATAACGCCAATCCACAGTGGTGATATATAGCCATATCCATTACTAATACCTAGGCCGCCAAGTGATGAACCAATAACAATACCAAGCGTAATAAAAGAACTATGAATGGTATTTATCATCGTGCCATTATTAGCTGTTTTCATCACTCTCGCCACCATAGCTGGATTCATTGCTACACCAGTAAAGCCAATAAAAATAGTAGTAATAACTGCAATATATTTATTTTCAGCTCCTAAAGCAAATAAAGACAATGCTACGATTAAAATAATCAATCCACTCAAAAGTGTTTCCATTGTATATTTATCAGCAAACTTGCCAATCACTATATTCCCGATTACTGTTGCACTACCATAGAGAGCAAGTAAATATGGAATACTTGCGCTTGAAAAGCCTGTGATATTTGTAAAGATAGGCGTGAAATAGCTAAATGCTGCAAACGTACCACCTATAATAAACATACTTGTTATGTACGCTGCCCAAAGATGAATATTTTTAAAGCTCATGAGCTCGTCTTTCCAGTTTAATAGTTCTTTGTTTGGTGATGATGGTAGTAACAATTGAATCATTATCCCGGAAATTAGTACAAGAATAGAAACAAACCAAAAACTCGTACGCCAACCAAAATTTTGCGAGATAACTGTTGTTATAGGTAAGCCTAAGACTGTTGCGATCATTAAACCTGCAAGAACAATAGATGCAGCTTTTCCCCTTGAATTAGGGGGAACCAATGTTGCAGAAAAGGAAATGGCAACACCAAATGCTGAAGATGAAGCAATACCGGTAATAATGCGAGAGACCATCATAATATCATAGTTCCAAGCGATAGCTCCGAGCGACTGGCCGATTAAAAATACAAACATTAAAAATAATAATGCTTGTTTACTGCTTATTCGTAGAAGAATTGCAGTTAAAATAGGTCCTCCTACTACCATTGCTCCTGCATAAGCTGTAATTAAATACCCGATTGAAGATACAGAAACCTGAAATGCTAGAGCAAGCTCGTTCATCATACCTGCAACCATAAATTCAGATGTAGTCATACAAAAAATTGCTAGAGCTAGTAAATAAATAATCGATGGCATAAAAACACTCCTAATATATTATTGTAACGATTGGTACAAAAATGATGCTAAAAAAGAGCGCACTAAGCGCCAAAAATAGATTCTAATGTTCCGTTCATAATCTGCTCAGATAACATCCGATTTTGCATCGAAACATTAAGAACACGAAACCCGTAATAACTGCTTAAAAAAAGACTAGCTAATTCCTCAGCTGTTTGCTTTTTTGAAATTTCGCCAGTTTGCAATCCTTCCTCCATTACTTTTTCAATAGCTAGTTTAAGAAGTTCGACATGTCGTGAGAAAATTTCTTGAACCATTACGTCAATATTAGCTCTTTCCAAACTCGCATTAATTAATAAACAACCCTTTTGATCAATATTCTCAAAATCTTCCTTCAATGCCCATTCGAAAAAATTACATAACCGCTCTTTCAATGCAATTGGAGCATTTAATAATTCCTGCTGTTCCTTAATTCCAAACTCATGATAGCGTTCTAATACTTGTTTATACAGTTCATGTTTGCTACCAAAAGTATTGTATAAGCTGCCTTTCCCGAGTCCAGTATCATTGCATAAGTCCTGTGTAGAACACCCCTCATACCCTCTTATCCAAAAAGTTTTCATAGCGACATCTACAATTGAGGAATAATCAAACTCCCGGGGTCTGCCTCGTTTAGTCAAATTTATTCACCTCTCATTGACTAATAGCATATCTTTTTTGTACTAAACGGTCAATAAAATTTTTCAGTCAAGGAAGTTAAAGATAAAGGTAGTAAAGCATAAATCTTGATTGACTTTGTCCTTAGGGGAAGGTGTATAAATGAATTGTAGCAAGTAACAAATCAATGAGTGAGGTGGTTTTGTGCTATCAATTGGAGAATTCTCGAAGATATGTGGTGTCTCGACAAAAACACTTCGATATTACGATGAAATTGGATTAATAAACCCAGATGAGATTAATACTGAAAGCGGTTATAGGTATTATTCCATCGAACAGCTTAAAAGGATGCTCTATATCAACCGTTTAAAATCCTATCATTTTTCTCTTGAAGAAATTAAAACTATGTTGGAATTAGAAAAGGATCAATCCGAAGAAATGCTTTATTCGGCGCTTAACCATAAGAGAAATGAGATGCAAGAAAAACTAAAGGCTTTTGAATATCTTGTAAAACAACTAAGTCATGATATTGCAAACTTAGAAAAGGGAGTACCAATCATGTCGTACCTTGACGATATCGAGGTACAGCTAGTTGAAACAAAGCCAATAAATATCCTTTTTAAGCGTCTAATAATGAGCAGTGATGACTATTCATCGGGATACGGTAACTATTTTAGCAAGCTATATGAAAAGATTGCGATGGAGCAGCTCACTTTACTCGGTAAGCCGATGACGATTTACCATAGCCCTGAATTTAATCCTACTGGTAATGATACTGAGTTCGCTATTCCAATAGCTGAGTCTGTCAAAGGAACGAGAGATTTGCCTGGTAGCCTATGTGCTAAATCTGTTTTAAAGGGGGCTTATCCAGAATTAACATCTGTCTATGCTAATTTGATGAAGTGGATTGAAAACGAGGGTTATGAATTGATATTACCGCCATATGAAATATATGTAACAGATCCAATTCAAGCAAATTCTCCTGAGGATTATATTACTGAGGTATATTTTCCTGTAAAGAAAAAATGACAAAATTAACAATAGGAGGTTCCTATGCAATCAACAATTAATTGGCAAACGGTAAAGTCTGAAAGCATATATATGAACATTGAAAAGCTTTCCGAGCTAGAGCAGACGATAACAAGTGATTATAACAATATAAATGGCATTGTTATAATACGAAATGGTCATTTAGCATATGAAAAATATTTTAACAGCAAAGGTCCTAATGATTGCCACCATGTTGCATCTGTTACCAAAAGTGTACTATCAGCACTTATAGGTATCGCTATCGATAAAGGATATATTAAAAGCGTGGAAGAGAAATTGATAGATTTTTTCCCAAAATATATTTCTGATGCTGATAAGCAGAAACAACAGATTACTATACGACATCTTCTAACGATGACAGTACCATATCCATATGAGGATTGGCAGGAGCCGTTAGATGTTCTTTGTCAACAGCAGGATTGGATAAAATATACACTTGATATAATGGGAAAAGATGGGGATATAGGCGCATTCAAATATTCCACAGCTGGAGCACATTTATTGTCAGCTATTCTTACTCAAAGTACGGGCAAGAGTGCTCGAGCGTTCGCCAATGAACATTTGTTTACACCGCTTGGGATGAGAGAAATTCCTGACTACCAAATGAACGCATATGGGTTTGATGATTTATTTGGGAAAAACGTTAAGGGGTGGGTACATGATCCAAACGGTCATTCGACAGGTGGATGGGGACTAACATTAACTACTCGTGATATGGCACGATTTGGCTACCTCTATTTAAACAATGGCATTTGGGAAAATAATAAGGTTCTTTCAGAGACATGGATTCGTGAATCAACAGAGATGAACTCTAATAATTACGGTTATTTATGGTGGCTACGACAAGAAGATGGACTTTCTACATATTCAGCTATCGGGGATGGTGGCAATATGATTTGTTGCATACCGAAAATGAATATGGTTGTAGCAATTAGTTCGGAATTCATCATGAATCCACTTGATAGATGGCCATTAATTAAAGAGAATATAATCCCAACGATAATATAAATTTTATGCTGTTCATAAAAGAGAAAGATAGAGTTATCCAAATAATAACTACTGATTCGCAATCTTAAAAGTAAATTTGCCCTCTCCGAGTAGAAATGGAAAGGTGACTAAAGTCACTTACATTCCTAAATGGAGAGGTTTTTTCAATGAGGGGACGAATATTATTGAAATAACGATTTAGTCGTTTCTCAGGTACCTCTTTGGCACTACATCTACAGATGGATAGTAGTTCAAAAAATCAATCCAAAAATGGACTATTTTTCTTTTCTTTTCAATTATACTTTCATTAAGAATTTATAAAATAAAGAGAGGGAAAGAAATGAGTAGCTACTTAGGTGTCTTTATTGTCATAATTCTTCTTATGTTAAGGGAGAAACAAATTAGACCAACTCGGATGTGGATAACACCGATTTTGTTAATATGGTTAGCGTGTACTTCTGTTATAAGCTCAGATAAATTAACGCCAATAAGCTTAATATTGTATTTCATTTGTTTAATAATTGGCATAGGTATAGGAAAATGGAGAGGAAAACTAGAAAAAATTCGTGTTAATCATGAAAGAGGAATCGTAACTTCTCAAAGTTCTGCCGCCGGAGTTATTGTATTTTTAGGCATTCTTCTTTTACGTCTACTTGCAGCAAATTGGGGAAAAGAGCATGCGGTAATCTCATTAACGAATGCTCTTATATTTATACCGCTTGGTAGTATATGTGCTCGCCGGTATATTATTTATATGAGATACAAACAACTTACGGGATGAAAAAATATGAATTTAAAAAGTTTCTTACACAATCGAATGAGAAGAGTTTTTTTTAACTTATTATTGTTATGTATTTTAATAAAAAATATAAATGCTGTTACCGTACCAAACTTAATATTTGCTATGGTAATTTTCACACTGTATTCGGTTCTTCTATGGTTAGCGAATACAGTGAGTAGTACAAAACGCATTTATATGGGATCCATGGTATTGATATTAATAGCATTTTTCTGGGGAGGTTTTGGAGAGGATCGGGCAGCAATTGTCTTAATGTTTTATCTTATAGGATATGTTGCACTACGACTACCCGATAAATTATCCATTATTTTTGCTACTATAGTGATTGCTACAAACGTAATAATTTTACTCAAATTTGAACATAGCACGATGGATGAAATATTTACACTTTTTATTGCCTATGCAGGAATGTTTGCGATTTTTCGAAGTGCTCGCATTAGACGTGAAGCGAATGAATTAAAGGCTCATCACTTTAAAGAATTACAAGAAATCCATACACAGTTAGAGTCTGCACATAAAGAACTCCAACAAGCACATAAGGAGTTAGAAGATTCTACAGTCCAATCTTTACGCTATGCAGTGCTTGAAGAAAGGACCAGAATTGCTAGAGATATTCATGATAGTATTGGACACGGTCTTACGTCCATCATTGTTCAATTACAAGCCTTTCCTTATATCATGAAGGCAGATTCCTCAGAAATTGATAAAACGTTACAAACGATTTTAGAAATAACTCGTGGGTGTTTAACGGAAGTACGAACAGTTGTACATCAAATGGCACTAGATGATGAAGGAATAGGTTTGATTGCTTTGCAAAGCCTAATCAAACAAGTTCGAGAGCATAGTGGGTTAAATATCAAATTCACGATCACTGATGAAATTACAGAATGGAAACTGGAAACTTGTGAGCCGCTTTATCGAATTTTGCAAGAAGCATTGACGAATGTTATTCGCCATGCTGAGGCAACGAATGTTGAAGTAACAATTTTTAATAATGAAGCGAATGTAATAATGAGCATTGAGGATAATGGGAAATTTACAGAACAAACACAATTCAAACCTGGATTTGGATTGTCTGGGATAAAGGAACGATGTCAAAAAGCAGGCGGATCTTGTCTAATCCAATCACGTGATCCTCATGGATTAGCTTTAATAGTAAAAGTGCCATTAGATAGCGGTATTTGAAAGGTGAAGAAATATGAAGAAAAATCTAATTCGTGTAGCGATTGTAGATGATCAAAAATTAATACGTCATGGATTGAGTTACATTATTAAAGCTCAAGAAGATATGGAGGTTGTGGGTGAAGCGGCAAATGGAAGTGAAGCTGTAGATCTAGTTAAGAGTACTGTTCCTCACGTTGTATTAATGGACGTTCAAATGCCAGAAAAGAGTGGTATTGAAGCAACTCGTGAAATTTTAACAGCATTTCCGGATATAAAAGTAGTCATCCTTACAACGTTTGATTTAGAAGAATATGTTTATGATGGTATTCGTTCAGGCGCAGTGGGATATTTACTTAAAGATGCAACACCAGATGAACTTATTGATGCAATAAGGGCCGCATACCGAGGAGAAGCAATTTTTCGTACTTCTATAGCGGCAAAGGTTATGGCCAAAGCGATTAAATCAACGAATGAAGATGTTGAAGCGAATAAAGCAAAAATAGAGATGTTTGAGATGTTCACCGAACGTGAGCTTGAAGTTCTCCAACAAATGGCGTACGGATTAAAAAACGAAGAAATTTCCAATGTGCTTCATATTAGTGAGAGCACAGTTAAGACGCATGTTCATCGTATTCTACAAAAAATTGGTGCAGAGGATCGAACGCAAGCTGTTGTATATGCTATTCGTAATAGAATAGTTTTGTAGATAAACTGAGGAAGAATGTATAACAAATTATAAATTGTGAGTAGCTACTATATGCTGCAACAAATACTATAAAGTCCATAATATACAAAATTTTCGAAAATATGATAAACTAGTAGCGTGAAAAGGAGGTTGTTAGCATGACTGTACAACAATTTACTGACTATGTGAAAAAAATGCAGCACTACGGAGAAGCACTGAGTGTGATTTATTGGGATATGCGAACGGGTGCGCCTAAGAAAGGATTAGCTCAACGTTCAGAGGTAGTTGGAACATTATCTGCCTCCTTATTTGAGATGCAAACTAGTGAAGAGTTAGGGGAATTACTAACGGATCTAGAGGGGCAAAAGGGAGATCTCGATTATGTTACGCTGCGTGTAGTAGAGGAAGTACGTAAAGAGTATGATCAAAATAAAAAAATTCCGGCGGATGAATATAAGGAATTCGTAATTTTACAATCTAAAGCGGAAACAGCATGGGAAGAAGCAAAGGCAACTAATAATTTTGCTTTATTCCTACCTTATTTAGAGGAAATTATAAGCTGTCAGAAGAAATTCATTCAATATTGGGGTATTAAAAACGGTTCTCCTTACAATACATTACTAGATTTATATGAACCTGAAATGACGACTGATGTTTTAGATCAAGTTTTTGGTGAATTACGTGAAACAATCGTTTCTCTTGTGCAAAAAATCGCAGCTTCACCAAATAAACCAGATACAAGCATATTATTTAAGCATTTCCCTCGTGAATCTCAGCGTGCATTATCATTAGAAATGTTAACACAACTTGGCTATGATTTTGATGCAGGTCGCTTAGACGAAAGTGTGCACCCATTTATGATTGGCTTAAATCATGGAGATAATCGTATTACAACGAAATATGATGAAAACGATTTCCGTTCAGCAATTTTTGGAACAATCCATGAGTGTGGACACGCCATGTACGAACAAAATATCGATGTGAAGCTTGATGGTTTACCATTAGCAACGGGGACATCTATGGGAATACATGAATCTCAATCTTTATTTTATGAAAATTTTGTTGGTAGGAACGAAAAGTTCTGGGAGCATAATTACGAGCGACTGCAAAAATATTCACCTGAGCAATTTGGTGATGTAGCATTAGCTGACTTCCTGCGAGCAATTAATATGGTGGAGCCATCGTTTATTCGTATTGAAGCAGATGAGTTAACATATCCGCTACATATTATGATTCGCTATGAAATTGAACGTGACCTATTCAACGGCGATCTTCAAGCAAAAGATCTTCCACAAGTATGGAATGATAAATACGAGGAATATTTAGGCATTCGTCCTGAGACAGATGCAAAAGGAGTACTACAAGATATGCACTGGTCAGGTGGTATGTTTGGTTATTTCCCATCTTATGCTCTAGGAATGATTTATGCTGCTCAATGGAAGCATGCAATAGATAAAGATATTCCAAACTTTGATGAACTGCTTGAAAAGGGAGAGCTTCTTCCAATTCGAGA